>CAZVKM010000073.1:0-14219 GCA_964627685.1 uncultured Solibacteraceae bacterium | reverse complement strand
GACCCAGGCCCGCATGGACAGCATCCTCACCAAGGGCAAGCCCCTGCGGAACTAGGCGAGCGCGCTTGCACCCGACGCGACACGGGCCGCCCTGGGGCGGCCCGTGGTTTCAGGGGAGGTAGGGCCGGTAGCGCCGGTCCTCCTCGAGGATGTGGTGTCGCCACCAGGCCGCCAGGAACTGGCGGAGCTCCTCCAGGAGGGCGGGGTCATTGGCGTTCGCCTGGGTCATCAGGCCGGCCAGCTGGTGCCGGAAGCGGTCGTGGAGGGCCCGGTGGGCCACCAGCTCAGGGAACCCTCCCTCCTCCATGAGGGCCTCCTCATGGCCGAAGTGGACTTCCGCATAGTTCACGAGGTCCTGCAGCGCGCTGGCGAGGATCTGCTCCCCTTGCCCTTCCACTTCATGCAGGCGGTTGATGAGCCCCAGGAGGACGCGGTGCTCCGAGTCCAGGTGCAGGTCCCCCACGCTGAAGGCCTCGTTCCATCGGAGCCTGCCCATGTGTGGCCTTCGGATGGGAGGGTCAGGACTGACCCGTGGAATCCATCGACTTTCGAGGCTAGGAACTGAAGTTCTCGGTCGGCAGGGTGGGCTCCTCCGTGGAGGCGGGCCCCGGAGCGGCCTCCCGCGCCTTCACCACGGGCCGGCCGCGCTCATCGCGCTCATGGATGTAGACAAGGATGCGCTCGCGGCCTCGGGGCATGGGCGTCTCTTCAGGTTCAAGGAACGGGATCGGTCTTTGGATGCCCGGAGCGCCCTCCTTGTTCCCGGGGTTCAGGGCCCCAGGAGCACCTTCCCCCGGCGGCCGGGGGTCTGGGCCTGACGGAGAGCCTCCCGCCACTGGGCCAGGGGGTGGATCGCCTCCACCGGACAGACCACCTCCCCTTTCACCATGGCCGCGGCGAGTTCAGCGCAGTGGCGGTCCCGCTCGGCCTTCGGCGTGCGCTGCTTCCAGGCGGTCAACCAGAATCCCCGCACGGTGGCGGTGCGGAAGATGAGCTGCCCCCCGGGCAGTTGCAGGGGCTCCATGCTCAGGGCCCCGTAGACCAGGAGGGTGCCTCCGGGCTTGAGCGCCTTCACCATCTCCCCCCCCAGGGCGCCGCCCACCGCGTCCACGCCGGCCTCCGCCCCTTGGGGGAGGGCCTGGGCGAGGGCCTCCCGCCAGTCGGGGTCAGAGGTGCATATCACCGATTCCGCGCCCAGTTCCCAGAGGTGAGTCACCTGCTCCGGGCGGCGGACGAGGTTCACGCAGCGGAAGCCCCGCAGCCGGGCCAGCTGGATCATCACCTGTCCGACCACCGAGGCGGCGGCGCTCTGGAGCAGGGTCATGCCCGGGCCCAGCCCGAGCTCCCCGGCCATGAGCCAGGCGGTGAGGGGGTTCACGATGAGCTGGGCCGCCTGGGCCTCGGGCAGCTCCGGGGGCAGGGGGACCAGGTTGTCCGCGGGGGTGACGAGGGCCTCGGCCCACGTGCCCTGGGCCCCCAGGGGCACGGCGCGATCGCCCACCTTCCAGCCGCCCACATCGGGGCCCAGGGCCTCCACGACCCCCACCCCCTCCAGCCCGGCGGTGGCGGGAAGCCTGGGCATGCGACCGTAGACCCCCTGCACCTGGAGCAGATCCGAGGGATTGATGGGACGGAGGCCCATGCGGAGCCGAACTTCCCCGGGACCGGGCTCGGGGGTGGGGACGTCCACGAGGTCGAGGGACTCCAGGACCGGGCCGGGGGTGGTGAAGCGGAGGGCGCGCATGGGAGCTCCTCTCAGGGATGTTCCGTTTCGGACAGCAGCCACTGGCGGAAGGCCCGCACGGCGGGGCGTTCGGCGAGGTGCGCGGGCGTGGCGAACCAGTAGCTGCGGAGACCGCGGAGCCGGGTGTCCGGAAAGGGCTCCACCAGCTCGCCCTTGAGCAGCTCCTCTTCCACCAGGAAGGTGGGCAGCAGGGCGAAGCCCAGGTCCGCCTTGGCGGCCTGGATGACCATGAGGTGGCTCTCGAAGCGGGGGCCCCGTCGGCCCTCCACGCCCTGGACGTCATTGGCGTCCAGCCACTCCTCCCAGCCCTGGGGCCGGGTGGCCATCTGGAGCAGGGTGTGGCGCGCCAGGTCGCCGGGGCCGGCGAGGGGGTCGGCGAAGGCCAGTCGGGGGCTGGCCACCACCACCGCCTCCTCGTCGAAGAGCCGGTCCAGGCGGGCCCCGGGCCAGCGGCCTTCGCCCAGGTGGATGGCGGCGTCCAGCTCCTCCGCCTCGAAGTCGAAGGGGTAGAGGCGGGTGTGGAAGGCCACCTGCACCTCCGGGTGGGCCCGGGCGAAGGCGGGCAGGCGGGGGATGAGCCAGCGGGTGCCGAAGGTGGGGAGGATGGCCAGGTTCAAGAGACCCCCCTCGCCCCGGGAGGCCTTCACCTCCAGGGTGGCGGCCTCCAGGCGGGCCAGGAGGGGCCCCACCTTGGCGGCGTAGGCCTCCCCGGCGGGCGTGAGGCGGATGCGCTGGCGCACCCGCTCGAAGAGGGGCACGCCCACTTCCGCCTCCAGGCTGGCCACGGCCCGGCTCACGGCCCCCTGGGTGAGGTTCAGCTCCTGGCCGGCCCGGGTGAAGCTGCCCAGGCGGGCCGCCGCCTCGAAGGCCTGGAGGCCGGGCAGGGAGGGGAGGAGGCGGGCCACACCATGAGTATAACGCATGAAGTGATGCGAACAATTCGTTTGTGACCCGTCACATCCATGCCGAAAGATGATCCAAGGCACAAGGACGTTCAGGCAATGGACGCCGGGATGCCGGGAGATCTTGGACATGCTTCAGATGCATAACACCGCCCTCTGGACCCTCCTGGAAGACGTGGCCGGCACCCGCCGGGCCACCACCCTCCTGACCGCCGTGGCGGTGCCCGAGGAACTGAAGCGCGAGGACGATGGCCGCATCACCCGGGCCGAGCTGGCCATGGCCCTGAACCTCCTGCTGGTGGAGGACGTGATGAAGCGGGTCCCCATGGCCCAGGCCTACGTGCGCGACGCCGTGCGGGCGGGTCGCCAGCTCACCTTCGACCACGGCGCCCTGCGTACCGTGGCCGCCCCCTGCGGGCAGCTGCCCGCCGGGGAGGAGGCCATCGCCCGGGTGCTGCGCCCCCTGGGCTACACGGTGGCCGGGGTCTACCCCCTGGACCGCCTGGGCATGACGGGCCGCGCCTACGCCCACCAGGACCTGCCGGCGGGCATCCCCCAGTTCTTCGTATCCGAGCTGCACCCCGAGCGCTTCAGCCCCGCCTTCCAGGAGGCCGTGCAGCGCGTGGTGTCCACCAGCGTGGACCCGCTGCCCACCTGGGCCCTGAACCTCCTGGAGGTGCTGGGCGCCGAGGGCGAGCTCCCCCTCACCCAGGCTGTGCGCCTGCTGCCCAACCTGGTGGCCTGCTTCGACCGCCAGCACGAAGAACCCACCCTGGCGGACTACGAGACCCTCCTGGCCGAGAGCAAGGAGATGGCCTGGATCGCCACCGAGGGCAACGCCTTCAACCACGCCACCGACCGCGTGGCCGACGTGGCCGCCGTGGCCCAGGCCCAGAAGGACCTCGGCCGGCCCATGAAGGAGCAGCTCGAGGTGGGCTCCGAGGGCCGCGTGATCCAGACCGCCTTCCGGGCCGCGATGGTGGAGCGCCTCTTCGTGGCCGAGGGCGGTGCCCTGGCGGCGAAGGTGGTGCCCGGCTCCTTCCACGAGTTCATCACCCGACACGAGACATCGACCGGAATCCTCGATCTCAGCTTTGACAGCTCCAACGCCCAGGCCATCTTCAAGATGACCAGCGTGGAGTGCTGAGGATGGAAGCTGCGCAGCTGAAGGCCGAACTGGGATCCCTGCTGGGCGCCGACGCCCTGCTCACCGAAGGCCCCGACCTCGCCAAGTACGAGCAGGGCTGGCGCTACGGCCAGGGCCGCGCCCTGGCCGTGGCTCGCCCCGGCACCACGGCGGAGGTGTCGAAGGTCCTGGCCTTCTGCCACCGCCACGGCGTGAAGGTGGTGCCCCAGGGCGCCAACACGGGCCTCGTGGGCGCCTCCACGCCCGACGCCTCCGGCCACATGCTGGTGCTCTCCCTGGAGCGTCTCGCCAAGCGGCTGGAGGTGGACGCCACGGACCGCACGGCTCTGGTGGACGGCGGCGTGCTGCTGAGCCAGCTCAACGGGGCCCTGGAGCCCCACGGCCTCTTCTACCCCATCGACCTGGGCGCGGACCCTTCCATCGGCGGCATGGTGGTCACCAACACCGGTGGCACCCGCCTGCTCAAGTACGGCGACGTGCGCCGCAACCTGCTGGGCGTGGAGCTGGTGCTGGCCGACGGTACCGTGGTGGACGCCCTGAACCGCCTCCGCAAGAACAACACGGGCCTGGACCTGGGCCAGCTCATGGCCGGCACCTTCGGGGCCTTCGCCGTGGTCACCGGCGCCGTGGTGCAGGTGGTGCCCAAGCCCAAGCAGCAGGCCGTGGCCATGGTGGCCGCCCAGGATGGGGAGGCCGTGCTGGCGCTCCTGCGGGCCCTGGAGGCTCAGCTGGGTGATGTGCTGAGCGCCTACGAGGTCATCAGCGCCGAAGCCTTCAGCCCGGTCTTCACCCATCACCCCACCCTTCGCAATCCCTACGGCGCCGCGGCCCCGGCCCCCTTCACGGCCCTGGTGGAGCTGAGCAGCACCCTGCCCGCCGAGGCCCTGGCCCTGGGTGACCTGCTGGAGGGCAGCCTCGGCGCCTTCCTGGAGACCGCGGCCGGCGAGGGCATCCTCGACGTGTTCTTGGGCAAGGCCGAGGACTTCTGGGCCATCCGCCACCACGTGAGCGAGAGCCTTCGGCACGAGGGGAAGGTGCTGGCCTTCGACCTCAGCGTGCCCCGCAGCCGCATGGCCGCCTTCCGGGAGGCCGTGGTGCGCGAGCTGGCCCAGAGCCACCCCTTCATCCGGGTCTGCGACTTCGGCCACTGGGGGGATGGCGGCACCCATCTGAACCTGGTGTGGAAGGAAGCGGAGGCCCCCAAGCCCACCGTGGAGCTCATCGCGGAGCTGCAGCCCCGCATCTACGGCCTCTGCGTGGAGGGCTTCCAGGGTTCCTACAGCGCCGAGCACGGCGTGGGCCCCCACAACCAGGCCAGCTACGACCGCTTCACCCCGGAGCCCGTGAAGGCCCTGGCCCGGGCCCTCAAGGCCCACCTGGATCCCCGGGGGATCCTGGGCACCGTGAAGCTGGGCTGATTCCCCGCGACGACTTGGGACTTCCATCCTTGACCGGGGTGTTTCCCCCCCGGTCCAATGGACCTTTGCCCCCCCAAGGCCTCTGGCGGTGTTCGCCCCCGGCGGCCGGATTCGAAAAGGACCCCCCCATGGCCCCCCGTCCCCTCCCCCTGCTCGGCGCCTGCCTGGTGCTCGCCGGTGTCGCCACCGCTGGAGTTCCCGTGAAGCCCAAGTCCGATGCCCCCGCCATGCTCGCCCCCTGGAAGGGCCCCTTCGGCGGCATGCCCGCATGGTCCGCGGTCAAGCCCGAGGAGTTCCCCGCGGCCTACCAGCACGCCATGGACGCCCAGCGGGCGGCGATCAAGAAGATCGTGGACAACCCCAAGCCCGCCACCTTCGAGAACACCATCCTCGCCCTGGAGCAGTCCAGTGCCGAGCTGGATCGCGTGAACATCCTGTTCGGGGTGCACGCCGGCACGTTGAGCGTGGGCGTCATCCCGAAGGTGGAGGAGGAGATGGCCCCTAAGCTCGCGGCCTTCGCCGACGAGATCGTGCAGAATGGTCCCCTCTTCAAGCGGGTGGAGGCCGTCTACACCAGCCCCGCGAAGGCCAAGCTCACCAAGGAGCAGCAGCGCCTCGTGTGGGTGTACTACGTCAACTTCGTGCGCAGCGGGGCCAAGCTGAACCCCGAGCAGAAGGCGAAGCTGGGCACCCTCAACCAGCGCCTCGCCTCGCTGGCGGCCCAGTTCGGGCAGAACCAGCTGGCCGATGAGACGGAGCAGTTCACGGTCATCGAGAAGGCGGAGGACCTGGCCGGCCTCTCCGACGACCTGAAGGGGGCCGCCGCCCGGGCCGCGGAGAAGCGCGGTCTCCAGGGCAAGTGGGTCATCAACAACACCCGCTCCGCCGTGGATCCCTTCCTCGCCTATGCACAGAACCGGACCCTGCGGGAGAAGGTGTGGCGCACCTTCATCAGCCGTGGTGACAACGGCGGGAAGACCGACAACAAGGCCATCGTCACCGAGATGCTGAAGCTCCGCTTCGAACGCGCCCAGCTGCTGGGCTACAAGACCCATGCCCACTGGGCGGTGGAGCAGTCCATGGCCGGCACCCCCGAAAAGGCCGTGGCCCTCATGGAAGCCGTGTGGAAGCCCGGCGCCGCCGCCGTGAAGGCCGATGTGGCCGCCATGCAGGCCCTGGCCGACGAGGAGAAGGCGGGGATCAAGATTGCCCCCTGGGACTACCGCTTCTACGCCGAGAAGGTCCGCAAGGCCAAGTACGACCTGGACCTCACGGGAGTGACGCCGTACATGCAGCTGGACAAGCTCCGGGAGGGCATGTTCTGGGCGGCCGGCCAGCTCTACGACCTGCACTTCACCCTGCTCAAGGGGATCGAGGTGCAGCACCCCGATGTCACCGTGTACGAGGTGAAGGACGGCAAGGGCCAGCACGTGGGGCTCTGGTACTTCGACCCCTTCGCCCGGGAAGGCAAGCGCTCCGGCGCCTGGATGAACGAGTACCGCACCCAGCAGCACATGGGGGCCAAGGCCCTCTCCCCGATCGTCTCCAACAACTCCAACTTCGTGAAGGGCGCCCCCGGATCGCCGGTGCTCATCTCCTGGGATGACGCGCGCACCCTCTTCCACGAGTTCGGTCACGCCCTGCACGGCCTGCTCTCCCACTGCCACTACCCCAGCGTCTCCGGTACCAACACCGCCCGGGACTTCGTGGAGTTCCCCTCCCAGATCAACGAGCACTGGTTCGACACCCCCGAGGTGCTCACCAAGTTCGCCCTGCATTACCAGACCGGCAAGCCGCTCCCCCAGGAGCTGGTGGCCAAGATCAAGAAGGCCGGCACCTTCAACGAGGGCTTCCACACCATGGAGTACCTCGCTTCCGCCGTCATCGACATGAAGCTGCACATGGCCGGGGGCGCGACCATCGATCCCACCGCCTTCGAGAAGGAGGAACTCGGCAAGCTGGGCATGCCCGAGGAGATCGTGATGCGCCACCGCATCCCCCAGTTCGGCCACATCTTCAGCGGCGGTGTGGGTGGCTACGAGGCCGGGTACTACGCCTACCTCTGGAGCGACTCCCTGACCGCCGACGCCTGGGAGGCCTTCCTCGAAGGGAAGGGGCCCTGGGACAAGGCCGTGGCCGCGAAGTTCAAGAAGGAGATCCTCTCCGTGGGCAACACTCGCGACCAGGGCGAGTCCTTCCGCGCCTTCCGAGGCCGTGACGTCAACACCGACGCCCTCATGCGCAAGCGGGGCTTCCTGAAGAAGTAGTCTGATCGGACCAGCACGAAGACCACCAAGGCCGCGAAGAAAAGCCTTGGTGGTCTTCGCGGTCTTCGTGGTGAAAATCTTCCATGGCCCCCACGACCCTCCGCGCCCTCATGAGCCGCCTGCGGCACCCCGAGCGGGGCTGCCCATGGGATCTGGAGCAGGACCACCAGAGCCTGATGCGGCACCTCCGGGAGGAGACCGCCGAGGTGCTGGAGGCCCTGGCCGCCCACCGGCCCGGCGATCCGGCTTCCGAGGCCCACCTCCAGGAGGAGCTGGGCGACCTCTGGCTGCAGGTGGTCTTCCATGCGCAGATGGCCGCGGATCGCGGCGCCTGGGACCTGGCGGATGTGGAACGGACCATCGTGGAGAAGCTGGTGCGGCGCCACCCCCACCTCTTCGCCGACGTGGCGGTGGCAGGCTCCGAGGAGGTCCTGGTCAACTGGGACGCCATCAAGGCGGAGGAGCGGAAGGCCAAGGGGCTCCCCTCCGAGAAGCGGCTGCTGGAGGGCACCGCCCACCTCTCCCCCCTGGACGAGGCGATGGAGATCGGGAAGCGCTGCGCCAAGGTGGGCTTCGAGTGGCCTGACCTGGAGGGCGTGCTGGACAAGGTGAAGGAGGAGATCGCCGAGCTCCAGGCTGAGACGGACCTGGAGCGGGTGGAGTCGGAGTTCGGAGATGTGCTGTTCTCCCTCGTGCAGTGGGCCCGGCGGAAGGGAGTGGATCCCGACGCGGCCCTTCGCAAGCAGATGGTGCGGTTCCGGGGACGCTTCGCCCATGTGGAGGACGATGCCCGGGCCCAGGGCGGCTGGGAGCACCGGAGCCTGGATGAGATGGAGGCGGTCTGGCAGGCTTCCAAGCGGAAGGTCCAATGACGCCGCTCCCCTTCTACATCGTCACCCTCACCCACCCGGATCCGGAGGTGGGGCTGCTCTACGGCAAGCGGCTGGGGGATGACGCCCTGCCCGAGCTCCGGCTGGACCTCTGGCCGGATCGGGATCCCGCCGAGATGGTTCACCTGCTCCAGCGCCGCTGCCTCGTGACCTGCCGCCGGGTGTCCGAGGGCGGCCGCTGGCCGGATGGGGATGAGCTCGGGCGGCTGACCCACCTGAAGCGCGCCGCGGATGCCCGTCCCGCCTGGCTGGATCTGGAGTGGGAACTCAAGGTCCCAGCCTGGTTCGAGGCGCACCGCACGCACACGCGCCTCCTGCGGAGCGTCCACGTGCCGGAGGGGACCTTCGACCTGGAGGAGCGCCTCAAGGCCCTCCCGGAGGGGGACGCCTGGAAGTGGGTCGGCACGGCCCGGCGGCTGGCGGACAACGCCCGCCTCAAGGCCCCCCTGGCCTGGGCCCATGATCACGAGATCCGCCTGAGCGCCTTCCTCATGGGCCCGAAGGGCATGGTGAGCCGGGTCATGCAGGGGGCCTGGAGCGGGGCCTTCACCTATGCGTGCCCCGACGACGGGCCTGCGGGGGCGCCGGGCCAGCTGCCCCTGGGGACCCTCCGCAGCTGGCGGGTGGCCAAGCTCCACAAGGATCATGGGATCTGCGGGGTGATCGGTTCCCCCGTGCTCCACAGCCGCAGCCCCGAGTACCACACGCCCCGATTCCAGCGGTCCTGGAAGGACCTGGTGTACCTGCCCCTGGAATGCGATGAAGCCGACGAGGCGGTGGAGGCCCTCGAGGCGCTCCCGGTCCTGGGGGCCTCCATCACCGCGCCGCTCAAGCAGAGCCTCCCCAAGGCCCTCGGCCTGCGGGGACCCCTCAACACCCTGTGGCGGCGCGGGCCCGGGGATCCCTGGGAGGGCCTCAACACGGACCTCGAGGCGCTCCGCAGCGAGCTGAAGGGGCTCCCGCGGGGGCCCGTGCTCCTCCTGGGCGATGGGGGGGTGGCGGGGGCGAGCCGGGAAGTGGCCGAGGCCATGGGCATGACCATCATCCAGGTCACGCGCCGGGCCCGTCCCATGCCGGAGACCCTGGCGTCCCTCCGCCCCGTGGGGGTGATCCAGGCGACCTCCCTGGGGATGCAGGAGGACGATCCGATGCCCTTTCCCGAGCTGCTCTCCGCGGCGCTCCCCAGCCTCAAGTGGGCCGTGGAGTGGGTGTACAAGGAGAAGACCGCCTTCGAGAAGTGGGCCAAGGCCCATGACCTGCAGCTCGTCACCGGAACGACGCTGTTCGAGCTCCAGGCGGAGGCACAGAGCCGGCGCTTCATTTCCGGCTGCGGAGGCTAGCCATGCGACTCCTCCTGGTGGAGGACAAGGACAGCTTCCGCCGCCTGCTGGTGCAGGCCCTCGCGGACTCCAGGTTCGAAGTGACCGAGACCGGAGACCCCCGGGAGGCCCTCGCCCACCTCGAGGCGGACGCCTTCGACCTCCTGTGCACGGACCTGCGCCTGCCCGGGCTCTCGGGGCTGGAGCTGATCCAGCGGGCCAAGCGCCTTCAGCCGGGGCTCCGGGTGCTGCTCATGAGCGCCTTCGCGGAGGCCCGCGACATCGTGGAGGCCGTGCAGGCGGGGGCCGATGACTTCCTGCCCAAGCCCTTCGAGCTGGCGGCCTTCCTGGCCCTGCTGGATCGGCTCCGGGCCCTGGCCCAGGCGCCGCCGCCCAGCCTCCAGGAACCCTGGATCGCCGTCAGCCCCGCCATGCGGGCGCTGGATGAGGCGCTCCGCCGGGCCGCGGAGGCCACGGTGCCCGTGCTCTTCCTGGGGCCCGCCGGGGCGGGGAAGGGCCGCGCCGCGCGGCGGCTCCATGCCCTCAGGCACCCCCGGGCCCCCTACCTGAGCGTGGCTGTGGAGGGCCTGGGGCCCGAGGGGGTTCCCGAAGCCCGCCTCCGTCACGCCTTGGGGGGCAGCGCCTTCCTCCAGGGGCTGGATCAGGCGGGCGAGGCCGTGGCGGAAGCCCTGGCCCGCCAAGTGGAGGAGCCGGGCGTCCGGTGGTCCGCGGGGGCCCAGGGCCTGCCGTCCCTCCGGCTCCGGGAGCGGTTCGGGGTCCTGGAGCTGCGCGTGCCGGGGCTCGGGGATCGGCGGGAGGACATCCTCCCCCTCTTCCGGCTCTGCCTCGATCGGGCCTGCCAGCGGGAGGGCCGCCTCAGTCCCCAGCTGGATCGCGGGGCGGAGCGGGAGCTCCTGGAACACCCCTGGCCCGGCAACCTCCGGGAGCTGGAGGACCTGGCGCAGCGGACGGCGCGCCTGCAGAAGGGGCCGCTGGTGCGGGGGTTCCGGGACCTCGGCCTCGGCCTCGTGGAGCCCCTCGTGATCGGGTGGCCCGCCGAGGACACCTTCGAGGCGATGGCCCGGGAAGCCCACCGGAGGGTGGAGGGCCGGCTCCTCGAGCGGGCCCTGGACCGGGCCCGGGGGGACCTGCCCCGGGCCGCGGAGGCGCTCGGCCTCACGGTCCGGGTGCTGGCCCAGCGCCTCCGGGAGCACGGCATCTCCCTGGAGGGCTGACCGATGCGATAGTAGGGGCATGTCCGCCCCACCGCCCCTCGAGCCCCCGATCAGCCGGAGCCCGGAGGTCCTGCGGGCCGCCGTGCTGGCGGGCCTCCGCGGCCTCCAGGGCGTGGTCGTGGGGAAGGAGGCGGAGGTCCGCCGGGCCCTGGCCACCCTGGTGGCTTCCGGGCACCTGCTGCTCGAGGATGTGCCCGGGGTGGGCAAGACCACCTTGGCCAAGGGCCTCGCGCGCCTGCTGGGGGGTGGCTTCCAGCGCATCCAGGGCACCAACGACCTCCTGCCCTCGGACATCCTGGGCATGCACCTCTGGGATGGCACCGCCCAGGCCTTCCGTTTCCAACCGGGCCCTGTCTTCTGCAATGTCCTCCTGATGGATGAGCTCAACCGGATCGGCCCCAAGACCCAGAGCGCCCTCCTGGAGGTCATGGTGGAGGGGCAGGTGACCCTTGATCGAAGCACCCATGCCCTGCCGGATCCCTTCTTCGTGGTGGCCACCCAGAACCCCATGGATCACGCGGGCACCTTCCCCCTCCCCGAGAGCCAGCTGGATCGCTTCAGCTGCGTGCTGCACCTGGGCTACGCGGATCCCGTGGCGGAGCGGCGGGTGCTGAAGGGCGAGGCGGGCCTGGACCGGCTGGACACCCTGGCGCCGGTGCTGGACCTGGAGGGCTGGCGGCAGGTGCGGCAGCAGGTGCGCAGCCTGCGGCTGTCGGATCCCCTGCTGGACTACGCCGAGCGCGTGGCCCTCCAGCTCCGCCGCGCTGGGACCTTCTGCAGCACCCGGGCCCTCCGGCACTGGCTTCGCATGGGGCAGGCCGAAGCCTGGCTGGCGGGCAGGGACTTCGTCACGCCGGACGACCTGCAGGCGACCTTCTCCGACGTGTTCGCCCACCGGGGCACCCTGGATGAGCGTCGCCTCGCCCGCAGCGACCGGCGGGAGCAGCTCGCGCGCCTGGTGGCCGAGGTGCCCGTGGGCTGGAAGCCATGACCGCGGCGGAAGCGGAGGCACCGGCCCACCTGGGGGAGGTGCTTCGGCAGGCCCGCCTGGCCCGCACCCTGAGCCGGGAGTCCCTCGCGGCGGAGCTGAAGCTGCATCCCGGTCAGCTCCAGGCCCTGGAGGAGGGCCGCTGGAAGGCCTTCCCCCCCGGGGGGGTCCGCCCCCTCGTGCGCCAGCTGGCGGAGCGCCTGGGCGTGGACCTGGCCGACCACGTGGAGGCCTTCGAGGGCTTGCCGGGCCTCCCCGAGCCCCGGGAGGTGGACCCCCGCCAGGAGCGCCTGGAGCGGTGGGCCGTGCTGGCCCTGGGGGGGCTCACCGTCCTGCTCTGCCTCTGGCTCCTGGTCCCCGGCCCCCGGCTGGGCCAGAAGGCCGGGGCCCCCTCCTGGCTGCCGGAGCAGCCCGGCCCCTATGTGCCGCCCCCTCCGCCCCCGGCCCAGGTGGCCTACCCCGTGCTGGGGGACCTCCTCCCCGAAGCCCCCCGCACCGAGGCGGGGACCTTGGTGAGCCTGCGGGCCCAGGATGTGGCGGAGGCTTCCATCCTTGGGGATGGGGGCCTGAACCTCTCCCGGACCCTCCGGGTGTCCGAGCCCTGGAAGCTCCGGGTGAAGGGCCCCTTCACCCTCACCCTGGGCAACGCCGGGGTGGTGCGGGTGGAAGTGGCCGGGGTCGCCATCGACCACGGAGCGGGCGTGGGCGAGGCCTGGTCGGGCCGCTTCGATGCGGAAGGCCAGTGGGTCCGTCCCCGTCCCCGACCCCTCCCCCCCGGGGAGGCCCCGGAGAATGACGAGGCCGGAGCCCCCGCCCCCACGGAGCGATGACGCCGCTTGCTCCGCCGCCGCCGCGATTGTAAGGATTAAGGAAACAAGGTCCCCCGTGCACCCGATCGTCCAGAAGTTCATCCAGAACCAGCTTCCGGAACCCATGGCCCTGGCCCTGGTGGGGGGCAGCCTGCCGGTTCCCCTGGCCGATCAGCTGCAGGCCCTCTCCCACGCCATCATCGGCGGCACCCCCTTCGCCGACCGGGCCACGGAGACCTTCTGCGGGATGCCTGCGAGCCTTCTCGAGGGGTTCCTGCTCCAGCCGGTGGATCCGCCCCACCCCCTGCGGCTGATCCTGCGGTTCCGGAAGGAGATGGCGCTCCTGGATCCGGCCCTCCTCAACGCGGGCATCACGGCGGAGATTCTGGAAGAGGCCGTTCCCTTCCTGCCGGGGGAGGCCCTCCACATCGTCGCCAACAACCAGGTGAAGTGGCTGGAGCGCCCCCAGATCCTGGACCTGTTGGAAGAGCACCCCGAGGGCGACTACAACCTCAAGCGGCGCATCGAGGAGTTCCGCTTCGACGTCCTCAAGCAGGGGCCCGAGAGCCTCAAGCAGGAGCGCCTCGCGATCATCGACGAGGTGGAGGCGGGCCGTCTCGACAAGGCCTGGGCCGAGCTGCCCATGCCCAAGGACGAGCTGCCCGATGGCGTGGACGAGGACCGCCGCGACTCGGACCGCCGGCAGTCCGATGAGCCCTTCGAGGGTGAGGACCAGCGGGTGGAGGACCGCCGCGCCCGCGGGGCCGATGAAGTGGTGCTGGATGAGGACGGCAATCCCATCAGCCTCAGCCTTACGCAGCGGGTCATGCGCCTCCGCACGAACCAGAAGATCATGCTGGCCATCAAGGGCGGGAAGGAGGAGCGCACCCTCCTCATCCGCGAATCGAACCGGCTCATCCAGGTGGGCGTGATGCGGAACGCCCGCATCACCGAGGGGGAGGTGGCCTACATCTCCCAGATGCGCACGGTGAACGAGGAGGTGCTCCGCATCATCGCGAGCAACCGCGAGTGGATGAAGAAGTACACCATCTACAAGAATCTGGTGATGAACCCCAAGACCCCCCTGCCCATCGCCATGACGAACTTCAAGCGGCTGCAGGAAGCGGACATCAAGCTGATCATGAAGGATCGGAATGTTCCCGAGATGCTCCGCCGGGAGGCCAAGCGCCTCATCGAGGCCAAGGCCGCGGGGCGGCCGCACTGAGGGGATGGGAGCTTCGGGGGGCGGAGGGGGAAGGCTCCCACCACAGTGCCCTCATCGTTGGAGCGGGCGATCGGGATCGAACCTCAGATCGGCTGGGCACGCGCGTCCCGCGGCGCGGGTCCGGCTCGCACGCTCGCGCGTGTTCGCCTCGCGCTACCTGCCCGCCGATCTAAACTCGTCGGTCCGATTTCTCTGGGACCCGTTCCAACGACGAAGTTCCCTTTCGGGGGCCTCATCGTTGGAGCGGGCGATCGGGATCGAACCGACGACGTTCA
>CAZVKM010000072.1:0-14230 GCA_964627685.1 uncultured Solibacteraceae bacterium | reverse complement strand
CCTTCTCCTTCCGGAAGCGGTCCCCGAGCTGACGCTCCAGGGGGCCCGGCACGCCGAACTCGCGGAGGAACCCCGCCTGGAGGTGCCGGAGGGTCTCCAGCCGGGCCCCGGCGTCCAGCCCCAGGGCCACCAGGAGGTCCTCCATGCCCTTGGCACAGAGGCGCCACCGGGCATCGGCCCCGGCGTCGCCGGGATAGGCCTCGAGCAAGGCGAGCACGGCCTCGCTGTCCACCTCGAAGAGCTGCTCGGAGAGGGGCATCCCGGCGTCGCCCCCATAGCGCTCCAGCTCCCGCTCATAGGAGTCCACCACCAGTCGGCGGATCAGGCCCCGGGCCTGGAGGTCCGCCACCCGCCCGGAGAGGGCGGGCAGCACCTCCGAGGCCAAGCGCCCCGGATCCCCGTGGAAGCGCAACCGCAGGTGCCAGTCGGGGTCGCCATAGCGGATGAAGAACCAGCCCGTGGCCGCCCCGGAAGCCTTCGCTTCCGCCACCCAGCCGGGCACCTCCTCCCGGAGCACCTGATCCAGGGCGGAGGCCCCTCCGTAGAGCTTCAAGTAGAGCCACTCGCTGCCCGGCAGGAAGGTCCGCGGCAGGCCCGAGGAATGGGCCGGAGCCGGGGTGCGCGCGCCCTGCCCTTCCGGCCGCGCCGCGGTCATGGGGATCACCACCTCGTGGGTGTAACGCCCCTCAGAATCCTCCGCCACGAGGCCCTCCTGGGCCGGGAAGAACTCCTCCAGCGTGAAGGCCCCACGGCCCTTCACCAGGTCCAGGAGGGAATCCACCATCAGGGGGTTCTCCAGGTCCAGGGGCAGGCGGTTGTCCCCATCGCCCAGGAAGACGTGGCGGGGGAGGGCCTGGGCGGCGCGCCAGGCCCGGAAGGCCTCCCACCGCTCGAAGCCCTTCGCTTCGGAGGCCGCCTTGAGGGATTTGACCTCCACGGACCACCGGGCCACGGAGAGCACCAGGCCCCCCAGCTCCACGCGGGGAAGGTGGGGCAGGCGCTCCAGGGCACCCCAGGACCAGCCCAGCCCCCCCGCCACGCCCTGGTGGGCCAGCATGCAGAGGAACCGGTAGACCCCTAGGCTCCGGTAGGTGTAGTTGTGCGCCGTGGTGAGGCGCGGCAGCACCTCCCGGCCTTCCCGCCGGGACCGGAGGACGATCCGGCCCTCCCGCACCGAGACCAGGAGGTCCGTGAGGGGCAGCTGCCGGTCCTCGGGGGCGCCGGAGCGTCCCAGGAAGGGGATCTCGTAGCCCCGCAGCAGGGGCCTGAGAAGCACGTTCCCGATGCGGCCTTCCGGAAGGTGGACCACCTCCGCATGGATCGCCTCGGGTCGGTGCGCCTCCTCCTCCCTCAGATAGGCCCGCACATCCTCAGTCAGCGCTTCATCGCCATGGCAGAAGCGGCCCAGGAGGTTCGCGCCGGAGGGCCCGCCGAGGCCGGAGAACAGGAACCTGGGGGTGCCCTCGGATCCACCCAGCACCTGCCCCATCACCGACACGGAGGCCGCGAGGGCTTGCGGCTGCTTGGCGAAGTAGGGCTCCAGGTCCTTCACCTCCAGCTTCAGGACCGGGGCCTGGCCGAGGTCCCGGAGCTTCTTCAGGAGGAACAGGTCCAGACCGCTCAGGCCGGAGCCCGCCTCGGTCCCGGCCTCCGGGAAGGCCAGGCCCTCCAGGAGGGGGGAGGTGTCCCCGGCGGGGCCCCGGGATCCACCGAAGCCGACACCCCCCTCCTCGTCGAGGGCCTCCGTGAGCGGCACTTCCCGGCCTTCATAGCGTTCCAGGAAGGCATCGCGGAACCGCTCCAGAGGACCCGATCGGCTGCCTCCCGAGCGATCCAGGCGATGCAGCACCTCGATGCCCTTCAGCACCTCGGCCAGGAGGTCCCGGCCCAGCTCCGCTTCCGGGGCCGCTTTGACCAGGTCCGTCTGGAAGAGGCGGTTGAGCTCCACTTTCGCCGGGAGGCGGCGGAGGTCCTCCGCGATCCCCCGGTAGGTCTCCGGGTCCACACCCAGGGGACCGCCATCGATGGCCGCGAGGGCCTCCTGGGCCTTCCCGAGCACCGCCACGGCTTCCGCGCCGCCGGCGATGCCCGTGAGGTGGCCGATCATCTCGTGGATGGGCTCGGGGCCCGTCACGGCCGGGGTGAGCTCCGCCACGAGCACCTGGCTCGCCACCAGCTCATGGAGGTAGGCCCGGGCCTCCTCCAGGCTGACCTCCTCATCCACCAGCGCCTCGGCCAGGGCCGAGAGGGTGGCTCCGCCCTCGGCCCGCTGGAGGGTCTCCAGCAGGTAGGGGGTCTGATCCACCGCAACGAGGTGGTAGGAGCGCGCCCGGGCCTTCATCACTCCCTCGGCATAGCGCAGGCGGCCCCCGGCCTCGTAGAGGCTGCTGTTGGGCCGGTACAGGAGGGAGGCCCTCAGCACCTCGTCCTTGGCCAGCTCCTCCGCGAGGGTGCAGAGGTAGTCCATGTCCAGGCGCGTGTGGCGCCGATGGCCGTCCCGGGGCCCGAGGTGGAGGCGGGTGGTGGCGCCCACCCGGCCCCGGGAGCATCCCGCGAAGAGGCCGAAGGGCGTGGGGCGCCCGCACATCCGGGCGAAGTAGCGGACCAGGCCCCGCTCGCACCGGGCCCCCTTCTCCGAGTCCGGCGCCTCGAGCCACTTGGGCAGGGCCTCCACCAGGTCCGGGGAGGCGAGGAACAGCGCCTCCAGCAGGTCCGGACGGCGCAGCAGCTCCGCCAGGCGGGTGCGCAGCCCGGCTTGGGCTTCCCGCCACCCCTCCTCCCCGGGTCCCGTGACCCCCTCCCCCGACCAGGCCTCGAAGGCCTGCCAGGGCAGCAGCGGGGTCCGCAGCACGAAAAAGGGGGCCGGGAGGAGGGAGGAGACCTGGGTCATGGCTGGGCTTTTCGAAGGATGTCGAGCAGGATGGCCGAGCGGCGGCGGGGCATCAATCCCCGGTGAGCACGTCGCGCAGCTTCGGGGTCATGGCGCGGCTCACCTCGAGCTCGACCCCCTCCGGAAGGCGCACCCGCCATCGACCGCCCGCGAGGGACCGGTACCCCACCACCACCTCGGGGCGCAGCAGGACGTTCCGCTGGACGCGGAGCAGGGCCACGTCCGGGAAGGCCGCCTCCACTTCGGAGAGGGCCGTCCACTGGGTCCGGAACCGCTTCCCACCGGAGTAGGCCCACACCACCTCATCCTTCACCTCGAGGTGGGTGACCTTCTTCAGGTCGAGAAAGACGTTGCCCACCCCGGCCTTCACGAGGAGGCGGGGGCCTGGCGTCGAAAGCAGGTTCCGGAGCTCCGGCCCGCTCCTGGGCTGCACCAAGCGGCCCCTGAGCCGCGCGAGGCTCCGCTCCAGCCGATCCTTGAAGACCGGCTTGAGGACGTAGTCCACCGCCTCCGCATCGAAGGCCCGCACCGCATGCTCCGCATGGGCGGTCACGAACACCACGGGCAGCACCGCCTTCATCTCGGCCAGCACCTCCAGCCCCGATGCGCCGGGCATCTGGATGTCCAGGAACAGCGCATCCACCTTGGGCTCCTCGGCGAGCCAAGCCAACAGGCCCGCCGCATCTTCGAGCTCCGCCACCACCTGCACGCCCAGCTCCGTCAGCAGGCGCGACAGTCGCTCCCGCGCCAGGGGCTCATCCTCCACCACCGCCACCGAGAGGGCCGTCATGCGAGCCCCGGCTCCAGCTCGCCCTGGGCCAGCCGGATCTCCGCCACGGTCCATCCATCCTCAGGCCGGACCGCGAAGGAGGCCCGCTCCGGGAAGTGGAGGTCCAGGCGCGCCCGGAGGTTGCGCAGGCCGATGCCCTCCCGCGATTCCTTGTCCGTCCAAGGCTGGCCGGTGTTCCGGACCGCGAGCACCACCTCCCCGCCCTCCCGGCGGGCCTCGATGGTGAGGCGACCCCCGCCCCGGGCCCGCGAGATTCCATGCTTGATGGCGTTCTCCACCAGCGGCTGCAGGAGCATCGGGGGCATCCAGAGCCGATCCAGGTCCCGGTCCCAGTCCCAGCCCAGCTCCAGCCGGCTGCCCAGGCGGATCCGCTCCATGTCCAGGTAGTGCTCCAGCAGCTGCCGCTCCTCCCCGAGCCGGCTGCGATCCTGATCGGAGGCTTCGAGGACCTTGCGGAGGAGATCCGAGAGGTGGCGGATGCTCAGCTCCGCCTGCTCGGGGTCCTTCTGCACCAGCTCGGCCAGTCCATTGAGCGCGTTGAAGAGCACGTGGGGGTTCAGCTGGTTCTGGAGCGCCCGCGCCTGGGCCTCGCGCATGGCCGCACGGGCCTCCGCGTTGTCGAGGTCGAGGCGCTCCCGATGGGCCAGCACCGCACCCACCAGGGCCATCACCGGGGCGTGGTAGACCGCGTGGCTCAGCAGCACGGCGGGAAGGTTCACCGGCGTGCCCGCCCAGACCCGGTAGAGGCTGTCGAGGCAGACCACCAGGAGCCCCATGTAGGCCTCGGCGAAGAGCAACCCCAGCAGCGGCCGCCGCCACCGCCGCGTCTTGCCCTCCGAGGGGATCACCTGCCAGGGGAGGGGCGAGACCAGGATGATCCCCGAGAAGTAGACGAACGGGGTCCCCACCAGGGAGAACCACACGGGGAGCCGGTGCAGCTGACCCGAGCCGAGCTCCCCGTAGATGCCGAACCCCACATAGGGGAGGAACACCGCGAGCAGCGCCCCGACATGGGCGGGGCGCTGGAGGCGGTTCAGGATCTCGCGGAGGGCCTGGCTCAGGGGCAAGTGGTTACCCCTGGGGCTTGGTGATGCTGACGCTCATGCCGCTGGCGCAGCCGGGCTGGCAGGCCGGCGCACAGGTGTTCACCGTGTTGCAGGGGGCGTCCGAGATGCAGGTCGTCGGCGAGGAACCGCCGCAGGCGTCCAGGGTGTTGGTCACAGGCCGCATGGCTCCGTGCACTCCGGCGAGGCTCCCGCCGGACAGACGGGTCAGGGTCTCTTTGTTGAGGGAGAGCTTCTTCATGGATGCTCCTGGGGGTTTCCACCAATTTACTTCAATCGAACAGCTCTGGATGCAGCAAATCAAAGGGTTTGCGCGATTTCTCGAGGCCAGATGAAAGGTCCCGCATTCCGAGTCACTTGGGCCCGAGATGAACCGCCGAGCGGGCATCAGGCCTCGCTGATCTGTACGTCGTGCCGCCCTGGGATGTCCACCAGGAGCATCCGATCCCAGGCCGGAACCACCGGATCGAGGGCCGCGGCGAGGGCGAGTCCGACCCCGGTGGCACCCTCCAGCAAGCCCTTCGCATCCTCCCAGGGATCCTCCCGACCGGTGAGGCCGGGCATGTAGGCGCGGAACCCCGCGATGCCCTCACCCGGCTTCCGGAACCGAAGCGCCACCTCCATCCAGGCCCGGGCGGCCTCCGCGAAGACGGCTTCGCCCGTGGCCTGCCAGAGGCGGTTGTAGAGGTGGGCGTTGCCGGCGAAGCCATGGCAGAGGCAGGCATCGGCGGCCCCTTCAGGCGGCGGCCGCCGGGTGCACAACCGGGCCACCTCGAGCGCCTCCGCTTCCCAAGCCGGGTTTCCAGCGCCGCGGGCCGCGATGAGCCAGGCCACGGAGAGGCCCAGGTCGCCATAGCACCAGGAGATGCGCGTGGGGGAAGGCTCACCCGGCTCGCCGATGTTGGTGGCGGCTGCAAAGCAGGCGCCGAAGCCCTCGGGCCTGCGCTGCCCCCGCATCCAGCGGAGGGCCCCTTCCAGCAGCGGGCGGCACCGCTCCGGTGCGAAGCCCTGGGCGAGGGCATGCCCGAGGAGCGCCACCACGCCGGGCATCCCGTGGGCCAACCCCAGGTTGTAGTAGCCCGAAGGACTGCCCACACGCTGCCAGGCGGGGAGCAGCTCGGGGGCCGTGGCCCAGGTCCACCCGTCCTCCACCGGCACCTTGAGGGCCTCCAGGTGGTCCAGTACACGCAGGGCCAGTGCCCGGCCGGTGGGTCGGTCCAGGCGCCCCAGGGCGTACACGCCGTACCCGACGAGACCGCTGACGAGGTCGTAGTCGAGCCCCCACCGCGGCACGTTCAGGAATTCGATCAGGGCCTCGTCGATGGCTTCGTTGGCATCCTCATCCGGGCCTCCGATCCCCCGCAGGTGGTCCACCGCCCAGGCGATGCCGCTGAACCCGGCGTAGAAACCCGGCCCCGTCACCTGGTTCCCCAGGGCCTCGATGGCGTGATCGAGCAGCTCCGAGGCGCAGGCTCCATGGCCGGCCCCCGGCCGACCCCGCTCCAGGTAGGCATGCAGCAAGGCGAGGCCCGTGGTGCCCCCGGCCAGCCCCGGATCCTCCAACGGGGTGCGGAGGGTCGAGGCGATGTCCTGCAGGGTTGCCTCCGCCTCCCGGGGGGGAGCGTCCCCCCAGAGGGGCTTCCAGGCCGAGGCCGAGGTGGCGAGTTGATCGATGCCCATGGTTCCCTCGTCAGTGGTGTCAGCCCATGCCCGCATCGTGGCTGGCATAGATCACGGTCTTGCCCTTGAACCAGGGGGAGTCGTGGAGCCACCCCTTCGTCACCCAGTCCAGGTTGGCCATGGCCTCGTCGAGCAGCAGCACCGTCGCGTCGCTGGCCATCGCCGCGGTGAGGGCCACCAGTTGCCGCTGCCCCCCGCTCAGGTTTCCGCCGCCGGCTGCGATCACCGTGTGGTAGCCCATGGGGAGCCCCTCCACCCAGCGATCGAGCCCCGATGTGTGCGCGGCCTCCATGAGGCGCTCCTGGGCCGCGCCTCCGGAGAGCATGCGGAGGTTCTCGAGGATGGAGCCTCCATAGAGCTGCGTGGTCTGGGGGAGGTAGAGCACCTGGCCGCGGACCGTCGCCGGAGCGTGACCGCCCAGACGCACGGCCCCCCGCTCGGGCGTGCAGAGGCCCGCCAGCACCCGGAGCAGCGTGGTCTTGCCGAATCCTGAAGGCGCATGGATCCAGCGCTTCTCACCTGGCGCCACGCGCAGGTCGTAGCCTTGGAGCACCCAGGGGAGCTCAGGCCCGTACCGGAACCAGAGGTCCTCCACGTGGACCGCCCCATCGATGGGCGCGACGCTGCCCGGCAGCATCGGCGGCTCCGCCCCCTCCTCCAGGAGGGACGCCGCCCGCGCCAGCTGGGGACGCACGGCACGCCAGCTCAGGTAGGCCTGGGCGAGGCCCAGCATGCCCGCGAGGAAGGTCCCCGAGAGGAGGACGAAGGCCATGAGGGCCCCCACCTGGAGCTCGCCCGCGAGGACCAGCCGCCCCCCCCAGATGAGGATCACCACGGCGGTGGCCTGGCGGATGGACTCCAGGCCCACCTCGTGCCAGAGCCCGATCCGCTGCTGGCGGAGGTTCAGGCTCAGATGCTCGCCCAGGAGCGCACACCACCGGGCGAAGCCACGCACCTCGGAGCCCGCGGCCTTCACCGTCGCGATGCCCTTGAGCAGCTCCACCAGGTAGCCCTGCTCGGCCACCTGGGCGGCGATGCGGCGCTTGACGAGCGCCTCCTGGATCCGGCCGATCCCCACCACGAGACCCACCAGCAGCAAGCTGAGCGCGAGAACGACGCCGGTGGGGCCCGGCATGGTGGCCGCCATGGCGGCGAGGGTGAAGCAGGAGAGCAGGCCGTCCAGGAGGTTGCCGAGCACCGAGGTGGTGAAGAGGTCCCGGGCCGCATCCAGGCCCTCGTGGGCTTGCAGGAGTTCGCCCAGCTTGTGGCGGCTCAGGACCGCGTAGGGGAGGCCCAGCACGTGGGACAGGAAGTCCCGGCCGAGCTCGGCCTCCACGAAGGTCTCCAGGTGGAGCACGGCCCGCTGGCGGAGCCAGCCCGTCAGGGACTGGAAGAGCGCCAGGACCACCAGGCCCAGGGCCACCGTGGCCAGCAGGGACCGCGCCCCGGAGGTGAGTGCCTGGTCCAGGGCGATGCGGGTGGCCTGGGGGATGAGCAGCACGACCCCCTGCAGCAGGAGGGAGGTCTGGAGGATCTGGCGGAGCAGGCCCTTGCGGCGCAGGACGCCATGGAGCATGCGACCGTAGAGCGTCGCTCCGGTGGGAGGCGCGGGACGGGCGGTCACGGCCCAGGTGCCCAGGCCGGGGGTCAGCTCCCCGGGCGTGCAAGTGTCGACCGTCCCTCCGGCGCCTCGCACCTCGATCCGATCCGGCCCCACCGGGCGCAGCATCAGCCAGCCCCCATCCCGGGCCTCGGCCAAGCCGGGACCCTCCAGGCGGTGGAGGAATCCCTCCTGGATGCGGACGGGTCGCGCCACCCAGCCCGTGGCGTCGAGGAGCGAGGCCAGGGCCTGGGGGCCCCCGCCCTGCCGGAGCCCCAGCTCCGCCTCCCGCCGGGTGAGCGGCCGCGCGGCCCGGGCCGTGAACGGCAGCACCGCCTCGACGGCGGGGGCTCCCACGAAGGTCCTAGCCATGCACCCGCTCCATGGCCGACACCAGGTCCCGGAAGAGGCCCGGCTGGGACGCCAGGGCCTCGTAGCGGCCGGTCTGCACGATCCGGCCGCCTTCCACCACGAGGATCCGGTCCGCATCCATCACGGTGGCCAGGCGATGGGCGATGAGGATCCGAGTGCAGCCGAGGCCCGCGAGGTTCGCATGGAGGCGGGCCTCGGTCTCCAGGTCGAGGGAGCTCGTGGCCTCATCCAGGAGGAGCACCGAGGGCTCATGGGCCAGGGCCCGGGCGAGGGAGAGCCGCTGACGCTGTCCGCCTGAGAGCAGGCTGCCGTTCTCCCCCACCCGGCTGTCGAGGCCCTGCGGCAGGGCTTCGATCACCTCCCAGACGCAGGCCATCTTGGCCGCCCAGATCAGGCGCGACTCCGGGAGCTGCGGGTCGTGGAGGCTGAGGTTCGCCCGCACCGAGTCGTCGAACAGGAAGGTGTCCTGGAGGACCACGCCCATCTGCCGGCGGAGGGCGGAGAGGTCCAGGTCCCGGAGGTCGTGGCCGTCGAAGCGGATGCGCCCGGAGCCCGGCACGTGCATGCCGAGCATGAGGCGGGCCAGGGTGGACTTGCCGGCCCCCGTGGGACCCACGAGCGCCACCTTCTCCCCCGGCTGGATCTCGAGGTGGATGTCGTGGAGCACGGGCTCGCCGCCGGGGGTGTAGGCGAAGGTGACCCCCTCGATGGAGAGGGCGCCCCGAAGGGGCCCGGGGTCCAGGTCGCCGGTGGGCTCCACCGCCGTGTCCAGGACGTCATCGAGGCGGGCCAGGTGGTTGCCCATGAACTGCAGCTGGGTGGCCGCCCCGAGCAGGGACTCCAGAGGGCCCATGAAGAGCCCCTGCAGGGCGATGAAGGAGGCGTAGACGCCGACGGTCATGCGCTCCTCCACCACGAAGGTGCCGCCCACCCAGAGGATGGCCGCTCCGGCCAGGCCCTGGAGCAGCACGTTGGCCTGCCCCGCCAGGATCTCCAGGTGCCTGCGCTCCAGCCCCGCGTTGATCCGCTCCACCATGCGGTCCTCGGACCGGCGGGCCATGTGCGCCTCCGCCCCGGAGGCCTTCAGGGTCTCCAGGGAGGACAGGGCCTCGACCAGGGCCCCCCCTTCCCGCCCGCTGGCGGCCAGCTCCGCGGCCATGGACTGCTGATTGCGTTCCATCTGCCGCCAGAGGACCAGGATCCGGATGAGGCCGAAGGCGAGCACCAGGGCGCCCAGCGTGCTCTGGTAGGCCAGCATGAGGGCCGCGTATCCGACGAGCAGGAAGGCGTCCAGCAGGGCCGACACGCTGCGGCTCGTGAAGAGGGCCCGGAGCTGCACATTGGACTGCACCCGCTGGAGCAGGTCCCCGGGGGTGCGCTGCAGGAAGAAGGCCAGGGGAAGGCGGAGGAGGTGCCGCAGGAAGCCGGCCATCAGATCGGTGTCGAGACGGGTCTGGAGCCCCTGGATCACCCAGCTGCGGACCAGCATGAGCAGCGCCTTGGCGAGGGTGGCGGCGGCCAGCCCGAAGGCCAGCCCCCAGAGCCAGGGCTCCTGCCGTGGGGCGATGACCTTGTCGAGCAGCACCTGGTTGGCCACGGGGAAGACGAGACCCACGACCTGCAGCATCAGGGAGGCCCCGAGGATCTGGAGGAGGTGGCCCCTCGAAGCGCTCAGCAGGTGGCGGTAGCGTCCGAAGCTGGGGCGCCGCCGGGGTTGGGGCTGGAAGCCCTCGTCCGGCGCGAAGACGAGGGCGACCCCGGTGAAGGCCTGGTCCAGCTCGACCCGGGTGGCCCGGCGTCGCCCCAGGGCGGGATCCACGAGGAGGGCGCCCTGGGCGGTGACCCGCTCCAGCACCAGGAAGTGGTTGAAGTTCCAGTGGAGGATCGCGGGCAGGGGCAGGTCGTGGAGGTGCTCCGCCTCCACCTTCACCGCCTCCGCCTCCAGCCCCTCCTCCCGGGCCGCCCGGAGGAGGCTCAGCGCGTTGGCCCCGTCCCGGGAGACGCCGCAGGCCTGCCGCAGGGTCACGAGGGGCACATGGCGGCCATGGGCGGCCAGCACCATGGCCAGGCTGGCCGCTCCGCACTCCACCGCCTCCATCTGGGGGATGAAGGGCACGCGCAGCGCAGTGGAGCGGAAGGACCGGCGCATGGGCTCAGTCCAGCCAGCGACGGAGGGGGTCGATGAGGATCGTCAGGGGACGCTGCCGACGCAGGGTGAACCGGGCGTTGAGGAGCATGCTCGACCGGAGCGGCAGATGCGCGAGCCGGGCCATCACGCCGGGCTCGAGATCCAGCTCCACGCGGAAGACCGGGCCCTCGAGCTTGCTCCCCTCCCCCATGGCCTCCTGGAACTCCTGGGTGGTGGCGAGGTCATCGGCGATGCGCACCACGCGGGCCTTCAGGGTGCCGAACTCCGCATAGGGATACTGATCCAGCTCGAGGCGCACGAGGTCCTGGGGCTTCACGAAGGCCCGGTCCCGCTCCTGCAGGAAGACCAGCACCCGCCAGGGGCCTCCCTGGGCCACCACGCGGCCCACGGGCGCCCCGGCCGGCACCACATCCCCCACCTTCACGAGGAGGGACTCCAGGAGCCCCTCGCGAGGGGCCGTGAGCGTGGTCTGGGCCAGGGAGATCTTGAGGCCATCCCGCTTCGCCCGGGCCCCCTGCACCTCCTGCTCCCGGCGCCACAGGTCGTCCTCCCGCCGCGAGCGGAGGCCGGCCAGCTCCTGTTTGGTCTGCTCGAGTCCCTGCTGGCTCGACATCCAGCTGCGCTGCGCCTGGGAGAGGGCCTCACGGGCCTCGTCCACGGCCAGCGTGGCCACGAGGTTCTCCCGGAACAGGGTCTCGTTGGCCTTCAGCTTCCGCTGGTAGATGGCCAGCGAATCGCGCTGGCTCTCCTCCTGCCGGGTCAGGAGCGCGAGGCGCGCCTCGAGGTTGACCTCCTGCTCGCGGTACTGCCGATCCATGCGGCCGGCGTAGGCGCGGAAGTCCGACTCGAGGAGCCGCAGGCTGCGCTCGGCTTCCAGGAGCTGGGCCTGGAGGGCCGCGGAATCCAGGCGGAGGAGCCGCTCACCGGCGCGGACGCTCTGCCCGGATTGGTGGCTCACCTCGGCGACCGTGCCCCCCACCTGGGCGGTGATGACCTGGACTCCTGGCAGGGGCCTCAGGACGCCACGTCCCCGGGTGGTGACCTCCAGGCGGCCGAAGAGTGAGAACACCAGCCCGAGCAGGAGCAGGCCCCCCAGGATCCAGGTGAGGGCCCAGGTCCAGGGCGGTGAGATCCGCAGGGGTTCGCCCCCCTCCTCCGTCCGGAGGAAGTGGTTCAAGGCGCCTTCACGGAACAGGCGATCTTCATTCGGGTTCATGTCCGACCAGTATCCAGGAAATGGGGTGGGGCTGGGGACCTCTTCCCTAGGCGGGCAACAGGAATCGATCCCAGGTGGGGCGGGCCCCACCCAGGGAGGAGATCAACGCCAGGCCGATCCCGGCCGCGCCCTCCAGCAGGCCGGCGGCGGAATCCTGGATCGTGGTCTCCCGGAGTCCCACCACCGGCGGGAGCTCATGCAGAAAGCCGCAGAAGCCCTCCCCGTCCCGGCGCCTGGAGAGGCCCTCCCTCAGGTACGCCTGCGCGGCCGTGCGGAATTGGGGAGAGCCCGTCATCTCCGCCAGGCGGTGGAACAGGTGGGCGTTCCCGAGGCTCCCGTGGCACAGGCAGGCGTCCCTCAGCCCCGCCTCCTCCAGCGGCCGGCGGGCGGCCCGGTCGGCCAGATCCAGGGCCAGCACCTCCTCCTCCGGACGTCGGAGCCTGCGGGCGGCCCCCAGCAGCACCACCGCGGCCCCGAGGTCACCGTAGCACCAGGCCACCCGGGTGTTTCGCGGGGCCCCGGACTGCTCCCCGCGGGGCAGCCAGGCGGGAAGGCCCGACCAGGGCCGGGGCTGCACCCGGGCCTGGAGCCAGGCCCGTCCCGAGTCGTACAGGGCCAGGGTCCGCCCGCCTCCGATCCCCAGCTCCGCCATGGCGGCCAGGAGCCCCAGCACGCCGGGTTGCCCATGGGCGACTCCGAGGTTCCAACGGGCCACCATGGCCGAGGCTTCGGATCCACCGGACCACTCCCGCTCTTCCGAGGGCCAGGCGAGGCCTTCCCCGGTCCGCACGGCCGACTCCTCGAGGTGATCCAGCACCCGGCCCAGGAGGGCCCTCCCCGAAGGACGGTGTGCCCGCGCCAGCCCATACACCCCGTACCCCACGAGTCCCGAGACCAGGTCGTAGGCCCGGTCCCATCGGGCCCCCGCCAGGTGCTCCAGCAGCACCTCATCAACTTCCTGGTTGGGGTCGCCCCCCAGGTCCACCAGGCCCTCCGCCTGGAGGTGCTCCATCGCCCACGCGACGCCCGTGAACCCGGCATATAGGTCCGTGGTGCCCAGGTTCCCGAGTCCGGCCACGGCGGCCTCCAGGAGCTCCCGGGCCGGCTCCCGCCACCGCTCGAAGCCCTCCACCCGGGACAGGTGCCCCAGGAAGAGGGCGACCCCCGCCGGGCCGGAGGAGAGCCCTCCCTGCGAGCGGTCGCGCTCCCGCCACTGCGCCTGGGCCAGCTCGGCGAGCAGGGCCCGGATGGACCCGACCTCCGTGGAGGGGAGCAGGGAGGGCCACGCTGGAAGAAGGGAAGCGGTCATGGGGCGGGCCTGGGAGAAGCGTTGGGCCGAATGGAAACACCCCCCGGAAGCTTGGGCCCCCGGGGGGTGCACTGGATCGAGCGGTCTAGCAGCAGTCGGTCTTCACGGTGTCGCAGGCCTTGAAGGGCGTGGTCACCGCGCAGCTCACCTTGGTGTCGCAGTACCAGGTGTTGCGGACGCCGCCATCGATCTGGCTGGCTTCGTCGCCGCTGATGCGACGAAGGGTTTCCTTGTTGAGGTTGAGCTTGTTCATGGGTGCTCCTGGGAAGAGGGGCCGCGATGGCCCGGGGGTTGACGGTGGCAAGAGTGATCCATGGGGATGGTCCATCCAGGATCCGGGGCTCCCTCCCAAGGGGCAAAGCCCCATGGAATCTGGATCCAGGCCCCCAAAGCCTTGGCCCACGGGCGTTTCGATTCGGACCCCGTGCCGGTTCAAATAGACTATCCCGCACAATCCACCGCCCAACCGAACACATACACCACTGAGTGGAACCGTCCACGGTGGGCCACGGGCCCTCCCTTCCAGAAGCGCCCAACCAATCCCTCCCGCGGAAAAGGCCCCGCAAGCGGGGCCTTCCAGTGCGAGTTCCGGGCCAATGCCCCTGATCCGTGGGACGGGGTCGGCCGGGGAGGCGCCTCAGATGCAGCAGTCGGTCTTGATCGTGTCGCACCCACGGTAGGGGGCCGTGGCCACGCAGTCACGGGTGTGGTTGCAGGTCCAGGTGGGGCGGATGCCGCCGGCCACCTGATCGGTCTCCTCCGCGCTGAGGCGGCGGAGCGTTTCCTTGTGGAAGGTGAGCTGGTTCATGGGGTGTCCTCTTCAGGAGGGAAGGCCAAAGGGCCTTGGGGTGGAGGGAACGGTGAAGATGCGGAACCACGCGGGAGAGCCCCCCGGTGGCAGGCCCATGGTCCCCCGCCGGAGGCCGGCCCCCACACCTCGGCTGCCCTTCATCGCCCGTCTGAACTTCCCCCACGCCAGACCGTCACCGGACTCCGTCCAAGACCATGCAAAGGGCCCCGCTCACGCGGGGCCCTTTGCATGGCACGAAGCGGATCGAGCTCAGAACTGGTTCCAGAGGTACTGGTTGGTGACCTCGTGGTGGAACATGATCTCGCCTTCCTTGACGCGGGTCCCGAGGGCCTTGGGGCAGCGCTCGGCC
>CAZVKM010000071.1:0-14252 GCA_964627685.1 uncultured Solibacteraceae bacterium | reverse complement strand
ATCTTGATGAGCTTGTCGCTCTTGGGCACGCGCTCGGCCTCGAGCATCTTCCCGACGCGGAGGTCCACCTTGAATAAGGTGTCGGCATCCACCACTTCGCGGATGGCGGGCACGTCCAGGGCGGGGGCGGCCTCGGGGGCGGGGGTGGCGGAGGCTTCGAGTTCGCTCATTTCCTTGTCCTTGTCGATGCGGGCGAAGAGGGGTTTCGGTTCGGCGGCCACGGGGCCGGCGGCGGGGGCGTCCCAGGCGAGGTCGCCCAGGCGCTGGTCAGCGGCCTTCCCGGCCAGGCCGAGGTTCTCCCAGAGGCGTTGGGCGAGCTCCGGCATCACGGAGGCCAGGCAGGGGGCCGCGGTGCGGAGCGCGCGGTAGAGGTTGCAGAGCACGGCGTCGAGCTTGGCATCGTTGGCCGGGTCCTTGGCCAGCTTCCAGGGCTCCGCCTGCACGATGTAGGCATCGAGGCTGCGGAGGTAGATCCAGAGTCCATCCAGGGCCGCGTGGAAGTCATGGCCCTGGACCTTGCCCACGAAGTCGGCCACCACGGCTCGGCCCGCCTGGTCCACGGCGCTGTCGGAGGCGTCCAGCGTGGTCGAAGTGGGCACGGCGCCGTTCCGGTAGCGCTGGATCATGCTGAGGCTGCGGGAGGCCAGGTTGCCGAGGCCGTTGGCCAGGTCGGCGTTGAGTCGGTCCATGAAGCCCTCGAAGGAGAAGTCGCGGTCGTAGCCCACCTGCATGTCCCGCAGGAAGTAGAAGCGCAGGGCGTCGTTGCCGAACTTGAGCAGGGTGTCCGGGCGCACCACGTTCCCCTTGCTCTTGCTCATCTTGTCGTTGCCGCTGAGCCACCAGCCGTGGGCGAGCACCGTCTTGGGCAGGGGCAGCCCCATGGCCATGAGGAAGGCGGGCCAGTAGACCGTGTGGAAGCGGAGGATGTCCTTGCCCACGATCTGGAGCTCCGCGGGCCAGGCCCCGGCGGCCCCCGTGAGGTAGTTCAGCAGGGCGTCGAACCACACGTAGACCACATGCTTCTCGTCCCCGGGCACGGGGATGCCCCAGGCGATGGTCGTGCGGCTGATGGAGAGGTCCGTGAGGCCGCCCTCCACGAAGCGCTTCACCTCGTTGAAGCGGAAGTCCGGCTGCACGAAATCGGGGTGCTCGGCGTAGTGCTGCAGCAGGCGGTCCTGGTAGGCGCTGAGCCGGAACTTGTAAGTCTCCTCCTTCAGGGTCACCAACTGGTGGGCCAAGCCCTGGGCCTGCAGCTCCTTGGCCTGGGTCTCCGTGACGAAGGCCTCGTCGCTCACGCTGTAGAGCCCCTCGTACTCGGACTTGTAGATGTCCCCGGAGTCGAGCAGCTTCTTGAACCAGCCCTGCACCGTCTCCCGGTGGTCCGTGTCCGTCGTCCGGATGAAGCGGTCGTGGGTCATGCCCATGCGGGCGAAGAGGTCGGTGTAATTGGCCACCACCTCATCGGCCAGGGCCTTGGGGGCGATGCCCTTGGCGGCCGCGGCCTTTTCCACCTTCTGGCCGTGCTCATCGGTGCCCGTGAGGAACCGGACGGGCTGCCCCATCTGCCGGTGAAACCGCGCGACGGCATCCGCCAGGACCGTGGTGTAGGTGTGCCCGATGTGGGGCCGGTCGTTGACGTAGTAGATGGGCGTGGTGAGGTAGAAGGGCTTGGACACGGGCGCTCCGGACCCTCCAGTCTACCCCACCGGCGGTCCGGATTCAGGCCCGGCGCCGCTTCCAGCAGGTGGCCACGTGGTCATCCACCATCCCCGTGGCCTGCATGAAGGCGTACATGATCGTGGGCCCCACGAGGCGGAAGCCCCGCTTCTTCAGGTCGCGGCTCAGGGCCTCGGCCTCGGGGGTCACGGCGGGCACCTCGGCGGAGGTGGCAGGGTGGTTGATCCGGGGTCGCCCCCCGATGAAGGGCCAGAGGTAGGCGTCGAAGCTTCCGAACGCGGCCTGGACCTCCAGGAAGGCCCGGGCGTTGTCCCGGGCGGAGGCGATCTTCAGCCGGTTGCGGATGATCCCCTCATCCTGGAGGAGGCGCGCCAGATCCGAATCCGTGAAGCGGGCCACAGCCTCGGGGTCGAAGCCCGCGAAGGCCCGTCGGTAGGCCTCCCGGCGCTTGAGGATGGTGATCCAGCTCAGGCCGGCCTGGGCACCTTCCAGCACGAGGAACTCGAAGTGGGTGCGGTCCTCGTGGACGGGGACCCCCCACTCGGTGTCGTGGTAGCCCTGGTAGAGGGGATCCGTCGTGCACCAGCCGCACCGGGGACGATCCATCGGACCTCCGGAAAAGGACGAAGGCCGGGCGGACCCGGCCTTCGGATGCGTTCCAAGGAGGCTACTCCTCCGTGACCTCGGCCTTGTGGATCCGGTCATTGGCGCGGATCGACTGGACCACCTTGATGTCGTCCTCACCCACGCACTGGCCGAACACGGTGTGGACCCCATCCAGGTGCTGCACGTTGCGCCGATCCCCGTTCACCACGAAGAACTGGCTGCCGCCGGTGTTCTTGCCAGCATGGGCCATGCTGAGGGCGCCCAGCTTGTGCTGATGGGGGTTGCCCGTGGTCTCGCACTTGATCTGGTAGCCGGGGCCCCCGGTGCCGGGCATGCCCTTCGCCCCATCCCGGGTGTTGGGGCAACCGCCCTGGATGACGAAATCGGGGATGACCCGATGGAAGGCCAGGCCGTCATAGAAGCCTTCCTTGGCCAGCTTCACGAAATTGCCGACGGTCCCGGGGGCTTCCTTGGAGAACAGTTCCAGGTTGATGTCGCCCTTGTCGGTCACCAAACGTACACGCGTCATGTCAGCTCCTTGCAGGCCCATCAGAATACGAAGACCGGCCGTAAACGTCATCCCAGAATTCCCCTCGGGGTCGGGATTGAGGAACCAATCCTCCCCTTGGGGTAGCCTAAGGGTGGAGGCATCATGTTCCGTCGCACCGCCCTGGCCGCCGTGGCCGTCCTGTCCGTGGCCGCCTGCAAGAAGATCCCCCTCAAGCCGGCGAAGCCCCTGCCCGTCGGAACGGTGGTGCTCCGCTTCACCCGCCCCATCAAGGGCCCCCTCGATCTCTCCATCGACGGCACCCGGATTCCCGTGAGCCAGGACCCCAAGGGCGGATCGGTGCTCACGGTCACGGGGCTGTCCTCCGGATCGCACCGGTACTTCCTGTCCAGTCCCCGGGATGCCTTCAGCCCGGACAAGGCCGAATTCACCCTGCCCGACGACGGGGGGTTCTACGAGGTGGTCTTCGCCCAGCGGTTCGAGGCGGTCCTCTACGGCAAACCCGCGGAGAATCCGCCGGCCGAGGGCCTTCCGGGTGTGAAGGCCGCGCTGACGGCCAAGTAGCCATGCCCCTGCGGGCCCGTACCCGGCACGGGGAGCACCTCCTCCCGGGTCCCGGGACCCTCATGTCCCGGGCCTTGGCGATGGGACTTCCCGTGGCCTCCAGCTGCTCGGGACGGGGGGCCTGCGCCCGCTGCCTCGTCCTGGTGCTCGATGGTCGGGAGGGGCTGAGCTCCATCGAGGGGCACGAGTCCACAACCCTCCAGCGGGAGGGCGCCCGGCCCGAGGCGAGGTTGGCCTGCCAGACACGGGTGGTCGACGAGGCCCGGGAGATGGTCATCACCGCGGGGTACTGGTGAGGTTCAGGCTCTGGCACCTCCCCGTGCTCCCGCTTCTCGGAGTGGCCGGCTTCATGGGCTGGAAGGCCCGCGCGGTGGCCCATGAGCTGACCGACCCCCCCTTCTACGCCCCTCAACCCCTCACCCGGGTGGAGGCGACCTATGCCGATCTCGCGCGTGGAGGCGAAGGGGATCCTGGGGGTCGATGGGCATGCACCGAGGTCGAAGGCCTCCAGCTCTGGACCCTCCAGCGGCCACACCCCTCCAGGGGGATCGTCCTCCTCCTGCATGGATTCGGCGATGACCGCTGGGGCACCAGCCCTGCGCTCCGCTGGTTCCCGCGGGAAGATGCGGCCATTTTCACGTACCTCCGGAGGGATGAGGCCCTGCGGGCCGGTTCCCGCCGCCCCTACGTCACCTTCGGGGCCCGGGAGGCCGGAGAGGTCGTGGCCGTCGTCCATGCCCTCGAGGCCCGAGGATGGGCCCGGAACCGGATCCTCCTCATGGGGAGGAGCCTGGGTGCCAGCGTGGGGCTGATCGCGCTGGGCAGGCTCGAGTCCGAGGGGCGGGGACCGCTCGCGGGCCTCATCTGGGAGGGGGCACCCCTCGGCAGCCGGGACTTCGCGGAGCGGCTGGTGCGAGGGCCCAAGGACCGCGCCTGGCACGTGCTCGCCCCCCCCATCGGGGCCTGGGCCGCCGCGTGGGCCGCGGCTCGCGGGGACTACGCCATGGCCGCCACCGACCCGCGGCAGGCCCTCGCGCACCGGAACCTCCGGACCCCGTCCTTGGTCTTCCTGGCCCTCCAGGACCGCTTGGCTCCCCAGAGCGGTCAGCGGGAACTCATGGGGCGCTTCTCCGACCTGGAGCAGGTGGAAGTCCAGACGTGGCACCTCAACTGCGCCCCCGTGCTCGGTCCCACCTACGCCAGTCGGATCCGCGCCTTCACCGACCGTGTGCTGAACGACTGAGGGGGGCCCGAAGACCCCCCTCCATCCGATCGGGACGGCCTAGTCCTCGGACTCGGCGGCGGCCTGGCCGGTGGCCCGGAGCAGCTTCGGGGTGATGCGCTGCACGATGGGCTCGAAGATCTTGTTCACGAGCTCCTCGTCGTAGGAGACCTCGCTCCCGGTACCGGCGACCTTCACGCTGGTGTCCGAGGTCTTGTCCTCGTCCTTCCAGGCGCCCAGGATCTCCCCGGTCTCCACCTCGATGAGGCGGATGTCGAGCCGGCCCGTGAAGGAGGCCTTCTTCACGTTCACGCTGCCCGCCACGGAACCCGCCAGGCCATCACCCGTCACACGACCCACCAGGGCCCCCACGCCCCACCCGGTGCCGAAGCCGGATTCCTTGTAGGCGAAGCGGGTGACCTTGCCCGTCATGACGTATTTGACGCCCAGCAGCTTGCCGATCTTCTGGACCGTGTTCACATCCACTTCGCCGCTCTGCTGGAAGTTCAGCTCGCCACGGATCTCATCGAGACGCTCACGCTCCACCAGCCGGATCTTACCCTTGCCCTTCTCCATGATCTCGGTGGTGAACAGGTCCCGCAGCTGGTTGGAGATGGTGCCCATCTGGTTGCCCCAGCCGCCGAAGCGCCAGCCGTGCCAGCAGTCCGGAGCCGCCTTGAACTCGAGGATGGCGAGGCGGGGAAGCTTCAGCTTCTCCTCCTTGGACATCTTCTTCTGGGCGAAGGAGGGGGCGGCCGCCAGGACGAGGGCCGCGATGGCGATGACCAACTTGCGCAGTCGCATCTGAAACTCCCTATGGGGCGAGGCCCCGTATGGAAAATCTACTCCTCAATGAGCTTGCTGCGAAGCTCTTTTCCAAGCTTGAAGTAGACCACCCGCTTGGGCGGGACCTGGATGTTCTCCCCGCTCCGGGGGTTCCGCCCCTGGCGCGCCTTGCGATCCCGGAGCCGGAAGCTGCCGAAGCCACGGAGCTCCACCCCCTCGCCGGCCCGGAGGCTCGCCACCACCGACTCCAGGAAGGTGTTCACGAGCAGATCCGCATCCTTCTTTCCCAGCTGAAGCCGGTCCATGAGGTGCTGAGCGAGGTCTGCCTTCGTGAGGGTCTCCATCGCGGTCATGACGGCTCCAGCGGAATCAATGGGGTGGGGTGACCTCCCATCATCCACCTCCCGCGAAGGAGGTCAAGGGGCCTCATCTCAAAAATTGCGGGGGGGCTTGCCCCCCCGTCCGACCTTCGTTTTTTTCAGGGGCGCCTCAGTCGGCGAGCCACTCCAGGAGGAACCGGGGGCCCTCCCCACTGGGGCCGTAGGGGCGGTAGTCCCGCTCCTTGGAGGACCAGGCGGCCGCCAGGTCCAGGTGGGCCCAGGAGGCGGACCCCACGAACTCCTGGAGGAACATGCCGGCCGTGATGGTTCCGCCCCACCGGATGCCGGTGATGTTCTTGAGGTCGGCGAGGGGGCTCCGGAGCATGTCCCGGTACTCCTCGACGATGGGCAGCTGCCAGAGGTGCTCCCCTGCGGTGCTGCCGGCCTCCTTGAGGCTCTCCACCAGCTTCTGGTCCGTGCCCATGACCACGTTGACCCCATCGCCCACGGCGATGAGCGCGGCTCCGGTCAGCGTGGCCAGGTCCACGATGTGATCCGGCTGCATCTCCGACGCCCAGTGGAGGAGGTCCGCCAGCACCAGCCGGCCCTCCGCATCGGTGTTGAGCACCTCGATGGTCTTCCCGGAGCGGGAACGGAGCACATCGCCGGGCTTGTAGGCGGCGCCATCGTTCATGTTCTCCACCAGGCCCATCAGGCCGGTGATGTGGACGGGCAGCTCCAGCTGGGCGGCGGCCATGACGGTCGCCAGGACCACCGCGGCTCCGGTCATGTCGTCCTTCATCGTCTCCATGCTCCCGGCATCCTTCAGGCTGAGGCCGCCGCTGTCGAAGCAGACGCCCTTCCCCACCAGCACCACATGCCGCTTGGCCTTCTCCTTGGGCTTGTATTCGAGCTTCACGACCCGCGGCGGGCGGGCGCTGCCCTGCCCCACGGCCAGAACGCAATTAAAGTTGCCCTTCTTGAGCGCCTCGACATCCATCACCTCACAGCCCACCTTGTGCTGCTTGGCCAGCTTCTGCGCGAGTTCAGCGAAGGCCTCGGGGTGCAGATCCCCGGCCGGGGTGGCGGCGAGGTCCCGCACCCGATGGCAGGCGGCCACGCCTGCTTCGATGAGTCCCTGGCGCCGACGCGCCTTGCGGGTGTCATCTCCGTTGGAGAACAGTTCAACATGTGAAAACTGCTTGGCTTCCGCCTTGCTCTTGAAAGTCACGAAGTCGTAGTTGGCGAGCAGTACGCCTTCCAGGACCGCACACTGCACCGCGTCGTGATCCAAGGTGGAGGTGCTGGGGCTCACGATGCCCACGCTGCGCCACTTCCGCTTCAGGGCCTGACGCGCCGCGGAGCCGACGGCCTTCCGGATGCGGTTGAGGCTCACCTGCTCCTCTTCACCCAGGCCGAGCAGCAGCATCCACCGGGCACCCTTGACGCCGTTGGGGTGGTGGAGCGGCACGACCTCGGAATATTCGGCCTTGAAATCATTTTCATCCATCACCTGGCGGGCCACCTTGCTGATGGCGAGGGGAAGCCGGTGGCGTTCCCGGCCGCTGAAGACGGGGACGATGAGGACGTCGCCTTCAAAGTCCTTGCCAGTCTGGCTGCTGATTTCAATGGTCGGCATCGTTTCCTCCTGCGATTCCGAGGCTAGCCTTCCCATGTAAAAACGCAAATTCTTTTTTTTTCGACTTAACAGATCACATGAATCAGTGAAATAGCGTTCAATTTCAATGAAAAACAAGCCTCCACCGCTTGAGATGCCATCATGGGCCCATGGACTGGCACCCCCCCACGCGAAGCCCCCTGGCCCTCCAAGGCCCGTGGCCCGCCTGCGCCCGTCCCCTGCTGGCGGAGGGGGCGTCCTGGCTCCACACCGGCCTCCGGCACCCCGGGGAGGAAGGCGGTGATCTGCTGATCCTGCCGGGGGGACCGGTGCTGGAGACCCGATGGACCGGGGCGGAGTGGCGGACCACCCTGGATGGGTCCCCCTGCCCCGGGAGTCCCTGGGAGGCCCTGGACCGGGCCCGTACCGGGGGCCTTCCCTGGGTCGGGGCGGCCACCTACGAGCTGGCCTGCCACGAGGCGGGTCACGCCCACCACCCCCCGGCTCCAGGTTCCCTCGGGCAGCGCTGGCAGGGGGTGAACCAGGCGCTCCACATCCTCGATGGGCGGGCCGAAGGCTGGTCCTGGAACGGGTCCCCCCCTGAGGCCCCTCAGGCCCGTGCCTGTGGCTTCGGCCAGGTTCAGTTCGACCTCCACCCCTCCTGGGACCGCCCTCGCCATGCCGAGGCCGTGCGGGAGGCCCAGTCCCGGATCCGGGCGGGGGACTTCTATGTGGCCAACCTCTGCATCCCGTTCACCGGGCCCTGCACGGGGGACATCCTCACCCTGGCCCTCGCCGCCTTCCGCCAGGCCCGTCCTCCCTTCGGGGCCCTCCTGCCCGGGCCGGAGCTCACCCTCCTCTCCCTCTCCATGGAGCGGCTCCTGTCGCGCCGGGGCAGGCGACTCCGCACCGAGCCGATCAAGGGCAGCGCCCCCCTCGAAGCGCCGCCGGGCGCCCTGGCCACCGACCCCAAGGAGCATGCGGAACACACCATGATCGTGGATCTCCAGCGCAATGACCTGGGCCGGATCTCCACCCCGGGAACGGTCCGGGTGCCGCGCCTCCGGGTGGAGGAGGACTTCCCCACCGTGAGGCACCTGGTGAGCACGGTGGAGGGGGAACTGCGGGAGGGGCTGGGGCTGCCGGACATCCTCCGCGCCATGCTGCCCGGGGGCAGCGTGACCGGGGCCCCCAAGCATGCCGTCTGCGAGTGGTTGGCCCGCACCGAGGCCGGCCCCCGCGGTTTCTATTGCGGCGCCCTGGGGTGGATCCTCCCCGGGGGCGACTTCGACCTCTGCCTCCCGATCCGCACGGCCCAGCTCGCGGAAGGTCATCTCACCTACTGGGCCGGCGGGGGTATCACCCGGCGCAGCCGTCTCCCGGACGAGTGGGAGGAACTCCACCTGAAGACCCGGGCCCTGACCCAGATCCGGAGGGCCTGAGCCCTCCCACCTCAGGCGGCGCTCGCCTCCCGGATCAGGGTTTCGAAGCGCTCGAAGAGATGGGCCCGGGGCCCCTTGGGCTGGGCCTTGAGACGCATGCCGGCCTGTTCCGGAGTGCGCCCGCCCTTGCCCTGGTTGCAGGGAAGGCAGCAGGCCACCAGGTTCTGCCAGGTGTTGGGCCCCCCCTGGCAGATGGGGATCACGTGGTCCACCGTGGTGGCCCGCCTTCCGCAGCCCTCGTACTGGCAGACATGCTGGTCCCGCTTGAGGACGCGCCGCTCCAGGCGCCCGAGGAGCAGCTTGGCATCGGGGCAGGCCTGCGCGTGGGGGAAGATCACGAGCTGGACGCGGCCCTGGATGCGGGCATGTCGCACGAAATCCGCCGGATTGAGCACCTCGGCCCGCCCCGCGGCGACGGCCCGGATGGCCTTCCGGCGGCTCATCTCCTGCATGGGGACGAAGTTCCGGTCCACGGCGATCACCTCACCGGGTCCGTGTCGATCGTGCCGCCTGCTCATGGGATCGCCCCTCGAGTTGCCTGGATGCTAAGGCGATCGGCGGAAAAGGGAAGGATTATTAGCCTTCGCCTCCGGCGAGCCTGGGGGGTTCCTCCCCTCCGAGTCCGTCGGGCACCTGTTCCACCCGGGCGAGGGCCTTCTCCATCAGGGTTCTGCGCTTGGCCACGTCGTCCAGCTTGCCACTGGCCTCGTCCAGCTTCTTCTGGACGGCCTCCAGGGCCTCCCCGAAGCGCCCGAACTCGGTCTTCACCTTGCCCAGGGTCTTCCAGACCTCGGAGCTCTGCTTCGTGATGGCCAGGGTCTTGAAGCCCACCTGGAGGCTGTTCAGGAAGGCCGTGAGGGTGGTGGGACCCACGAAGGTGACCTTGCACTCCTTCTGCACCCGGGCCAGCAGGTCCGGACGCCGGAGCGCCTCGGCATAGAGGCCCTCGAAGGGGAGGAAGAGGAGCGCGAAGTCCGTCGTGTGGGGCGCGGCGATGTACTTGTCCCGGATGTCCCGGGCCTGGCCGAGGATCCGGGCTTCCAGGGCGCGTCCGGAGGCTTCGACCGCCTCCTTGTCGCCGGCCTCGTAGGCCTCCAGGAGCCGCTGATAGTCCTCGATGGGGAACTTGGCGTCGATGGGCAGCCACACGGTGCTGCCCTCCTCCGGGCCCGGCAGCTTCACCGCGTACTCCACGATCTCGTTGCTGCGGGGTCGGGGCTTCACATTGGCCTCGTACTGCCCGGGACTGAGGAACTGCTCCAGCAGCGCCCCCAGCTGGGCCTCCCCCAGGACGCCCCGTGATTTCACGTTGGTGAGGGCCCGCTTCAGGCCACCCACGTCCTGAGCCAGGTTCTGCATTTCACCGAGCCCCTTCTGGACCTCCTCCAGGCGCTGGGCGACGAGGCTGAAGCTCTCCCCGAGCCGCTTCTCCAGGGTGGACTGCAGCTTCTCATCCACCGTGAGGCGCATCTGCTCGAGCTTCTGGTCGTTGGCCTCTTGCAGGGCCTGGAGGCGGAGCTGCACCTGGGACTGCACCGCCTCCAGGCGCTGCGTGAGCTCCTGCCGGGACTGGCCCAGGGCCTCCGCCAATGTGGCCCTGAAGGTCTCCAGCTGCTGGGCCTGCTCGACCCGACCCGCCTGCAGCCCCTGCACCACCTGGGCCTGGACTTCCTGGAACCGCACCAGGAGGGCCGCTTCCTGCTCCGACCGGGCGGCCGCCAGCAGGCCCTGAACCTGGGCCAGCTGGGCCTGGAGGGGATTCAGCTGGGCCGCGAGGGTGGCCTGCGCGTCCTGGCGGGCCATCACCTGCTGGGCCTCCAGCAGGGGACGCAGGGCCTCCAGGGAGGCCCCGGGGCGCCGCCAGGCCCCCAGGGCCCCGACCAGGGCCACGAGGAGGAGGGCGATCAGGAGCAGCGTGAGGAGGTCCATGGAAGCAGTGTGCCCCGTCTCAGGGGACAGGGAGTGTCCAACGGGCCCGACGCCCCTCCCCTTCCGGTTCGAGGTCCAGCACGCCCACCCAGTCCGTGGGCCAGGGCCCCTCGGAGCCCGCCCACTCCACCACGAGGCGATCGGACGCGCCCAGCTCCTCCTCCAGGCCCAGGGACCAGGCCCCCTCCGCCCCCAGGCGGTAGAGGTCCAGGTGGAAGACCCGGCCTTCGGGCACGGCATACCGGTGCAGCACCGCATAGGTCGGTGAGGCGACCTCGTCAGGGTCCCCCCCGAGGCCCTTCACATAGCCCCGGGTCCAGGTGGTCTTGCCGGCCCCCAGGTCCCCCCGGAGGAGCCAGGTGCCCCCTGGCGGGGTCCGTCGCCCCAGCTCCTCCCCGAGGGCCTCCGTGGCCAGGTCATCCGCGAGATGGCATTCAGGCATGGCACTCCCTGAGCAGGTGGGGCAGCTCCGCCACGAGGTCCCGCACCATGAGGGGGCCCCGTCCGAGACGATCCGCACAGGTCCCATGCAGCCAGGCCGCCGAGGCGGTCGCTGCGGGGGGGGGGCCGGCCAGGGGCCGGAGGCCGGCCACCATGCCCGCCAGGAGATCCCCCGTGCCGCCGGTGGCGAGCCCCCAGTGCCCGGTGTCATTGATCCACACCTCGGGCGAGCCCCCGCCCACCACCAGGGACTGGGGCCCCTTGAGGAGCAGCACCCCGGGCCCCTGGCCCGCGGCCCGGGCCTGGGCCAGGCGCTCCCCGGCGCTGGAGGGCCTCGGGAGGCCGAAGAGGCGGGCGAACTCGCCCCCGTGGGGCGTGAGGATCGTGTCGGGCCGGGCCATCCACCGCGGCCCCTCCTGAGGGCGCAGGGCCGAGGCATCCAGCACCAGGGGCCCGGGCCACGCGGGCACCGCCTCGATGCCTCCGGGTCCCACGAGGAGCACATCCACGCCTTCCGGGATCCGCCGCTCCCAGGAATGCACCATCGCCTCCGGCACCTGGGAGGCCACCTCCGCACGGACCTCCGGGTCCGGCAGGAGGGTGACGAGGCCCGCCCCCACCCGGAGGGCCCCGAGGGCCGCCAGGACCGCCGCCCCGCTCATGCCCATGGAGCCCGCCCGGATGGCCACATGCCCCCGGGTCCGCTTGTGGGCGTCCCAGGCGACCCGGGGCAGGAAGGGGCGGTCCAGGCGGTGGTGGACGGCGGCTCCGACGTCCAGCCCGAGGTCCACCACCTCGATGCGGCCACAGGCCCTCCGCCCCGGCTCCAGGAGGTGGATCAGCTTGGGGGCCCCGAAGCAGGCGGTCACCGACGCCCGGCCGATCCCCTCCTGGTGGGCGTCGGGCGGCCAACCGGAAGGCTGATCCAGCGCCAGCACCGGATGGTCGGAGATCGCCTCCACCCAGGCCCGCGCGAGGCCCTCCAGCGGTCGCGACGCGCCGAGCCCGAAGAGGCCATCCACGATCCAGCGTCCTTCCCAGGCCTCGGTCACCCGTCCCGGGGCCTCGGTCCACGCGTAGGTTCCACCGAGGGCCTGCCACCGGTCGGCCTGCACCGCGGCATCGCCCTTCCAGCGGGGTTCCGGCGCCAGGGTCCAGACCCGCACGGCCCGACCCTGCTCCCGGGCCATCCTGGCAAGGGCCAGAGCATCCCCCCCGTTGTTGCCCGGACCGGCCAGCACCTCCAGGGGCCCCTCCGGAGGCAGCAAGGCCAGGGCCCCGGCGGCGGCCCGCTCCTGGAGCTGCAGCGAGGTGGCCGCCCCCCCGGCGAAGGCCTCCTGCTCCAGGGCCCGCATCTCCGCGGCGGTGAGGATGGGCTGCATGGGAAAAGTGTAAGGCCTCCGCACCACCGGCGTGGCGATGCGGAGGCCCTCTCGCTTGGGATGGCTACTTGGCCGGGGCGCTCATGAAGGCCCAGTCCCGGTGGAGCTTCCACTGACCATCCTTTTCACGCCACAGCATCTGGATGTAGCTGCCACTCACCGTCGCGGCCTTGCCCTTGTCGTCCACCTGGAAGCTGAAGGTCCCGGCATCGGTGACCGTGTTCCCGTGCCGGTGGGCCGCGGTGGAGGTGAGCTTCGCCGACTTCACCGGCATGGCCTTCAGGAAGCCCTCCAGGTGCCCCTTGACCTGATCCCGGCCCTTGAAGACGTCCTTCCCCACATGCAGTTCCGCCGATTCGGTGTAGAGGGCCGCCACGGCCGCGGGATCCCCTCCCTCCATGGCGCGGGCGAACCGGGCATTGAGGTCGTTGGCGATGGATTCAGGGGTCCCCTGGCCACCGTGGGCCTTCCGCCCCTTCTTCGCCGGCTTGGCCTCGGCCTTCGCAGGGGCCGCCGGCTTCGCGGGCGTCTCCGACTTCTTGGGGGCCTGGGCCACGAGGACCGTCGCCGCCAGGGCCAAGGGCAGGGAACGCAGGAATCGCATGGGACCTCCGGAGGGTTGCAGGCAGACTACGCCCCTCCGGAGGCCCACTTCAAGCACCGTCAGCGAAAGAGCTCCCGGAGCCGGGGGAACAGGCGCTCGATGTCCGCCATGGAAGCCGCGCCCACGGAGATTCGGAACCAGCCGGTGTCCTCCTTCAGGCCGAAGGCCTGGAAGGGCACGATGGCCAGGCCTGCCTCCTGGAGCAGGAGCTGGCGGATGTCCTCGTTGCGGGTGAAGGTGCGGCCCTTGATCGTGCGCCCGAAGAGGTTGAAGCGCACGCTGAGGTAGATGGCGCCCTGGGGGGCCACGGCCTCCACGGGCAGGCCCTCGGCGGCCAGCGTCCCGAATCCCGCATGGAGGGCCTCCAGCCGCTTCTGGAGCTCGCCTTTGAGGTGCCCCTGGTATCGCCGGATGGTCTCCGGATCCTGCAGCAGCGCCGCCGTGGCCATCTGCTCGGCCTTGGGGGCCCAGGCGCCCACGTGGCCCAGGATGTCGCTCATGCGGTTGCGCACGGCCGGGGGCATGACCCCCCAGCCCACGCGCAGGCCCGTGGCGCAGAAGGCCTTGGAGAGGGCGTCAATGAAGAGGACGTAGGGGGCGCTCTCGGGCACCAGCTGAACCGGCGTCACGTGCGCCGTGCCGCCGAAGGTGAGCGTCCAGTACACCTGGTCGTAGACGAAGAAAAGGAGGCGGCGACCCTCGGCGCGGCGCTTCACGTTTTCGGCCACCACGGCCTCGGTGATGGCTTTCAGGGCCTCGCGGCTGATGGCGGTGCCCGTGGGATTCAGGGGGCTGTTCAGGACCAGCATGCGGGCCGTGCCCAGGTGGGGCCGCAGTTGCGCCAGGGTGGGGAAGAAGTTGGACTCGGCGGAGACGGGCAGCTCCACCGCCTTGGCCCCGCTGAGGTACGCGTAGTGGTTGTTGTTCCAGCTGGGCACGGGATAGACCACCGTCTCGCCCGGATCGACCAGCGTGCGGTAAGCGCCGTAGAGCAGCGGCCGCGCGCCGCCCGTCACCAGCACGGACTCCACGGGATAGCTCAGCCCCAGCTCCCGCTGGTAGAAGGCCGCCACCGCTTCCCGCAGGGGCAGCACCCCATCGGAGGGCGGGTAGTTGGTGTGCCCCTCGGCCAGGGCCTTGCGGGTGCCCTCCA
>CAZVKM010000070.1:0-14266 GCA_964627685.1 uncultured Solibacteraceae bacterium | reverse complement strand
TCTTCCCCTTCCTTCCCATCGAGTGATAGTCCAGGGCCTCCTGCTTGCGGATCATCGGAACTCCCGCGGCGCCCGAAGGCGCCCAATCCTTGAGCTTACCTCAAGTCAGCAGCCCTGGCCCCCGCCCGACCCCGCGGGTGAAGCGAGTTCACAGGGCGCTTCAGTTCAACGCCACGCCCCTGTGGAGAGGGTCACGGATGCGGCCCTGGATCAGGCCCCTTCCTCCACCAGCTCCGCTTCACGCTGCGCCTTCTGGGTGGCCCAGAAGCCCCAGAGCGCGCCCAGGGCGCCGGTCGCGGCGCCCACCAGGGAGAGCAGCAGGACGCTCGCCGTGGAGAAGAATCCGGTGCGGGCCAGCTCCACGAGGAGGGGGGAGAGCCCGCCCACACCCCGGTTCAGGGGCAGCCACAGGGCCCATAACCCCAGCAGCGCCAGGGCGCTCCCCATGAGCCCCAGGGCAGCGCCCTCCAGCAGGAGGGGCGTGCGGATGAAGGCCTCGCTCGCCCCCACCAGCCGCATGATCGCGATCTCCTCTTCACGCGCCAGGATGCTCATGCGGATGACGTTCCCGGTGGCGAAGCCCGCCGCCAGCAGGAGCAGCACACCCAGGATGGAAAGGGCGTCCCGGAGCAGCTGGGCGCCCTTCTGCAGGGCCTCCAGGCGCTCATGATCCACCACCACGTCCCCGACGCCCGGCAGGGAGCGGAGGCTCTGTCCCGCTTCCACCGGCTTCCGGCCCTGACGGAGGTCCCCTCGCAGGGTGAGCTCCAGGCTCTCGGGCAGCGCATCGGGGCCGGCGCTCTCGAGCAGCACACCGGCCTCCCGGGTCAGCTCCTTGAACCGCGCCTGGTTCTCCGCCGCGCTCACCCTCCGCAGGGCGATGAAGCGGGGGTCCCTGCGCAGGGAGGCCTCGGCCTGGTCGAGGGTGGAGCCCTCGGCGGCGTAGACCACAACCTTGGCCAGATTCTCCATGCGGGAAACCATCCGCCCGAGGCCTTCGACCACCAGGAGGCCGCCGCCCGCGAGCAGGAGGCCCGAGGCCAGGGTGAGGATCGCGAGGAGGTTCTGGCCCCGATGCCGGAGGATGTCCGCCGCCACGTCCTTCAGCAGGTGACCCAGCAGGCGGAGGCCGTTCATCAGGGGTTCCCGTCGATCACCAGGCCCTTCAGCTGGGCTCCGGTGGGCCCGGTCAGGGCCAGGAAGGTGGGGCTGCCGCCGGAGGGGGCCTTCCAGACCCACACGGTGGCGCCCACGGTGGCGCTCAGGCCCGCGAGCCAGTCCTTGTTCCCCGCGTGGGCGAGCACGCGCAGGTCCGTCACCACCTTGGGATCCCCGAAGGTCGCGTTGGGGGCCTGGTTGTAGGCCCCGCCCGGCTGCCCCGTGCGGAACACCTCCACAGGCACGGAGACGTTCGAGTCCTCGGAAGGGCTGAGGCCCACGAAGAGCAGGCTGTTCGACGTGTCGAGCGCGAGCACACCCCGCTTCCCCAGCCCGGTGAGGTTGCCCACGAGGACGGAGGTCGGGAGGAAGCTTCCCCCGGCCCCCTTCCTCAGGCGGGGGCCCGTGAGGCTGTCGGGACCCACGGCATTCCCGTTCTGGAAGGAGCCGTACACCAGCCCCTGCCCCGCGGCCACGCCGTAGCCCCCGGTGTCCCCGGAGGTCTGCAGGGCCTGGAGCGAGACGGTGACGTCCCGGGCGCGGGAGCTGGCGGCCGTCACCACCCAGATCCGCGTGCCGTTGTCGCCGGTCTCGGTGACATAGAGGGTGTCGGTGGAGGCATCCACCGCGGCCTGGCCGAACTTGCTGTTGGTGAGCCGCTGGGCGCTGTCCAGCTTGAAGGGCACCACGTCCGCGCTGGAGAGGCTCCCGCTCAGGTTCCGGACCCGGTCGATGCGGACGACGTCCCCCGACTCGCCCACCAGGTAGAGGCGGTTCCGCGAGTCGTCCAGCGTCATGCCCCCCCAGGCCAGGGGGGTGACGGGATCGAACAGGGAGCTCGAGAGGGAGGAGCTGGGTGTGGGCAGGGAGCCGGCCGTGAAGGCGGCCGGGAGGTCGTTCCAGCGATGCACCACCTTGGAGGCCTCATCGTAGGCGTACACCGCCGCCTCTCCCGTGGAGGACCCGGAGCCGGGGTCCACGCAGGCGGTGAGCCCCAGGAGGGCCAGGAGGCAGAACAGTCGCTGGAGCATGAAGGACCTACTTCGAGAAGATGGCCTTCAGTTGTGCGTTGAGGGTGCGTACGAGTTCCGCATCACATCCCGCATCCACCGCCCCCTTGGAGATGGCCAGGGCCAAGTTCTTGACCGCCTCGGGGCCTTCACCGCTGATGATGGCCTGGGTGGCACGGGCCTGGAGGCGGTTCACCATCTCGTGGTGCACCTCGGGCAGCACGCCCTTGGCCGCCTGGGCGATCCGCTGGGTGAAGGCCGTGAGCTTGGCCATCCGGACCGGATCCATGCTCTGGGCCGGCGCGGTGGAGGACACCCCCACGGCCGGAGCCAGGGGGGCCGCGGAGGCGATGCCGCCGCCCACGGTCTCGATCACCGGCTCATCGGCCAGGGGGAACCCGGCCATGGGCCGCGGCGGCGGCGCCTGGAGCCTCACGATGGCGGTCTGCTCCAGGGGATCCTCATGCACGACCATGTCCGGGGCCTGGGGGATGGCCGCCGCCGGGGGGGGCTGGGGGGCGGGGGCGGCCTCCACCTTGGGGGCCCGGCCGCTGCGGACGCCCTTGAGTGTGATGTGGCCGGCCATCAGGAGGCCGTACACGTCCTTGGCCACCTGCAGCACGGGCTTCTGGAGCACCTCGGCCAGTTCGGCGACGCTGTACCAGCCGGTGATCATGCCGAAGAGCTTGGCTTCGCGGGGGTTCACCCCCTGGGGGCTCTCCCCGGGCAGGAGGGTGCTGTTGGGATAGAGCTCGAGGGACGGGATCTTCTGGCTGATCACCTTCCACTCGTTCATGCGCTGGCCCATCTCCATGAGCACGGCGGGCAGGGACTTGGTGATGGTGGTGGGGACGTCCTGGGGGCCCTCTTCGAAGCGGTAGGAGCCATCCAGCCAGAGGGCCACGTCCAGCAGGGCGTCCCAGCCCTCGCCCTTGTGGGTGACCGCATGCACCAGGCGCCCGTCCTTGAGGTGGATCTTGGCGCGGTGGTCGTCCATCTGGACGTGGAAGACGCCCGACTTGTTGCCCTGCGACACCAGCTGGATGATGTCGGGCAGCGGCGCTTCGCGCATGGACCCTTGGATGACGCCGGACATTGGGATTCCTGTGGGAAGAAATGCGATGGAATGAAAGGAATCCTAGCACGGTCCCCTTCCCAGCGGGCCAAGGGCCTGAAAAGCTGGTTCCATGAGCCCGAGACCCTTCGCCCCCATCGAAGCCGCCATCCAGGCCATCCGGGAGGGCCGGATGGTGGTCATGGTGGATGACGAGGACCGGGAGAACGAGGGGGACCTGACCCTGGCGGCGGCCCACTGCACCCCGGAGGCCATCAATTTCATGGCCGTCCACGGCCGGGGGCTCATCTGCACCGCCCTGGAGGGGGACCTCCTCGACCGCCTGCAGATCCCCATGATGGTGCAGGCCAACTCCAGCCTGCGGGAGACGGCCTTCTGCGTGTCGGTGGAGGCCCGCACGGGCACCACCACGGGCATCAGCGCCGCGGATCGGGCCCGCACGGTCCAGGCCCTCATCGAGCCCACGGCCACCCCCTGGGACTTCGTGAAGCCCGGCCACACCTTCCCGCTCCGGGCCAAGCCGGGGGGCGTCCTCACCCGGACCGGGCACACCGAGGCCGGGGTGGACCTCTCCCGGCTGGCGGGCCTCCATCCCAGTTCCGTCATCTGCGAAATCATGAACGGGGATGGCACCATGGCCCGGGTTCCCGACCTGATCCCCTTCTGCGAGCGCCATGGCCTCCTCATGGCCACCGTGGCGGACCTGGTGGACCATCGCCTCCGGAAGGAGCGGCTGGTCGAGGAGCTGGGGGTGGATCGCCAGGAGACTGCCTGGGGCCCCGTGCGTGTCCACCGGTTCCGGAGCTTCCTGGACGGCGGCAGCCACCTGGCCTTCGTGGTGGGCGACCTGAAGGTGGAGGCCCCCCTGGTCCGCGTGCACCTGGAGACCCTCCCGGAAGATCTGCACGGGTTCGGGGCGGGCCCCTTCCAGCGCGCCCTGGACCTGATGGCCCGGGAGGGGGGCGGCGTGCTGGTCTACCTCCGGCGCCATGCCCGGACCGCCGGGGTGGTGGAGGAGCAGGCCCCCGTCCCCGCGGCCATGAACGACCGGGACTTCGGGGTGGGGGCCCAGATCCTCAAGCACCTCGGCATCGGGAAAATGCGACTGCTGTCCCGCCACGAAACGAAGTACATTGGCCTGAGCGGTTTCGGCCTGGACATCGTCCAGCACGTGCCCCTCCCGACTTGCTGAGCCCTCCGTGATCGACACGACCTTCCTCACCCAGTCGCCGCTCTTCCAGAACCTGGACGAGACGGAGCGGGCCCAGATCCTCATCATCGGCCAGGTCCGGCCCCTGAAGGACGGCCAGGTGGTCTTCCGGGAGGGGGATACGGGCGACGGCCTGTACATCGTCCTGAAGGGCAGCGTCCGGATCAGCAAGCGCAGCGCCACCGGCGAGGAGGCCCTGGCCGTGCTCGAGCCCCACTCCTACTTCGGGGAGATGGCCCTCATCGACAGCACCCCCCGGGCCGCCGACGCCATCGCCACGGACGGGGCGGAGGTCTTCTTCATCCCCCTCAAGGAGCTCCGGAACCTCATCGAGGGGCACCACCAGCTGGCCCTCAAGATCCTCTACTCCCTCTGCGAGGTGCTGGCCCAGCGCCTCCGGGAGACCAACGAGCGGTACATGAGCGTCTTCACCATCGCCCAGTGGGGCGGGGCGAATCCCGAGGGACCGGTCCCCGTTCCCTGAGCCGCCTTCCCCGGCACGAGAAGGGCCCGCCGAAGCGGGCCCTTGCCCTTCACCCGAGCCTCACTCGGCTTCGGGCTTCTCCTGCTTCTCCTGCTTCTCCTTGAGCTGCTGGTAGTAGGCGGGACGGGTCTCCCGGAGGTGGTCGCCGGAGGCGTTGCCCGTGAGCCAGGCCGTGTCCATGGGGTAGACGTCCGGGTCGAAGATCACCAGGTACCAGTGCCACACCAGGATGCTGAGGGTGGCCAGGATCGCCTCATACCAGTGGGCCGCGGTGGCCGCATCAAGCACCCACTTCGGGAAGTGGCCCAGGCTCCAGTTCTCGAACCAGAGAAGGAAGCCCGTGACGGCCATGACCACGGTGCCCCACATGAAGGCCCAGTACTCCATCTTCTCGAGGTGAGGCCCAGGTTGTACCGGAGCATGTTCCAGATGTCCTTGGCGTCCTGCCAGCCCGGCAGGAGCTCCCGGAGGATGACGCGGTCCCGCTTGAACATCGCGAGGTGGATCAGGTGGAACACGGTCCCCACCATCATCACGATGGCCGCGATGCGATGGGCGATGCCACGGAAGCCGCCGTTGGGCACGAAGCTCTTCACCCAGACCGACTCGGGGTACTTGAGGGCGAAGCCCGTCACCACCAGGGTGATGAAGCTCACCACCACCAGGCCATGGGCGATGCGGAACTTGAGGTTCATGCGGGGCAGCTGCTCGCCCGTGTGGTGGGCATGGCGGCCGCGCCGGGCCTTCCGGTAGAGGTCGAGGCCGTTGTGCAGGAGCATGAAGCCGATGGTCAGGGGGATGAGCAGGTAGTAGGCCCACCGGATCCAGCGCACCGAGGCGTGCTCCCCACCGCCGGCCGTCCGCACATGGACGGGCCCCGCGATGAACTTCTCCCCGAGGCCGGCGTGGCACTTGCCGCAGGTCTGCACCAGGTTCTTGGGGTTCACCATGGACTTGGGATCTTCCGAGGCCAGGATGTTGTGCACCCCATGGCAGGAGGCGCAGTTCGCCACGGTCTTGTGGCCGCTCCGGAGCGCCAGCCCGTGGAAGCTGTCGTCGAAGGCCGGCACCTTGTCCTTGGGCAGGTCGTAGCGGGCCGCGATGCGCTCATCCCCGTGGCAGCGGCCGCAGGTGGCGGCGGAGACGCGCGCGGCGTTCACGAGGCTGCCGGGCTCGGCCGGGGCGAGGATGTTGTGCTCCCCGTGGCAGTCGGTGCAGACGGGGGCCCCCTTGAAGCCCGCCTTGGCGGCCTTCCCGTGGACGCTGCCCTCGTAGGCCGTCTGGACATCGCTGTGGCAGGCCCCGCAGGTGGCGGCCACCTGGTCGCGGTTCACCTGGGCCTTGCCGTCCTTGGAGGCCAGGATGCCGTGGCTCCCGTGGCAGTCGGAGCAGCCCGCCGCCGCCTCCTCCCCCCGCGCCACGGCCCGGCCGTGCACGCTGCTGCGGTAGGCCTCCACGGGCTTGGCGAAGGGGATCTTGTGGCGCTGGAGGAATTCGGGGTTGGCGTGGCAGGCCCCGCAGGTCTCCGGCAGGTTCCTCTTGGCCACCTTCGACCCCGCCTCCTTGCGCGGGACGATGTCGTGGGCCTTGCCGTGGCAGCTGGCGCACGTGGCGGCATCGGGCATCCCCGTCTTCCGGGCCTGGCCGTGGACGCTGCCGCCGTAGGCCTTCACCACGTCCCCATGGCAGGCCCCGCAGTCCACGGGCGGCATCTTGTCGGCGTGGGGGAGCTGCTTGATGGAGGTGTGGCAGTCGGTGCAGGCCATGGAGCCGTGGGTGCCCCGGGCGAAGGCGGCCAGATCCGTGTCGTGGCAGGAGGTGCAATCCTGCGCCGCTGGTGGGCCTGCCGTCAGCAGCAGGGAGAAGAGACCGGCAAGGAGAACACGCATGGGCGCCTCGTACAGGGGTCACGGCGATGTCGCCGATTCAGACTCGGCGCTCCATTGCTTGACCGGGGTCACGAGTGGCTCTCCCAAGGGCACTCAAAAAAGGTGGCATGACATGGGTTATACCCCGATTCCGCCCCATCCGCCGTCGGATGGGCTTCCCACGCTAGACTGGTCCTCCGGTACCCACAGCCTGCAAGGAGTCCCATGTCCGATCTCGTCGCCCACATTTCCGATGCGGAATTCCCCGCCGCCGTCTCCCAGGGCGTCACCCTGGTGGACTTCTGGGCCCCCTGGTGCGGCCCCTGCAAGATGATCGCCCCCGTGCTCGACGAGCTGGCCGGCGAGCTGGGCGGGAAGGCCAAGATCGTGAAGATCAACGTGGATGACAATCCTGAGGTGGCCGGGCAGTTCGGCATCATGAGCATCCCCACCCTGATCCTGTTCAAGGACGGCAAGCCCATGAACAAGCTCGTGGGGGGTCAGCCCAAGCCCCAGCTCAAGGCCTTCATCGAGAGCGCCCTCTAGGCCTCCCGGGGAATCCGACCCGAAAAGGGGGGCGCCTGGGCGCCCCCCTTTTCGTGGGCCCGGCCCTTCAGGGCTTCTTCACCAGCACCAGACAGGCGCAGTTGCCCCGGTCGTTGAACTTCACCTCGTCCATCACGGTCTGGATGAGGGGCAGGCCGCGGCCGCAGGTGCGCAGGAGATCGCTGGCGGATCGGGGATCCAGGCGCTTGGCGTCAAACCCCTGCCCCTGGTCCTCGATCTCCACCTCGTAGCGGTTCACATCCAGGCGGGTGCGGACATGGACCATGCGGGCGGCGTAGGTCTCGTCCTGCAGCCGCTGCCGCCGGAGGTCGGAGTAGGGATCCTCGTCGGAGAAGAGGTCCCCCTTGAGGCTCGAGGAGAGCTCGAAGTTCCCATGCTCAAGGGCGTTCACGAGGGCCTCGTGATAGGCCATGGCGATGACGTCCAGGTTCGCCGGTTGGGCGAAGCCCATGGGCACGAGCCGGTCCGTCAGGTGGCGGATGAGGCTCGGGATGTCCAGCTCGTCGCTGCGGAAGGAGAAGCTGCGCCGCTCCTCGGTGAGCCCCTTAAGGCCGTCCTGGGCCAGCCGGAACTCACGGTGCAGTTCCACCAGGTGGAAGACGCTGCTGATGAGATCCCGGATGGAGAGCGGCTTCATGAAGAGGTTGCTGGCACCCATCCGCAGGGCGCGGATGGTGTACTCCACGGAGGCCGCCCCGGTCATGAGCACCACCGGGAGGTTGGGCTTCATGGCCTTCACGCGGTGGATGACGTCGAAGCCGTCCATCCCCTCCATGTTGATGTCGGAGAGGACCAGGTCGAAGGCGGGGGCCTGCGCATCCGCGAGGAGCTCCATCGCCTTCTCACCTTCCGAGAACGGATGCACCTTCATCCCATGGGCCGTGAGGGCCTCCACCACCAGGTCGAGCACGGCCGCATCGTCATCGACCACGAGGACGTGCGGGGGATGGGCGGTGATCACACGGGCTCCGAAAGGGGGATGTAAGAGATTAGGCCAAAGCCGCCGCCGCCGGAAGGAGGGGCCGCAGCAGGTCCAGGGTCCGGTCCGTGGCCCCCAGGAGGGGCGTGAGTGCCGGGTCCGGCCCCCCTGGGGCCCGGAGCGCCCCGGCCTCGAGGGCCTCGGCCACGGCCGCTTCCAGGCCCTCCTCGCTCACGACGGACAGTCGGGCCCGTCCCAGGAGCGGGGTCACGAGGTCCTCGAAGTTCCGGTAGCCGGGGCCCAGGAGGGTGGGGACGCCCCAGCGGAGGGGTTCCAGGGGGTTGTGCCCCCCCATCCCCCGCCAGCCGCCCCCCACGAGGGCCAGGGTGCCCAGGCCGTAGACGCGGCTGAGCTCGCCCAGGGTGTCGAGCAGGAGCACCTCCACCGAGGCCCAGGCCCCGGCCTCTCCGGGCCAGCCCGCCGAGGCCCGGCGATGGGCCAGCCCCGTGAGGAGCTCCCCCACGGCCTCGAAGCGTCGGGGCTGGCGCGGGGCCAGGATGAGCCGCAGCCCCGGCCACCGCCCCCGGAGGGCCTTCCAGACCTCCAGGATCCGCGCCTCCTCCCCCTCGAGGGTGTTCCCGGCCACGAGGATCGGGGCCCCGCCCCAGGCCGTGGCGAGGCCCTCCCAGCCCCCATGGAGCGGGGGCGGTGGCGGCAGGTCCGCCTTCAGATTGCCGGCCAGGGCCACGGACGGGGCGCCCAACGCCCGGAACCCCTCGGCGCTCTCCGCATCCCGGGCGGCCACCAGCCGGAACCGCTTCGCGGCCCCCTGCGCGAAAGGATTGGCCAGGGTCTTCTCCGTGAGCCGGGCGTTCACCAGGGCGGTGGGGACCCCCGCGCAGGCCAGGGACCTCAGCAGCCCGGGCCACAGTTCCGTCTCCAGGGCGAGGAAGAGGCCGGGGCGGGCCGCCAGCCAGGGGCGGAGCCCCTCGGGATCGTCGAAGGGGAACCCGCCGCCGGTCACCCGGCCGGTCCCGGCATCCCAGGCGGCGAGGCGGCCCCGCAAAAGGTCCAGTCCGCCGACGGTGCCGGTGCTCACGTGGAGGCGGTGGCCCAGGTCCCGGAGCCTCAGCACCAGGCCCTCCGCCAGCAGCAGCTCGCCCACGCTGACCGCGTGCACCCAGATCCAGCGCCCCCGAGGGAGGTCCTCCGGCGGGAGGGACTCCAGGCGGAGGCGCCACCCTTCCGGCAGGCCGCGGCGCAGGGCCCGGGCCATGCCCCCCGCCAGGACGGAGAGGCCCAGGTAGATCGCATCGCGGGGGTCCATCCCCCCAGGATGCAGGGAGGGCGCGCATCCGACAATCGCCCCTCCCGGCCGACCGCGGTCCGGGGTGCGATAGTGGAGGCATGATCGAGCTCCTCATCGTCACCGGCCCCCTGGGCAGCGGGAAGACCACCGCCGTGAACCAGCTCCTCCGCCGGGAGCTGGGGGAGGGCCACCGGGTGGCCGTGCTCATCAACGAGTTCGGCGCGGTGGATGTGGATGGCGCCCTCGTCAGCGCCGAGCGCCCCGAGGTGGCCGGCCTCGCCAGCCTGCTGAACGGGTGCGTCTGCTGCAGCCTCCGGGAGGACGTCGTCGCCACTCTGGTGGCCTGGGCCGATCAGCCCGAGGACAGCCGCCCCCACCGCGTGGTGCTCGAGACCACGGGCCTGGCGGATCCCACGGACCTCCTGGACCTCCCCCTGGAGCCCGCCCTCGCCGGGCGCCTCCGGCTCGCCGGGGTGCTCACCCTGCTCAGCGCCCTCACGCCCCTGCACCACCTGGCCCAGCGGGACCTGCTGCGCCGGCAGGTGGGGCTCGCGAGCCTCCTCTGGCTCAGCAAGGCCGACCTGGATCCCTCCGCGGCCGTGGCCTGGGAAGGGGAGCTCCGGGCCGCCCATCCCCGCCTCGTGCAGGTGCAGAGCCGCCAGGGCCTCCCGCCGGACGGCAGCCCCGACCCCTGGCAGGGCCTCCCGGGGAAACCGGAAGGCTGGGCCGCCGCGGGTTCCACGAGCTTCGGCGACACCCTGAGCTTCAGCCTGGCCTTCGATCACCCCGTGGATCCCGCGGCCCTGGAGGCGCTCTTCACCCCGCCGCTCCCGGAGGCACTGCGCGCCGGGGAGCTCCTGCGGGCGAAGGGCGTCTGCGCCTTCGCGGGGTGGGCCCCCCGCGCGGACGGCTCGGATCGCTGGGCCTTCCAGGTGGCCGATGGGCGCATCGAGCTCAGCCCCCTGCCCCTCCTTCCCGATGGCGGGGCCGCGGCGACCCGGGCGGTGGTGATCGGCTCGGGCCTGGACGTCACCGCCTGGCGGCAGGCCCTCCGGAGCGTGGAGCGCCCCCCGGCCGGGGCCCGTCGGAAGGTCGTTTTGCCCGGCAACTCCTGACCGGGCGCGTGACCCCGGCCACAATTCCGGACGCGGAAAAACCAAGAGTTGACTTCCCCCCGCTTTGGCCGATTCATCTACTCCCGGCCCCTGGCCTCCACGCGGGAACCCCCATGCGACTCATCTGCCCCACCGCCTTCAAAGGGACGCTCAGTCCCGCGGAAGCGGCGCGCCTGCTGATGGAGCCCGGGGATCGGCTGCTGCCGCTCAGCGATGGCGGCGATGGCTTCATCGACTGCGTGCAGGCGGATCTGGGCGGCACCTTGCGGATGCTTCCCGCCGCGGATCCCTTCGGCCGTGTGCGGGAGGTCCCGGTGCTCGACCTGCCCGACGGCACGGTGGTCGTGGAGAGCGCCCGCGTCATCGGCATGGGCGGCCTGGATCGGCTGGATCCCTTCCTCGCGAGCTCCAAGGGGCTCGGCGAGCTCCTGGCCCAGCTGCAGGACGCGCCCCGCCTCTGGGTCGGCCTCGGAGGCACCGCCACCATGGATGGCGGGGCCGAGTGGCCCGCCCTGCGGCTGCCACCCACCCTGGCCTTCTGCGACGTGGAGGCGGACCTGCTCGAGGCGCCGCGCCTCTTCGGCCCCCAGAAGGGCGCGCAGCTCCCGGACATCCCCATCCTGGTGGACCGGCTCCGGAGCCTCGGGCTGCCCCGGGGGCCCTTCACCGGAGCGGCCGGCGGTTTGGGCGGCAAGCTCAAGTCCCTCGGGGCCCGCCTCGTGGATGGCGCGGAGGAGCTGATGCGCCTCGTCCACTTCGATGAGGCCTGCACGGAGGCGGATGCGGTGATCACCGGCGAGGGCCGCCTGGATGCCACCACGCTGCGCGGGAAGCTGCCCTGGCGGGTGGCGGGCCGCGCCCACGTGCACGGGCTGCCCGTCATCGGCCACTTCGGAGGCTACGGCCCGGGCTGGGAAGCCGCCGCGGAGGCCTTCGACGAGCTGCACTTCGGGGATCCCCGCCACGAGGAGCGCCTGCTCCCCATGATCTGAGCGGAGCCTCAGCGCCGCTTCTTGTTCCTGGGCTCCGGTTCCGGAGGTGCCTGCGGCTTGAGGGCGATGGTGCCCAGGTCCTTCCCGGCTTCCAGGTCGCCGATGAAGGGAATGTACCCCTCCTTCTGGAGCTTCAGGATCATCCGGGGCTTGGCCAGGGCGAGGTCCCGCAGGGGGGTCTTCCCCACCCCCTCACCATCCAGGAAGACCTCGGCCCCCTCCGGATCACTGAGGACCGACACGCGGGCCTGTTCGGCTTCAAGGGCGAGGCGATGCGGCCCAGGCCCCGAGGGCACGGGGATGTCCAGAGGCCTCCGCCCGGGGAGGCTCACCTGCAGGCGCTGGGCCCGGGCGGGGATGGCCCCGTGGAAGGGGGTCCGGCCCTGCAGCACCCCGTCGATGCGGACTTCCGCCCCAGCGGGATCGGAAGCCAGGTCGAGGGTCCTCGCCTGCGGACGGAGCGCGGCCCAGGCGGCCACACCGACGAGGACGACGGCCGCACCCGCCAGGAGGCCCCACGGGGTGCGCTTGCCCGGGCGGGCGTCGCGGGACTCGGGGATCTCGGGGAGGCGCCCGCCCATCCGGGTCTGATCCAGACCACCCTTGGGGCCTTCCGAACGGGATTCAGGCAGGTCCGGGCGGGCCTCCGCCGGCGCTCCGGCCCGGGTGGCCTCCAGCCCGGTCAGCGCCATGGCCCGGGTGCCCTCGAGGGGGGCGGCGGGCGTCGGGGCTGGAGCCACGTCCCCCGCGAAGTCGAGGAAGGCCAGCGGATCCTCCTCCGGCGGGCGGGCGGGCGCGGGCGGCTTCAGATCCGGCCGGGCCCCGTGGAGGGTCTGGGTGGCCGAGACCTCGTCCTCGGCCAGGGGCAGGGGCTGGGAACCCAGGAGCTGGGTGCCATCGTCGCCCACCGGCCGCGCCTGCAGGGGCAGGCCGGGCTGGCTCCCCAGTCCCGGCAGGGTCATGGGCCCGCTGCCGATGCCCGAGAGCGTGCCCTCCCCATCCAGCACCGTCTGAAGCCGGCTGCGGGTGGCCTCCGGCAGGTCGGCCGCTTCGAGGATGGCGTTGAGGAAGGTGTGCAGGTCCGGATACCGGCGGGAGGGATCCTTGGCCAGGGCGATCTCGAAGACCTCCTTCTGGGCCTCGCTCAGGGAGTCCGGGAGGGCCGGCGGCTCGTTCACGACCTTGAGCAGCGTGGTGCCCACGGTCTCCCCCACGAAGGGGAGCGTCCCCGTGAAGCACTCGAAGGCCGTGACCACCAGGGCATAGCGGTCCGTGGCGGTCGTGGCCTCCCCGCCCATGAGCAACTCGGGAGCTGTGTAGGAGGGGGTTCCCACCACGGTTCCGAGGGCCGTCAGGCGCGTCTGGTCCGCCTGGTTGGCGATGCCGAAGTCCATGAGCTTCAGGCGGCCGTCCTGGGATACCAGGATGTTCTCCGGCTTCACATCCCGGTGCACGATGTCGCCCTTGGCGGCGGCCGTGAGGGCGTGGGCGCCCTGGATGAGGAGGCGGACGGTGGTCTCGTGATCCAGGCGCTTCTCGCGGATGAGGCGGGCCAGGCTCACCCCATCCACGAACTCCATGGCGAGGAAGGGCCCGGTGTGCGGATCCTCGCCCACATCGTAGACGGTGATGATGTTGGGGTGGTTCAGGCGGGCGCTGATCTCCGCCTCCCGCTGGAAGCGCTCCAGGGCGTGCTCGGAGTCGGAGCCGCCTTCCACCACGACCTTGATGGCCACCCGCCGTTTGAGCAGGGGGTCCTGGGCGAGGTAGACCCGCCCCATCGCTCCCTGGCCGAGGAGGGAGAGCACCTGATAACGACCAATGGTGGTGGGATCCTGCTTCATCTGGGTCCGTGGGGGCGTGCCCCAGCTTGGCATAAAACGGCTTCTGGAACACCCCCCCTTGGAAACTGTCTTCTGCCTGCCGGGGCGGAAAGGTAAAATGGCGGGTTCGGGAGACACGATGCTCGCAGTTCAGAACGTCACCATGCGCTACGGGTCGAAGATCCTCTTCGAGGATGTGACCACCACCTTCACCCCGGGGCGCCGCTACGGCCTCACGGGGCCCAACGGGGCGGGCAAGTCCACCTTCATGAAGATCCTGGCCGGGGAACTGGAGCAGCAGACCGGCACCGTCCAGCGCCCCAAGAAGATGGGCATCCTCCGCCAGGACCAGTTCGCCTTCGACGCCTATCGCGTCATCGACACCGTGATCATGGGCAACCGGCCCCTCTGGGAGGCCCTCCAGGCCCGGGACGCCATCTACGCCAAGGCCGAGATGACCGACGAGGACGGCATGCGGGTGGCCGAGCTGGAGGGGGTGGTGGCCGATGAGGACGGCTACACCGCCGAGAGCGACGCCGCCATCCTCCTCCAGGGGCTCGACATCCCCGAGGAGCTCCACGAGCGCCCCATGAGTGAGCTGCAGGGCGGCCAGAAGGTGCGCGTGCTGCTGGCTCAGGCCCTCTTCGGACACCCCGGGGCCCTCCTCCTCGACGAGCCCACGAACCACCTCGACCTCGAGTCCATCCACTGGCTCGAGGAGTTCCTCCTCGGCTAC
>CAZVKM010000069.1:0-14445 GCA_964627685.1 uncultured Solibacteraceae bacterium | reverse complement strand
CGGAGCGCTTCCGCCGTGAGGGCGTCCACCTGGCTGAAGGGCTCATCCATGAGCATGATCTCAGGCTCCAGGGCGAAGGCCCGGGCCATGCCCACCCGCTGCTTGGAGCCGCGGGAGAGCTCCCGGGGGAAGGCCTCCTCGAAGCCCTCCAGACCCATGCGCTGGATGGCCTGACTGGCCTTGACGGCCACGTCCTCCTCCTTCAGGTCCCGGGCGCGGAGCACCATCTTCACGTTCTCCTCCACCGTCATCCAGGGGATGAGCGCGAAGGACTGGAACACCATGGCTGTGTCCGGGTTCAACCCCTCCAGCTTCTTGCGGTGGTGGCGCACCTCGCCGGCGGCGGGGGCCACCAGGCCGGCCATCACCCGGAGCAGGGTGGACTTCCCGGAGCCGTTGGGGCCGATGATGCAGATGATCTCGTCCGGACGGACCTGGAGGTGCACATCCTCCAGCACCCGCAGCGGCGCCTGGCGGGGGCGGGGGAACCGGACGGCCACGCCCTTGAGTTCGAGGATGGGGGAGGGAGCGTTCATGGGGCCCTCAGCGACTCAAGGTGTAGCGGTCTTCCGCGATCCGGTACAGGGGGCCCCAGACCAGGCGGTTGAAGAGGACGACGATGCCCGCCATGAGCAGGCTGGCCGCGGCGAGCAGGGGCATGTTCTTGCCCGCGGCTTGGACGATCTCGGCGCCGAGGCCAAAGGTGGAGAGGGCCTCGGGCTTGGCCTCCACCCACTCGGTGAGGATGCTGGCGTTCCAGGCCCCGCCGGTGGCCGTGACCCACCCCGTGACGAGGAACGGGAAGATCGAGGGGAAGTAGAGCCCCCAGCAGCGGCCCCAGAGCCCCACCCGGTAGCTCCGGAACACTTCGCGGAGGTCGCTGGGGATGGCCTGGGCTCCGGCGATGATGTTGAACAGCAGGTACCACTGCGTGGCCACCATCATGAGGAGCACGCAGCTCACGCCCAGGCCCACGCCGAAGGTCCTCAGCAGGAGGATGATGGCCAGGAAGGGCATGCTCCAGGGGAAGCTCGCCGCCACCTGAACCACGCTCTGGAGCCGCTTGCTCCAGGTGGGGCTGAGGCCGATCCAGAGGCCCACGGGCAGGGTCCAGAGGGTGGCCAGGAGGGTGGAGAGCATCACGCGGCCCAGGGAGACGCCCCCCGCCCGCACCAACCGGAGCCACTCGGCCCCGGAGACCTGCGAGAGGGTGCGGACGAGGGCGAGGCCCCCCAGCGCCAGGGCCAGGACGATGAGCACCAGGAGCATCCGGGCCGCCCAGGCGGCGCCCTTTCCGGGGCGCTTGAGGTTGGAACCGGCCTGCTGGATGAGGCGGGGCCTCGCCAGCCGGGCCAGGGCCTTCTTCGCGCGGCGGCGGGCGAAGAAGACCTCCAGGTACCGGTAGAGACGGGAGCGCCGGAAGAGGCGGAGGAGGCTGTTCTCCGGCCGGGCCACCTCCACCTCCTCATCGATCTGGAAGCGCTGGCTCCAGGCCACCACGGGCTTCCAGACCAGCTGATCGAGGATCACCACCAGCCCGAGCATGGTGAGGATGGCGAGCAGCTGGGCGCGGCCGTTGCCCTGATCCGTGGCCACCGCCATGTAGGAGCCCATGCCCGGCAGCTGGAAGTTGGCGAAGGGGCTCTTGAAGGCCTCCGCGGCGGAGAGGAAGAACCAGCTGTTGGCGACGCTCACCATGGAGTTCCACACCAGGCCCGGCGTGGCGAAGGGCAGCTCGATCCACTTGAGCCGCTGCCACCAGGTGAGGCCCGTGGACTCGGCGATGTCCTTGAGCTCGGGCGGGAGGGTCTTGAGGCTCTGGTAGAAGCTGAACGCCATGTTCCAGGCCTGGCAGGTGACGATGAGGATCACCACCGAGAGCTCGATGCCGATGTTGCTGCGGGGGAAGATGGCGAGCATCGCCACCACCACCAGGGGCATGAAGCTCAGCAGGGGGATGCTCTGGAGGATGTCGAGGATGGGCACCAGGATCCGCTCCGCCACGGGATCCTTCGCCGCCCAGTAGGCCACCACGAGGGTGAACCCCAGGGAGATGGCATAGGCCGCCATGGCGCGGACGAGGGAGAGCAGGAGGTACTTGGGAACGCTGGACGCGGCGAGCTGGATCTCCACCACGGGCCGCTGGGCCCCGGTCCACTGCCGGGTGGCCAGGAGCAGACCCAGGATGAGCCCGGCGGCGGCGGCGAGCACGAGCAGGTCCACCCAGCGCCGCCCGCGCACAGGGGCGGTGAGCAGGTTCGTGGCCTGGCCCCACACGGTGTCGAGGAATTGGATGATCACAGGGCGCATCCCGGGGAGCCGACCCCCGCGGGGTCGGGTGGATCGCTGACAAGCCGCGCTGGGCGCCCCGGATCAGGGCCTCAGGCGGCGTGCTTAGACGGAGGTTCGGCGACGGTTCGTTCCCTTTGCATCGCGACCTCCTTTCCCTGAACGATCAGTTTCCCCCCCGCTCCCCACCGGGGTCAACGACCAAATCCCCGAATTCCTGCACAATGGGGCACCATGGCCCGAGAGGACGAGAGCCGACCGTCAGAACGCCTGCTGGGCCTCGCCTTGGCCAAGGGCTGGATCGGTCGTTCGGAGGTCCTGGAGGGCCCGGAGGTCGGGGAGCTCGTGGCCCGGGGCCGACTCTCCCAGGGGCAGGCGGAGGCCCTGGCGATGGAGCTCGCACGGGCCGGGCACCGCCCCCTGGAGGAGGACGCCCCCACCGAGACCACCACCCTGTTCCACGAGACCTGGTCCCACTTCGAGGATCTGACGCTGCTCGCCGAGGGGGGCATGGGCCGCATCTTCAAGGCCCTCGACCAGCGCCTCCAGCGGCGGGTGGCGGTGAAGCTCCTGCGGAGGGACGACCCCGAGCTCGCGGCCCGCTTCCTCCGGGAGGCCAGCCTCCAGGCCCAGGTGGAGCATCCCAACGTCTGCCGCATCTACGAGGCCGGCGAGTGGAAGGGTCAGGCCTACATCGCCATGCAGCTCATCGAGGGGGAGACCCTGAAGGTCGCGGCCCGGCGCATGACCCTCGAGGACAAGCTCGACGTGATGATCCAGGTCTGCGAGGGCGTCCATGCCGCGCACCAGCAGGGCCTGATCCACCGGGACCTCAAGCCCACCAACCTGATGGTGCGGCTGGTGGAGGGCAGCTGGCGGGCCTTCGTGCTGGACTTCGGCCTGGCCCGCACCGTCTCCGCCACGGGGCTCACCCAGAGCGGGGTGGTGATGGGCACGGTCCACTACATGAGCCCGCAGCAGGCCAAGGGGCAGGATCGGAGCCTCGACCGGCGGGCGGATGTCTACGCGCTGGGCGCGACGCTCTACGAGCTCTTCGCAGGGGAGCCGCCCTTCGCGCAGTACCAAGGGCTCGAAGCCCTGGGGCGGATCCTGGCCGAGGATGCCGAACCCCTCCGGAGGAAGGCCCCTCAGGTCCCCCGGGATCTGGAGACCGTGGTCATGAAGTGCCTCGACCGGAACCGGGATCGGCGCTACGACCAGGCCCGGCAATTGGCGGGAGAGCTCCGCCGGGTGCTGGACGGCGAGCCGGTGGAGGGGCGGCCCATCTCCCCCTGGGAGCGGGGCTGGCGCTGGATGCGCCGAAACCGCCTGGGGATGGTCGCGGGGGCGGGCGCGCTCATGGCCCTGGGCCTGTTCGGGGCCCTCGCCCTCCGTTCGAAGCTCGAGGCGCGCCGGGCCCAGCTGAGCCTGCTCACCTGGGATCAGGTGGCCGATCGGTTCGAGGCGGTCCTCCGCCTCGGCCGCCGGGCCCCGGAGGGGGGGTGGGCCGATCTCGAAGCCCGCCTCCGGGTCCTCGGGCTCGAGGCGTCGGAGCTGACCCCCGCCCAACGCCATGCCCGGGGACGGATCCTCCTGGCCCTGGGGCGGGCGGAGGAGGCCGCGCAGGAGCTGGAACAGGCCTGGGCCGAAGGGGCCCGGGGGCCCGCCACGGCCTGGCCCCTGGGGCTGGCCCTGGAGGGCCGGCTCCAGGCGGAAGGCGAGCTGGCCCGGAAGCTGGAGGCCCCGGACCTCGAGCGGGCCTGGAGGCTCCAGGAGGCGGAGCGGCTGAAGCCCAGGATCCTCGCCCTGTTGCGGGAAGGCGCCCCCGCCGCCCCGGAGTCCATCCCCCTCCGGGAGGCCCACCTCGCCGCCGCCGAAGGCCATGACGCCGAAGCCCTCCTCAAGGTCCGCGAGGCCCTCGCCCTGCAGCCCTGGCAGGTGGAGGCCCGGCTCCTGGAGGCGGACCTCCGGGTGGAGGGGGCGCGGCGTGAGGCGGATCCCCACCGGGCCCGCCCCCATCTCGAAGCGGCGCTCGAGGCCCTGCGGGCGGCCGGGGCCCAGGCCCCTCGGGACGGTCGCATCGCCTTGCGGGAAGCGCGGATCCACGCCCTCCTGGAGGCGGACGGACCCTCCTCGGCGGCCCGCTGGGCGAATCTGGCCCGGGCGGAGGCGGATCCGGGAACCTCGGCCCTCGCGAGTCTTGAGCGGGCCTGGATGGGACGGGCGGAAGGCCCCGAAGCGCCCCAGGCCTTCGAAGCCCTGGCCCAGCGCCTCGCGGCCCTGCATCCCCGCTGGCTCACCCCGGCCCTGCTCCTCGGGCAGGCCCAGCTCCTCCATCCGGGCGCGCCCCATCCGAAGGTCCTCGAAGACCTGCGCGGGCTGGCCCGTTCGCGGCCCGAGCACCCGCTCGTCGTCGGTCTCCTCCACGAGGGGCTCCTCCAGGGGGCGCTCCGGGAGCTGGCGGAGCGGGGCCAGCCAGGATCCGCCTGGGAGGAGGCCCTCCAGACCTTGCGCGGCGCCTCCAGGGCGCACCCGGATCGGGCCTTCCCGGCCTTCCTGGAGGGGCGCCTGCTCCTCGCGGCGGCGGAGCGGGACCTCGCCCACGGCCGGGACCCCAGGGCCCGTCTGGATGCGGCCACCACCGCCCTGGGCCGGAGCCTGGCCCTGCGTCCTGCGGAGGCCCCCGCCCAGACCTGCCTGGCCCGGGTCCACCTGCTCCGCGGACGCCAGGAAGCGGCCACTGGCCATGATGCGGAGGCCTCCTTCTCCAAAGCCCGTCGGGCCGCCTTCCGGGCCCTGGAACTGGATCCGCGGGACCCGGAGCCCTGCGGGGTCCAGGGATGGACCTCCCTGGCGCAGGCGGAGCGGGCCGCCGCCCTGGGGCGCCCCCTGGGACCCTGGCTCCAGGAGGTCCGGCGTTGGGCCCTGCGATGTCGTGAGCTGGCCCCGCGCACGGTCACCGGGGAGGTGCTCCTCCTCCGGGCGGCCCTGCTCGAGGGGCCGCGCACGGCCTGGGAGCAGGCCGCCCGGGAGCTGGCCCGGAAGGAGGGGGCGGAGGGCGACCTGGAGGCCCAGCTGGCCTTGGGGTGGGCCGCGCTTCGCAGCGGCCGATGGGAAGCGGCGGTGCACCATGCCCGGAAGGGCGGGGAACTGGAGGGCCCGTGCGCCGAAGCCCAGGCCCTGGCCCTCGAGGGGCTCACCAAGCTGGCGGACCAGGCTCCCGATGGGCCGGCCCGGGCGGACCTGCAGACCCAGGCGGAGGCGGCGAGGGCCCGCCTGCTCACCCTGAATCCCCTCTGGAAGCCGCGGGGGGGGCCGTGATCGAAGGCGACGATCGGCCCACCGCCGCCACCCGCGCGGGGCTTCGCGCCGGGCGGGACCGCACCCTCCACGCCGCCTCGGACTCCTCCGTATTCAGGGCGGAGGCCATCGACAGCTGGAGCCACTTCAGGCACCTCCGCTTCCTGGCGGAGGGCGGCATGGGGCGCATCTACCGGGCCCAGGACGAGACGCTCCATCGACCGGTGGCGCTCAAGCTCCTGCGGCGGGAGGATCCCGAGCTCCTGGCCCGGTTCCTCCAGGAGGCCACCCTCCAGGCGCGGGTGGAGCACCCGCATGTGTGCCGCGTGTATGAAGCGGGGGAGTGGCGGGGCCAGGCCTTCATCGCCATGCAGCTCATCCAGGGGCGCACCCTGTCCTCCATGGCGCGGGACCTGAGCTTCGAAGAGAAGCTGCGGGTGATGATCCAGGTCTGCGAAGGGGTCCACGCGGCGCACCAGGAGGGGCTCGTGCACCGGGATCTCAAGCCCACGAACCTCATGGTGGAGCGGCGTCCCGATGGCCTCCACGCCACGGTGCTGGACTTCGGCCTCGCCCGCTTCGGCACCACCAAGGGAATCACCCAGTCCGGGATGGTGATGGGCACCATGCACTACATGTCCCCTGAGCAGGCGCGCGGCGCGGACACGGACCTGGATCGCCGGAGCGACCTCTATGCGCTCGGCATCTGCCTCTACGAGCTCTTCGCCGGCGACGTGCCCTTCGGCGAGCTCAAGGGCGTCGATGTCCTCGCCGCCACGCTGGATCAGGATCCGCCCACGTTGCGGTTCCGGGCCTCGGTGCCCCTCGACCTCGACACGGTGGTGATGAAGTGCCTCGAGAAGGTGCCGGGCCGCCGCTACGACTCCGCCCGGGCCCTGGGCGATGAGCTGCACCGCATCCTCCTCGGGGATCCCATCCTCGCCCGCCGGGCCACGGCCCGGGAGCGCGCCGTGCGCTGGATGCGCAAGAACCGGCTCCTCGTCGCCGTCGGCGCCACGGGCCTGAGCCTGGCGCTCACGGCCACGGGGCTCGCGATCCGGGAGCGGCTGCAGGCGGGGCGGCGGGCCGCCTTCGCCCAGGCCTTCGGGCAGGAAGCCGAGCGCCTCGAAGCCCTCTCGCGCTACGCCCACCTGGCGCCAGCCCACGACCTGGCCCGGGAAGGTCGTGCCCTGCGGGAGCGGGTCGCGCGCCTTGAAGCCCAGGTCCGGAGCGGAGGCCCCGTGGCGGAGGGGCCGGGCGCCTACGCCCTGGGTCGGGCGCACCTGGCGCTGGGGAGTCTGGATGAGGCGCGACGAAACCTCGAACGGGCCCTCTCCGCCGGCTTCCGCAGCGGGGACCTCTCCGCCGCCCTGGGACGCACCCTGGGGGCCCTGTACCTCCGGGAGGCGGACCTGGCGCACGCCATCTCCCAGCCCGAACTCCGGGCCGCCCGGCTCCGGGCTCTGGATCAGGACCTGCTGCAGCCCGCGGTGGCCCACCTCCGGGCCGGCCGGGGGGCCACGTTGGAGCCACCGGCCTATCTGGAGGGCCTCATCGCGTTCTTCGAGGGGCGGCCGGAGGCGGCCCTGGGGCGCCTGGATGAAGTGAGCGCCTCGGAGCCCTGGTTCTACGAAGCCCGGCGCCTCGTGGGCGAGATCCGGCTCCAGGAGGCCCACCGCACCTCGGACTTCCCCCTGAGGCAGGTGCATCTGGCCCAGGCGGGGGAGGCCTTCGAGGGGGCCCGGGTCATCGCCCCCAGCGATCCCGCCCTGCTGGTGGGGTTGGCCCGGCGTTGGCGGGACCAGATGACCCTGGAAGGGGAGCGGGGGCGCTCCTCGGAGCAGGCCTTCCAGGCCCTGGAGGGGGCCTGCGAGGCCCTGAGGCGACTGGACCCCTCCGGCGCCTCGGCCCCGACCTTCCTCGCCGCGGGGCTGGTGGAGCGGGGCCGGAACCGCGCGCTCTTCCGCAAGCCCCCGGAGCCCCTCTACCGTCAGGCCCTGGCCACGGTGGAGGGCCTTCCCCCCGAGGCGGAGACGACGCTGGTGCGGGCCCGCATCCTCACCAGCCTGGCGGGCGTGGCCATCGAACGCGGACAGCCGGCCCTGCCCCTGCTGCAGGAGGCCACCCAGCAGGCGGAGCTGGCCCTGGGGCTCGTGCCCCGGAACCTGCGGGCCTTCGCCCTCCGCTGGGAGCTGGCCTCCCTCACCTTCGAGGTCCGGCAGCGGGCCGGGGAGGCGACGGAGGGTCCCCTGGCGGACCTGCTCCGCCTGGTGGAGGATGCCCCCTCGCGGGGCGTGCCTGAGGACCAGGCCCAGGCCCTGCTCGGGTACGCCCGCTACCACCAGGGCGACCATGAGCTGGGCCATGGCGTGGATCCCCGCCCGGCCCTCGAGGCGAGCGTCCTGGCCTTCCGGCGGGCCCTGGCCCTCAACCCGGCCCAGGCCCTGCACTACGACGGCCTCGGCAACAGCCTCTGGGACCTGGGGGAGTACGAAGCCATGGCCGGCCGCGATCCGGAGCCCCGGTACCGGGAGGCCCTGGGGGTGCTGGAGGAGGGCGTCGCCCGCAACCGGCGGCTCCGGAACCTGCAGTCGAGCCTGCTGGAGCTGAACCTGCAGTGGGCCCGGGTGCGGCTGGAGCACGGACGCGAGGCCCGGGAGGCCCTGGCCGGGGCGGAGCGGTGGATCCAGGATGCCCCTTCGGATGACTGGGTGTTCACCTACCTCCGGGGCCTGCTCCACGCCTGCCGGACGGTGGTGCGGGTCCGCCAAGGGGAGGCCTCGGCGGGGGAATCGGCCCGGGCCCTGGCGGCGCTGGATCAGGCCCAGGCGATCAATCCCCGGGGGGCCGTGATCGCTGTGGGACGGGTGGACTTCGCGCGGTGGCTCCGGGCTTCAGGACATCCGGATCCCGCGGTTGAGCGGGCCGCGGTCGCGGGGCTCACCAGGGCCCTCGCACTGGATCCCCACCAGCCCGAACTGAACCTGGCCGCGGCCCGGCTGGGTCTGGCCCTGGGAAGGAATGGGGCCGGTCCCTTCGGGGAACCGGCCCGCATTCGAAGCGCCCTCGCCCAGGCCCGGTCGGGGAACCGGAACCTCGAGGGGCGGATCCGCCCTCTGGAGGGCGGTCAGTAGCAGGGGATGGCCATGCACTTCCCGGACTTCTTCATGAGGGCCGGGAGCGCTCCGTTGGCATCGGCGGCGTTCCAGAGCTGGCCCACGAGGGCGGGGGTCAGGGTCACGGTGCTCTGCCCTCCGAGCACGGGCAGCGCGGCAGGCGCCTCGGCCAGGTCTGCGGGCGTCAGTTCCATGGCGAAGGTGTTGTAGAAGGGCGCCAGCATCTGGGTGACCGTGCGGTCGGCCCAGAAGAGCCCTTCCAGCTGGGTGGCATCGAAGGTGAGGGTCCGACCGTCGCTGAGGGTGACGGTCACGGAGGTGACGCTGGGTCGCATGGGGCTCCTGTGGGGTGTCCCGTGAGCCTAACTTTCCCGGCGCCCTTTGGGAACCCTCAGGGGCGGGGCACCGCCAGGAGGAGCTGCTTCACCACCTCGTCGGTGCGGACCCCGTCGGCCTCGGCCTCGTAGGTGAGCAGCAGGCGATGCCGGAGGATGTCCGGCGCCAGCTCGACGATGTCCTGCGGCAGCACGTGGTCGCGCCCGTTCACCAGGGCCAGGGCCTTGGCGGCGCTCTGGAAGGCCAGGCTCGCCCGGGGGCTGGCGCCGCACCGCAGCAGCTCCTTGCCCTTCCACGCCTTGCCATGCCCGGGCCGGGTGGACTGCACCAGCTTCACGATGTAACCGCGGATGGCGTCATCCAGGCGCACCTGATCCATGGTGCGGGCGATGGCTTCCAGGGAGGCGGCGTCGAGCACGGGCAGCACGGCCTCGTCCCGGGCGTTGGCCCGGCGGAGCACCTCGACTTCCTCGTTCTCCTTGGGGTAGTCCACGTGGAGCTTGAAGAGGAAGCGGTCCATCTGCGCCTCGGGCAGGGGGAAGGTGCCCTCCTGCTCCAGGGGGTTCTGGGTGGCCAGCACGAGGAAGGGGCTGGGCAGCTTGAAGCTGTCGTCGCCCAGGGTCACCTGGCGCTCCTCCATGGCCTCGAGCAAGGCCGCCTGCACCTTGGAGGGGGCGCGGTTGATCTCGTCGGCCAGCACGAGGTTGGCGAAGATGGGGCCCTTCTTGGGTGTGAAGGTGAGGGCCTTGGGATCGAAGATCAGGGTGCCCACCACGTCACTCGGCAGCAGGTCCGGGGTGAACTGGATGCGCTTGAAGCTCATGCCCGTGGCCGAGGCCAGGGTCTTGATGGTGCGGGTCTTGGCCAGGCCTGGCAGGCCCTCCAGAAGCACGTGGCCCCGGCAGAGCATGGCCACCACCAGGCGGTTCAGGAGGGTGGGCTGGCCCACGATGACCTTGCGGCACTCGGCCAGCAGTCCTTCCAGCGGTTGGGCGGCGACGGGGCTCATGGGGGGTCCTGGGTTTGCTCCATGCTAGCGCGAACCCCGATCCACGCGGGGGAGGGGCGGCGTCGGGGCGAGGTAGCGACCCTCGCGGAAGAGGCGCACTTCCGCCTGGCGGCGGGTGACGAGGCCCGGATGGTGGACCTGGAGCCCCGTGCGCGGGTCCTCCGCCCGGGTCTCCGCGAGCCAGGCGGACAGGGCGGCCTCCCGATCCCCGGCGAGGAGGTGCGCCCGGACGGGGCCCCGGTGGAAGGCGCCCGCCCCCACCTGGTAGGCGTGGATCAGGGCCGCGTCCCACTCGCAGGGGCGGAGCAGCAGGCGGAGCACGGGATCCACATGGCGGGCCAGCGCCAGGACATCCTGGACCATGAGGCGCCGCGCCTCCCCCTCGGAGATCCCCCGGGTGAAGGCCCCGACTTCCTCCGGGCGCAGCTTGTGCCCGTAGCCGATTTGCGGCGAGCCATTCAGCCAGTAGATGCGATGCAGCCCCTCCGGCCCGCGGCGGTGCCCCTCCAGGATCATGAGCATCTGGAGGCCCGGAGCGCTCAGGCCCGGGAGGGAGGTCGCGACCACCGGGGGAGGCGCAGGGAACGGGATCATGCGGGGAGGAGGTCGGCGAAGGTGAAGCCGTCGCGGGTCACCACCTCCCCGGACCGGATCGGGATGGGCCTGGAGAACATGGGGCCCGCATGGCAGAAGGAGTGGAACTCGCCGCGCTCGCCGCAGGGATCCACCCCATCGGGCAGGTCCCGCAGGAGGTCCTCGTCGAAGGCGCGACCGACGAAGGCGGCGTCGAGCACCCGGGGATCCACGCAGGTGAGGCGGGCCTGGAGGCCGCCCTGGATCATCTCCCGCGCCAGGGCCGCCGTGGGTCGGCCCCAGAGGGGGAAGAGGGGGGCGAGGCCCGTGCCCGCCAGTTTCTGGAGGCGGTAGTCCCGGACGTCCTCAAGGAAGAGGTCCCCGAAGGCGACGTGGGTGAAGCCCTGGGCCACGGCCTCGGCGCAGGCCGCCGCCATGGCCGCCTCATAGGTTTCGTTGGGGCAGGGGTAGGGGATGCGCACCTTCACGAGGGGGAGTCCCGCGGCTTCGGCCTGCGCCTCGAGGAGGGCCTCGCGGACCGCATGCATGGCCACCCGCTCGAAGGCCCCGTTCACGGTGGTCAGCAGCCCGGCGGGTGGGGTGCCCGCTTCCCTCAGCACCTGCAGGGCCCAGGCGGCGTCCTTTCCGGAGGACCAGGAGAGGAGGATCTTGGAAGGAGGCATGGCTCGAGGATAGGGGATGGCTAATCCTGACCAATGCGGTAAACTTTGGGGCCGGAAGGGACCCCCATGCCCAAGGTCATCAACATCGAGCCCACGCCCAACCCCGATGCCCTGAAGTTCATCGTGACGCCCGCGATCCTCCGCTCGGGCACCCGCAGCTTCAAGGACATGGCCGCCGCCGTGGGCGATCCCCTGGCCAGCGGGATCTTCGCCCTGGGCAACGTCACCTCGGTCTTCTACATGGACCGCTTCGTCACCGTGAACAAGGTCACGGGCGCCGAGTGGAGCAGCCTCATCGACCCCATCTGCGAGGTCATCGAGGACCTGAAGGTGGAGGAGGAGGCCACGGGCGACCATGTGGCGAAGGGGCCGGATGCGGCCGCGGACGAGAAGCTGGCCCGGATCCACGAGCTCCTGGAGACCCGCATCAAGCCCGGCCTCGCCGGGGATGGAGGCGGCCTGGAGGTGATCTCCTTCGATGGCCTCACCCTCCAGATCAGCTACCACGGCGCCTGCGGCAGCTGCCCCAGTGCCTCGGGCGGCACGCTGCGCTTCATCGAGGGCCTGATCCAGGACGAGGTGGATCCCGCCATCCGGGTGATCAGCTACTGAAGATCCGGCCCCGGCCGCCCGAAGGGGTGGGGGAGGAGGCCGTGTGATCGGGACCCGCCGACCAGAGGTGGTGCGCCGCCAGGCGTTGCCGCGGCCCGTGCGGGTGAAACCCCGGCCGCTGCCGGCGCTGGGGCGCCAGCTCCGGGCCTACGATCAGCTCCTGCGGCGGGCCGCGGAGGCCGCGCCTGCCCTGTTCGCCCACAGCCTGGCCCACCTCCGGGCCCACCTGAAGGCCGAGGCCGTGCTCCTGGCCCGGGAGGGGGTCGCCGGATGGGAGGCGCCCTGGCAGGACCCTGAGGAAGGGGCCCGGCGGCCGCCGGAATCCGCCTGCCGCTGGGTTCAGGACTACCCGGGCCGCACCCTGGTGATCCGGGATGCCGCCCAGGATGGGCGGTGGTCGGGCCACCCCGACTTGAGGGGGATCGGGGCCCTGGCCGCGGTGGCGGTGTGGGAAGGCGGGGTCCCGCGGGGCGCCCTGCTGGCCCTGGGGGGCCGGCCCCGGGCCTTCACCCGGCCGGAATTGGCCCTCCTCCATGCGGTGGCCGGTCTCCTGGGGAAGGCCCAGGAGGTGGAGACCCTGAAGCTCGACCTCCACCGCCTTCAGGAGGCCCTGGCCCTCACCGAGGCGGTGGTGGAGGACAGCTCCCTCCAGGATCGGGTCACGGGGCTGCCCAACCGCCACTACCTGGACATCTGGCTGAAGGCGAACCTCTTCCTCGCCCGCCGTCGTGGGGAGCCCATGACGGTGGCCGCCTGGACCCAGCCCCCGGCGGAGCTGAAGCTGCTCAGGGCCGTGGCCGAGAGCCTCAGGGGCGAGGACCTCATGGTCTGCGAAGGGCAGGGGCGCTGCCTCCTGCTCCTGCCGCGCACGCCCAAGGGCGGCGGCCAGATCCTCCTGCACCGCCTCCGGCAGAAGGTGGGGGAGCTCCCCATGGTGTCCACCCTCTGGGATCCGGAGCAGGACGACCACCAGCTGGTGAGCGTCCGGCAGCGCCTGGCCGAGGGGATGGCCCGGGCCCAGGCCCGCCCCACCGGGGTGATCTGGGTCGAGGAGTGATCCACCCCCGGGGGCGCCGGGTCACCCCCAGCCTGAAAGCCGAGGCTGGCCTGTATCCGGGGCCCATGGGAAGATGAAGGTTCGCCTGACCCCGGGTACCCAGGGGTCCGATGGAGGTTCCGTGGATACGCCGACCTTGGTGAAGGCCGCCCTGCAAGCCCTGGCTACGGAGGACCCCTCCCACGGGGAGCTTCTGCGCTGGTACGGCCTCATGCACCTGGGGCGGCTCCTGGACGACAAGGCCCCCAACTACCTCAAGCAGGCCATCGGCTGGTCCTACCACGCCCCCTGCGCCGGCCACGAAGGCATCCAGTTGGCCCTGGGCCTCGCCTTCCGCCCCGGGAAGGACTACCTCTTCCCCTACTACCGCGACCTCATGACCTGCCTCGCGGGCGGCCTGACCCCCGAGGAGATCATCCTCAACGGCATCTCCAAGGCCACGGATCCCAGCAGCGCCGGCCGCCACATGAGCAACCACTTCGGGAAGCCCGAGATCGGCATCCAGAACGTGAGCAGCCTCACGGGCAACCACACCCAGCATGCCTCGGGCCTGGGCCGCGCCGTGAAGCACTACCAGAGCGACGCCATCGTCTACTGCAGCCAGGGCGAGAGCAGCCTCTCCGAGGGGTACTGCTACGAGGCCATCGTGGGCGCGGACAAGGAGAAGCTCCCCGTCGTCTTCGTGGTGCAGGACAACGGCTACGGCATCTCCGTGCCCAAGAAGGACCAGGCCGCGAACTTCTTCCTCTGCGACAACTTCGCGGGCCTGCCCAACCTGAAGATCATCAAGTGCGATGGGCTGGACCTCTTCGCTTCCCGCCGGGCCATGGCCGAGGCCATCGCCCACGCCTCGAGCGGTCAGGGGCCCGCCATGGTGTACGCCACCTGCGTGCGCATCGGCTCCCACTCCAACTCCGACCGCCACGAGTGGTACCGGGATGAACAGGAGCTGGCGGCGGCCAAGGCGGCGGATCCGCTGCCCCGCTTCCGCAAGCTGTGCCTGGAGAAGGGCCTCCAGGAAGCGGAGCTGGTGGCCATCGAGCAGGAGAACCAGGCGCGCTACCTGGCCGCCCACGACGCCGCCATGGCCGCGCCGAATCCCACGCCCGAGAGCATCTACGACTTCGTGATCCCCGAGCCCTGGACCAGCCCCCAGTACCCCGAGGGCCTGCACGACCAGAAGGGCGACGCCATCACCCTTCTCCAGGCGCTGAACACCACCCTCAAGGAGGAGTTCCGCCACAACCCCGACACCTTCATCTGGGGCCAGGACATGGCCAACAAGGAGAAGGGCGGCATCTTCAACGTCTCGAAGGGCATGCAGCCCGAGTTCGGCGCGGCGCGCGTGTTCAACGCCCCCATCGCCGAGGACTACATCGTGGGCACCGCCAACGGCATGAGCCGCTTCGACGACAAGCTGCGCATCGTGGTGGAGGGCGCCGAGTTCGCCGACTACATCTGGCCCGCCGC
>CAZVKM010000068.1:12926-14696 GCA_964627685.1 uncultured Solibacteraceae bacterium | reverse complement strand
GAAGTAGGGGGCCGTGCGGGCCACGTTGCGCAGGGTGGGCACCTTGAACTTGCCCCGATTGTCGGCGGCGCGCCCGTCGGCGATCACCTGGGGGTTGCCGGCCAGGCCCACGTCGACGAAGGCGGCGCCTGCGGGGTTCACCTGGGCCGGCATCCCGTAGAAGGGGTTCGTGGCGTTCTTCGGCACGCCGAGGTTGTCGTAGGTGAAGTCCGTGAAGAGGGGCCCCACCTTGGGATCGTCGGAGGTGCTGGGGTGGCAGGCGGCGCAGCCGGCGCGGCCTTCGAAAAGGGCCAGGCCCCGCCGCTCCTGCTCCGTGAGCACCGTGGCCCCCTTAAGGTAGGCGTCGTACTTGGAGGTGAAGGGGGAGACCTCCGAGGTGCGCTCGAAGGCCGCCACCGCCTGGGCGATGGTCTCGAAGGCCCGGGCCCCATCCGCGAAGAGATCGGCCCCGTGCAGGGCCTTGAGCCGGGCGGCGTAGGGCGCCGCGGCCACCTTCGCGACATAGGCGTCGCGGTCCGCGTTGTGCATCTCGATGGGATTGAGCGGCGGCCCCTGGGCCTGGTCCTTCAGCGTGCCGGCCCGTCCATCCAGGAACTGCCCGCCCACATAGAGGCCTTCGGCCGCGTCCCAGTGGAAGGCCGGCGCGAAGGCCGCGTAGGCGGCGGTGGGCGCGTTGCGGGCGCCGAAGAGGCCCGTGATCACGCCCTCGGAGGTGTCGGAGCCCCGGGAATCCGTGAAGGCCCTCTCAGGGGCATGGCAGGTGGCGCAGCTCTGGCCACCCGGCTCCGAGAGGGAGGGATCGAAGAAGATCAGGCGACCCACCGCCGCCTGTTCGGCGGCGGTGGGGTCCTGCGACCGGGACCCCGCCCCGGCACAGGCCAGGAGCAGGGCCGTGACGGCCGTGAGCAGGGACGCGGTGAGGCGCTTCAAGCCGTCCTCAGAAGTAGAAGCCGAGGGCGATGTTGAACTGGTTCTGGCCGGTGCGGGCACGGTTCTCGATCTTCTGGAGATCCACCTTCAGGGCCACATTGGGGATGGGCTTCCAGTTCACGCCCGTGGTGAGCACGGTCTGGTCGAAGGCCCCGGTGGCCACCACGCCGGAGATCACCTCGGCCTGGGTGTTCATGCGTTCCAGGCGCACGAAGGGGATGAGGGCCTGGCGATCGCCCAGGAGGTCGTAGCCCGCCTCCAGGTAGCCACCCCACTGGCGGGTGCCGGTCTCCCGGGCGGGATCCGAGGGGCCCAGGGCCTCCAGGTAGGGGGTGCTGAGGGAGGTCCGGGTGTAGAGGCCGCGCAGCTGCAGGCCGCGGTAGCGGTATTCGGCGTGGGCGTCCCACAGGGTGGTGGTGAGGACCTCGCCGGTGCCGCTCTGGTTGCTGTTGCCCGTATAGAAGCTCACGCCCACCGTGCTGCCGGGCAGGGGGTTCCAGTCCAGGCGGCCGGTCCAGGCCAGGCTCTGGGCATTGGCCTCCTTGCCGAACTGGCGGCCGTCGCGGATCCCCTCAGCGGTGAACTTCTCCGCATTGAGCCCGTTCATGAGGTAGACCCGGTAGCTGAGGTTGGCAGGCAGCTCCCCGTGGATACCCACACCGTTCTCATGCCAGGTGCTGGGGATGAGGTTGCGCTCCACCAGGGGACGCCGGGCGCCGAGGAAGGCCGGGGGCTCGTGCTGCTCATTGATGAAGCCCATGGGTACCAGCATCTGCCCGGCGCGCACGTTGAAGCCCTTGGAGAGGAGGAAATCCAGGTAGGCGAACTCCACCACGGCCT
>CAZVKM010000068.1:0-12916 GCA_964627685.1 uncultured Solibacteraceae bacterium | reverse complement strand
CGGGGGACTCGTCGCTGTAGCCGCCGTGCTCGAACTCGATCTCCGTGTTCAGCACGATGGACTCGTTGAACTTGTAGCCCGTGTAGAGGATGAGCCGCAGGGCGTCGAGGTTCTTCTCCCCCACGCCGGTGCTGCCGTCCTGCAGCTTGTTCTCCTTGGCCTGGTAGAGGAACTCGCCGTAGCCGCCGATGCTGAGGCCGCCCTTGCTCTCGTAGACCTTGGAGGCCGCCTGGGCCATGCCGTGGCTGCCCTTCTCCGGTGCGGCGGGCATGGTGGCGCCGGTCTTCTGGGCCTCCAGCTCCCGGGAGAGGATCTCCACCTTGCGCTCAAGGTCCTTCAGGCGCTGGTCGGCGGGGGCCTCCTGGGCGGTGAGGGCGCCCGTGAGCAGGGCCAGGGCCAGGGGGGTGAGTCGGGAGGAACGCATGGAAGCTCCTAGCGGGTGCGCGGATGGAGGGCGCGGAAGGGGGCCGTGAGGCGCACGGACCCGTCGTTCAAGAGGAAGGCTGCGGCCACGCCGTGGGCTTCAGCCCAGGCGAGCCCGTGGTCAGGACCCATCACATAAAGGGCGGTGGAGTAGACATCGGCCTCGAGGCCGGTGGATCGCACCACCGCCACGGAACCCCAGGCCTCGCAGGGCCGGCCCGTGCGGGGATCGAGGATGTGGCGACCCCGCTCGGAGGTGCCGCTGCTGCTGAGGGAGGCGTCACGGAGGGTCAGCGAGAGGCGGGGTCGCGCCCGCTCCCGGGGATCCGCCAGGTCCACGGTCCGCGCAGGGCCCCAGACCAGCAGCTGCCCCCCGAAGTCGAGGAGCCCAGCCCGCGCACCGCCCTGACGGAGGCGGCGGGCCATCCGATCCAGGGCGTGACCCTTCAGGAAGCCCCCCTCCTCCAGCCAGGCCCCGTCCTGCAGGTTCACCTGACCTGGGAGCCCCTTGAGCTTCGCGAGTCCCGAGGCGGCGCGGGCGGCCTCGAGGGCTTCGGGGCTGGGCACCTGGCCTCCGGACCGGAGCCCCCAAGCTTGGATCAGTCGCCCGACCACCGGGTCGAAGGCTCCCTCCGTGCGGCTCGAGAGCTCCGCCACCCGGGCGAGAACGGCCCGGTCCTCCTCGGGCAGGAGGACGGGCCCTCCGGCATTCAGGCGGGACCAGAGGCTTGTGTCACGCCAAGTGCTGCACCGAGCCTCCAGGGTCTCCAACTCCGCCAGCGCCGGCTCCACGGCCCGGGCGCCCCCCTCCACCTGGAGGTGCAAGGTGGTTCCCATGGCGAGCAGGCTGCGGTGCATCCCCGTCTGCGGCCCGAGGGCGGCGCAGGGGATCAGGATGGAAAGGGTCCAAGGATTCATAACGAATGAGAACCAGTCTCATTTTATTCACCCCTTCTCGCAACCCCTTTCTGAGAACCCATCTCAAATTGTGACCTCCGTCTCAACCCTGGAGAAGGCACCCTGAGCCCCACGAATCCCCATGGGGTCACCCCGGGGGGCCCCGGCCCCAGCTTTGAGCGCGGGACCTCCGGGGCCGATAGGATGGCCCCGTGTCCCTCTTCCTGATCGCCCTGGGCTGTCTCACCCTCCTGCAGGTGGGGCACCTCCACCTGCTCCGCCAGGACCTGCCCCCCCGCTGGCAGCATAGGCTCCCCTGGCTGCTGCTCCTGTTGCACCTCCCTCTGGCGGCGTTCTTCTTCCTGCGCCTCACGGGCTACAGCCACCTCGGGGTGATGGAGGTCCTGCGGCCCGCGGCCCGCGGCGCCTTCTACTTCCAGGCCCTCACCCTCCTGCACCTCACCCTCGCGGGCCTGGCCTGGCTCGCCTGGCGGCTGCGCACCCGCCACCCCGCCCAGGCGGACGCCAGCCGTCGGGCCTTCCTGCGGGGCGCGGCCCTGGGCAGCCTCGGGGTCGCCACCGCCTCCTCCGTGGCCGGGGCCCTGCAGGCCTACGCCGCCCCGGAGACCCCCGAGGTGGTGCTCCGGTACTCGGACCTGCCCGAGGGCCTCGAGGGCCTGCGCATCGCCCACCTCTCGGACCTCCACGTGGGGCCCCTGGTCTCCGCCGAGGTGGTGGCCCAGTGGCGCAGGACCCTGGAGGCCCTGCGACCGGACCTGGTGGTCATCACCGGCGACCTGGTGGACAGCCGCCCCGAGGAGCTGGCGCCCTTCGTGGGGGCCTTCCGGGACCTCGCCGCCCCCCTCGGCACGTACGCCGTGCTGGGGAACCATGACTACTTCCAGGATCCCAACCCGATCTGGCGGGACCTCGAGGCCATGGGCATCCGCACCCTGGAGAACCGCCATGCGCTGATCTCCCACCGGGGCGCCACCCTGGCCCTGCTGGGCCTGCAGGATCCCATGGCGCTGAACGGCCGCTTCCGGGGCGTGCGCTTCGGTCCCGGCCCGGAGCCCTTCAAGGCCAGCCGGGACATCCCCAAGGAGGCCTTCCGGATCTGCCTGAACCACCGGCCGTCCGAATGGCCGGCCGCCTTGGCCGCCGGGGCGCGCCTCACCCTGAGCGGCCACACCCACGGCGGGCAGATCAACCTAATCCCCGGCCTCAACAGCGCCCGCATCCTGGGGCCCTACACCGAAGGCCTCTACAGCACCGGGGACCGGAAGCTCTACGTGTCGCGGGGCCTGGGCGTCGTGGCCCTGCCCATGCGGATCCAGGCCCCCCCCGAACTGCCGATCCTGGTGCTAAGCCAGGAAGGCCTCCGCCTCCGCCAGGGCCGCCTCCAGCACTGAGGGGTCGAGGGGCTTGGGGACCACCTTGCGGAACCCGACCTTCCGGGCCTCCTCCTGGAGGTTCTGTTCCTGATGGCCCGAGAGCAGGATCGCGTAGGGCCGGGCGCCCGAGGCCCGGATCACCTTGAGCAGGTCCGGCCCATCGAGCCCCGGCATCATCCAGTCCAGCACCACCAGCGGGAAGGGCTCCGCCTGGAAGAGGCGGTGCGCTTCGTGGCCATCCGCCGCCGGCACCACCTCATGCCCCCGGGCCGAGAGGAGGGCGGCCACCATGTGGCGCATCAGCCCATCGTCCTCGGCCAGCAGGATCCTCATGCCGCGATCCACCCACAGGCGGCGCAGCCCAGGCGGGCGGCATGGCGCTCCCCCAGGGCACGGTCCCTGTCCCTGGCCCTCAGGAAGAGGGGGATCCAGATCAGGGTGAGCCCCCAGATGGGCCCGCAGGCCCGCCAGAAGTGGTTCACCGCGAAGAAGGGCACCAGGAGGCTCATCCAGGCCAGCACCGCGAGGATGAAGCCGTGGATGGCCGCCCGGCTCGAGGGAGGGGCGAGGCGGCCCAGACGCTCCGGATCCGCCTCCACCTTCCGGACTTCCACCTCATAGAGCTCCGGCAGGGACCGGAGCTCCGAACCGCAGGTGGGGCAGCCCGTCACCGCTTCCTCGCCGCGCCGAAGGGATCCCCGGCCTTCCAGGTGGGCATGGCCGGCGCATTGGCCACCGCCTGCCCGAGGTTGAAGGCGAAGCTGGCCTGCTGCACCATGCCCGAGAGGTCCCAGGTGGGATCGTAGGCGTCGGTCACCTGGTGGTAGCGCGCCCCGTAGGCCTCAGCCTTGGCCTTGGAGCCCGCGGGATCCTTCAGGAACGCATGCCCCGCCTCGATGGAGAAGGCCGGCACACCCACCTTGGCGAAGCAGAAGTGATCGCTGCGGAAGTAGCCGCCCGCCGTGTCGGGCTCCACGGCCTTGGCCTTCAGGCCCATGCCCTTGAGCACCTTGAGGGCGGCCATCTCCAGGCTCGTGCGCTCACTGCCCTGGATGCCGATGTCCTGGGTGGCCCCCACGAAGTTCAGGCTGTCCAGGTTCAGGTCCGCGGCGGTCTTCGCCAGGGGCCAGAGGGGCTTGGCCGCGTAGGCCGCGGAGCCGATCAGGCCCTGCTCCTCCGCACAGACCCAGAGGAACATCTGGCTCCGCTTGGCGGGGCGGTGGAGGGCGAGCTGCGCCATGGCCAGGAGGGCCGCCGAGCCGGAGGCGTTGTCCACGGAGCCGTTGTAGATGCCATCCTTCCCGGCCTTCTGGAGGGACTCGTCGATCCCGAGGTGATCCCAGTGGGCGCTGTAGATCACGACCTCATCCTTCAGCTTGGGATCCGTGCCCGGCACCACCGCCGCCACATTCGCCTGGACCACTTCCCGCTGGACGCTCTTCACGGTGCCGCTCACGCGCACCCCCAGCTCCACGGGCTTGAAGTCCTTCCGCTCGGCGGCGGCGCGCAGCTGGTCCAGGTCCTTCCCGCCGGCCGCGAAGAGCTTGCGGGCGAAGGCGTCGGTCATCCAGCCCTGGAGGGGGTTGCCCTCATGGGCGAGCTGGAACCGCTCATGGGTCCAGCTGTTCTGCACCACGTTCCAGCCGTAGGAGGCGCTGGGGGTGGTGTGGATGAGGAGCACGCCGGCCGCCCCGTGGCGCTCCGCCTCCTCCAGCTTGTAGGTCCAGCGTCCGTAATAGGTGAGGGATTTGCCCCCGAAGCGGCTGGGCTCCGCCACGGTGGGTTGGGGATCGTTCACCATCATCACGATGACCTTGCCCCGGCAGTCCAGCCCCTTGTAGTCATCCCAGCCCTCCTCCGGGGCGGTGATGCCATACCCCACGAAGACGAGGGGTGCGTCCACGGCCACCTCCGCCTTGCTGGTGCCGGTGCCGTAGACGATGTCGTCTGGATTGGAGGGCTTGAGCTCCCCGAAGGCGAGGCTGCTCTCCGCCGTCCGGAGGGCGATGCCGCTGATGCGGACCTCCTGGCGGTAGCTCGACCCGTTGCCGGGCTTCAGGCCGAGGGCCCGGGCCTGGGCTTCGAGATAGGCCATGGCGAGCTCGCCGCCCCGCTGCCCCGTGCCCCGACCTTCCAGGAGGTCGTCACTGAGGAAGGCGAGGTGACCCCGCAGGGCGGATTCGGAGACGCCGGTCGAGGACACGGAGGGGTGGGGTGCCTGCGCCGCGAGGGTCGCGCCGAGCAGCAGCACCGGAAGGGCACGGGACATGGAGGCTCCTTGGGATCCCTTCATGATCGCATCGGCCCGGGTCAATACCGGAAGGTGATGGCCAAGGTCAGGCCGCGGGCCGCCCCATCCCGATCCCGGAACCGGCTGCTGAATGTCCCCGCCTCAGCCCCCAGCCAACGGGTGAACTGGTAGCCAAGCCCCAGGCTGGCCCCCAGGGCGCCCCGGGTGTCCGTGCGATCCAGGCCTGGCGAGGTCGTCTCCAGCCGCCACCAGGTGTGGTCGAGCCCCGCGACCAGGTAGGGCCCCGAGCCCACGCCCCCCTGGAGGAAGCAGAGGTAGTCCGCCCCGAGTCGCACCGCCGTGAGGCGGGCGTCCGCGCCGAGGGCATCCTGCCCCCGCTTGAAAGTAGTGGCCTCGAAGCGGGCCCGCGCGGCGTGGGGGCCGCTGAAGTCCGCCAGCAGGTGCAGCCCGCCCCCGAAGCCCGTGGCATCCTCCAGGGCCCGGGCCAGATCCCCCTTGGGGAAGGTGGCCCCGGCCTGGAAGCCCCACCTCAGGTCCTGGGCCCGGGCCCCCAGGGCAAGCAGCGGCAGGAGCGCGAAGATGCGTCGCATGGGGACCTCGGGGAGCAGGCCCTCATCGGCGCCGTGCCCAGGCCCCCTTAGTCCCGGGTGAAGGCGAAGGCCTGGAAGCCCTCCCCGCTCCAGGTCAGGGGATCCGGCCGGAAGCAGGTGCCCCCCTCCACGGCGCAGGGGCCCTCCCACACCGCCGCAGGCTTCAGGCCCGGCACCCGGGCCTGGAGCCAGGAACGGTGGGCCAGGCCCTCCTCCGGCAGCCAGGAGCAGACGGCATAGATCAGGAGCCCCCCGGGCGCCAGGCGATGGGCCGCGGCCTCCAGGAGCTGCCGCTGCCGCAGCATCAGGCCCGGGAGGTCCACCCGCGCCCCGATCCAGGCCAGCTCCGGGTGCTTCTGCAGGGTGCCCGTCCCGGAGCAGGGGGCGTCGAGCAGGATCACATCGAAGCCGCGGCCGCCCCCGGCGAGCCAAGCGCCTGCATCCGCCACCTGCACCTCCGCCGTGACCCCGCGCTGGGAGAGGTTGGCCTTGAGGCGCTCGGCCCGCCCGGCGTGGTGCTCCAGGGCCACGAGCTTGGCCTCGGGCCAGCGGCGGGCCATCAGCGTGGCCTTCCCTCCCGGCGCCGCGCAGAGGTCGGCCATGCGCTGCACCGGGGCCTCCCAGCGGAACCCCATGAGGGCCTGGGAGCTCCGGTCCTGCACCATGCCGGCTCCGGACTGCAGCCAAGCCAGGGGAAAGGGGGCTCCCGGGGCGAGTTTCAGGACCTCGGGCAAGCCCACCTCCGGCTCCAGGCCCTCCGGCAGCGGCGCTGCCCCCAGGTTCCTGAAGTCGGGACGGGGCGGCTGCTGGAGCCGGGCCCACAGGGCCTCCCCATGCTCCGGGGCCACGGCGGCCTCCAGGATCCGGGTGGCGAAGGGGCTCCGATCCAGGGAGGCGGGCAGGGCCTCCAGCTCCGCCCGGAGGGCCTCGCGATCGGCCGAGGCCCTCCGCAGCAGGGCGTTCACCAGACCCCGGTGGGGCGGGAAGCCGAGGTGGGGATCCGCCACCTGGGTGACGCCCTCATGGACCGCCGCGTGGGGGGCCACGCCCTCGAGCCAGGCCAGCTGGGCCAGCCCCATGGCCAGGGCGAGCTCCGTTCCCAGGGGCACCCCCCGCTCCGGATCCTTCAGCCGCGGCTTCACCCAGGCGCGGAGGCGACCCCAGCGCCGCAGCACCAGCCCCAGGAGCGCCTGCGCCAGGTGCGCATCCGCCCCCTGCAGCTTGCGATCCCAGCCCTCCGGCACGCGCTTCCCCTCCCCGAAGACCTGGAGGAGCGTGGTGGCGACGGCGAGGCGGGAGGGGGTCAGCATCGGGTACCAGGATCGCATGTCTCGCGTGACGGGCCCGCGACCCACGCCCGCTATCCTGGGGGCTATGACCGATGCACCGAAGGCCCTCGTGGTCCGGGCCCTCACTTCCGATCACCAGGTGCGCCTCGCGGCGCTGGATGCCGGGCCCCTGTGGGACGGCGTGCGCCGGGGGCACCCCCACCTGGAGGCCGAGGCCTGCGCCAGCCTCGTGGAGCTGCTGGCCGCCAACGCCGTGCTCATGGCCCGGAGCATGCTCCGGGAGCGCTGCCAGCTGCTCATCAAGGGGGCCGGCCGGGCCCGGGCCCTGGTGGCCGATGCCTGGCCCGATGGCACCCTCCGAGGGGTGCTGGACCTGCAGCATCCGGAGCCTCAGGCCTCCTGGCTGGCGGGGCCCGGCACCTTCCAGGTGATGCGCAGCAACCCCGACGGACAGCCCTACATCGGCACCCTGGAGCTGGTGGAGGGGGGCGTCTCCGCCCAGGTGGAGAACTACCTCCAGAACTCCGAGCAGATCCAGGCCAGCCTCACCCTGTGGTGCGACCCCTCCACGGGCGAGGCCGGGGCCCTGCTGGTGGAGCCCCTGCCGGACTGCCCCCCGGAGCGGCTGGCCCGCGTGGTGGAAGGCATCGACAACTTGGAGGTCGTACCCCTCTGGGAGCGCACCCCGGAGTTCCTCGTGACCTGGATGAACCAGGGGCCCGGGGCGGAGGTCCTCTCCACCACGGAGCTGGTGTACCGCTGCCGCTGCACCCGGGAGGCCCTCCTGGGCACCCTGCAGGGCTTCACCGCCGAGCAGAAGGTGGACCTCTTCCAGGAGGGGGAGCCCATCGAGATCCGCTGCGACTATTGCGGCACCCTCTACGCCCTGACCCGGGCCGACCTGGGCCTGTGACCGTGGCCGCCTCCGTGGAGATCAAGGCCAAGGGCCGCCCCCTGGGGGGACCCCTCGACACCTGGATCCAGTTCCGGCTCATCCCCTTCCTCGTCGCCCACCTCGCGAAGCTCTGGCACGCCACCCTGCGGGTGCGGGTCCTGGAGGGGGATGCGGTGCAGGACCTCCTCCACCGGGATGAGCGCTTCATCCTCTCCTTCTGGCATCGGCGCCTCTTCGCCATGCCCCTGGCCTACCCCTTCCACCGCCCCGAACGGGGCGTGGCCATCCTCAGCAGCGACTCCCGCGACGGCGAGCGCAGCGCCGCCACCTGGAAGTGGTTCGGCATCCATGCCGTGCGGGGCACCGCCAGCGACGACGGCGCCAAGGCCCTGGTCCGCATGATCCAGGCCGTGCGCCAGGGCTGGGACTTCGGCATCACCCCCGACGGCCCCCGGGGCCCCCTGCGGGAGCTGAAGCCCGGCGTGGTGGCCCTGGCCCGCAAGACCGGCGCCTGGATCGTGCCCGTGACCGTGGCCTTCGACCGGGCCTGGACCTTGAAGACCTGGGACCGCATGGTGATCCCCCTGCCCTTCAGCACCGCCGTGGTGCGCTACGGCGCGCCCTATCAACTCCCCCCGAAGGGCGACGATGCCCCGGAGACGGTCCGCCTCCAGGGGGCCATGGATGAACTCGAAGCCTGGGCGGAGGCCTTCCATGGCTGAGCTCGCGGTGGTCTCCCTCTCCGGTGGCATGGACAGCTGCGTGACCGTGGCCGAGGCCCTGGCCGCGGGCTTCGAGGTGGCCGTGCTCCACGCCGACTATGGCCAGCGCACGGAAGGCCGCGAGCACCGGGCCTTCGAGGCCATCGCCGACCACTATGGCATCCCCGCCCACCGGCGCCTCCTCATCTCCTTCGACAACCTGCGCGCCATCGGCGGCTCGGCCCTCACGGATCGCCGCATCGACCTGCCCTTGGACCAGGATCCCCACCGCGAGGGGGTGCCCGTGAGCTACGTGCCCTTCCGAAATGCCCACCTCCTGAGCACCGCCACCAGCTGGGCGGAGGTGCTGCGCGCCACCGCCATCTACGTGGGCTTCGTGGAGGAGGACGGCAGCGGCTACCCCGACTGCACCGAGGCCTTCCTCAGAAGCTTTGAGGCCACCGCGAACCTCGGAACCAAGCCCGAGACGAAGCTCAGCTTCCGCGCGCCCCTCATCCACCTCCGCAAGGGCCAGATCGTCCGCCGCGGCCTCGAGCTCGGCGCTCCGCTGAACCTCAGCTGGTCCTGCTATGAAGCCGAAGACAAGGCCTGTGGCCGCTGCGACTCCTGCACCCTGCGCTTGCAGGGCTTCAAGGAAGCGGGCCTCCCGGATCCCATCCCCTACACATTCATCCCCTCCGACCTGAAGGTGTGACCATGGCCGCCCAGAAGCCCGCCCCGAAGAAGACCCCCGCCAAAGCCGCGAAGCCCACTCTGGGCGAGGTGCTGCCCAAGTACGTCGTGACGCGCCCCACGGGGGAGCTGGACACCTTCCGCAGCCCCCGCCCGGGCCGGCCCTTCGAGATCGTCTTCGACACGGAGGAGTTCACCTGCCTCTGCCCCCTCACGGGCCAGCCGGACTTCGCCAAGATCCGCATCAGCTACCAGCCCGACCAGCTCTGCGTGGAGTCCAAGTCCCTCAAGCTCTACTTCTGGAGCTTCCGCGACAAGGGCGCCTTTCACGAGGCCGTCACCAACCAGATCCTCGATGACCTGGTGAAGGCCACGAAGCCCTTCTGGATGAAGGTGGAGGGCGACTTCCTCATCCGCGGCGGCATCCGCACCGTGATCATCGCGGAACACGGCAAGCGCCGTTGATGCAGGCCATCGTCGCCCTGGGCTCCAACCTCGGAGACCGCGAGGCCCACTTGGCGGCGGGTCTGGCGGGCCTCCGGGAATTGGGCCGGGTGATCCCCTCTCCCAAGGTCATGGAGACGCCCGATGAGTCGGGCCGTGGGCCGGCCTACCTCAACACGGTGGCCCTCCTGCAGAGGGAGGGGGCGGATCCCCGCAAGCTGCTCGAGGCGCTCCTGCGCCTGGAGCTCAGCCTGGGTCGCAGCCGCGCCGAGGGGCGCAACGCGCCCCGCACCTTGGACCTCGACCTCATCACCGTGGGCGGCAAGCAGGGCACCTGGAGCTGGGCCACCCCGGCGGACCTGGCGCCCCACCTGGGACCGGAGCTCCACCTGGAGCTGCCCCACCCCCGGGCCTTCACCCGCCCCTTCGTGCTGGAGCCCTGGCGCGCCCTGGAGGGGGAGCTGGTGTGCCAGGGGGTCATCCCCCGAACCTGACGACCCCGTGACCCCCCCGGCGCGGGGTTCAGGTTTCACACCCCTGCATCCGAGGAAGGGGCATGGTGCACCCCACCACCCTCCTGCCGCTCCTGGCCTCGCTCGCCCACGGTCCATTCTCCGCCCAGGAAGGGTTGCCGGACCTGAAGACGCTGCTTGCCACCAAGGTGGTCACGGCCTCCCGCGCGGAGGAGACGGTGGACTCCGCTCCCGCCACCGTGATCGTGCTGGCCCGTGAGGAACTGGAGCGACGGGGCTACCTCCAGCTCAGCGAGATCCTGGACGACCTCCCCGGCATGGACGTGATCCGCCCCTATGGCGACAACTACGTGCGCACCTACTGGCGGGGCCAGCGGGGAACCGTGGGTGAGCCCTTCCTGATCCTGCTGGATGGGCGGGTGCTGAACCACCTCTACTTCAACACGGCGGATGGCCCCCTCGCCTCGCTCCCGCTGTCCAACGTCGAGCGGATCGAGGTCGTCTACGGCCCCGCGTCCGCCCTCTACGGCGCCAACGCCCTCCGGGGGGTGATCAATGTGATCACCCTGCGGAACCTGGACCAGGAAGGGCTGACGGGCCGGGCCACCCTGGGCGCGGGGGCCTGGGACCGGAAGGTGGCCGATGTGCACGCCTTCTACAAAGCCGGGGAGATCCGCTTTTCGGTCACGGCCCGATCCGAGCTTGGGCGCCTGGATCCCCACTCCGGGGATCGCTATGCGCTCACCCGGGGGGAGACGTTTGCCGATCGGCGCCTCTGGGGGCCCTTCCTGGACAACCCCACCTTCGGCGGTTCCCATGACAGCCGCATGCGGGCGACAGCGCTGGACGTGCGCGCCTTCCTCGGCCGCCTCGAGCTGGCCTACCAGCGGCAGACCCTCGAATCGGGCTACGGCAACGAGTACCCGGGGGATGTCGCCCAGAACCACGCCGTGTGGGCCCGCCCCGAGCAGAACCTCTGGCTCAGCCTGCCTTCCACCTTCGGCCCGGACCTGTCCGGCACCACCCTGTTCGGGCATCGGGAGAGCGACGTCCGCAACGACAGCTACTTCGTCTACGGGTTCACCCAGGCCACGGGCCCCCGGGCCGGGGAGCGCCGTGTGGACTTCAGCTACTGGCAGAGCCTCAGCCACAGCGACTACCTGCAGCAGGACTTCGATTGGCGGGGCGCCGAGGCCTTCTCCCTGGCCTTCGGGTTCTCCTTCGAGCGCAAGGATCTCCAGAAGGCCTATGACAACCCCTACGGACCGGACGCCTTCGTCTCGGATCTCCCCACGCTCGCCGCCTATCCCTTGCCCACCGTCCCCCAGGCCTCCCTCATCCCCGGGAACCGCATCCAGACCACGCAGCAGGCCCTCCACGCCCTCATCCGCTGGACCCTCGCCCCCGAGCAGACGCTCCACCTCGGCCTTCGGAATGATCGCCACAGCGTCTATGGCGGCGACACCACCCTGCGCATGGGGTACGTGGGCACCCACGCGGACTGGACCTTCAAGGCCCTCTTCGGGGAGGCCGTCCAGGAGCCCACGCCCCGCACCCTCTATGGGGGATGGACCGGGGCCGGCTCCGATCCCACCCTCCGCCCTGAGCACAGCCACACGACGGAGCTCAGCGCCACCTGGACGCGCCCACGGGTGTCCTCCCAGGCGAGCCTGTGGCAGACGCGGGACCGCGATGTGATCGTGAGCCGGAGCCCAGGAAGCGAAGGGGGGCCCGGGGCCGCCAACCTGGGCCAGCGCACCCAGGGGGGCCTAGACCTCTCCGGGCAGATCCTCCTGCCCGCCCCTGCCGGGCTGAAGGGGCTGCGGATCTGGGCCCATCTCAGCCGGATCCTCCAGGATCGTGCCGACCGCTTCACCTACCTCGCGCCGGACCTCGTGAAGACGGGGGAGGGACCCGTCGGGGACTCCGCCCACACCAAGGCCTGGGTTGGCCTGAGCGCCGAGGGGGACCGCTTCGAAGGCACCCTCCGCGCCCGCTACCTGGGCCCCCGGGAGACCGTCCCCTCCAACCCCATCCGGCACCTGGGCGGCTATGCCACGCTGGATCTGACCCTCACCTCCCACTGGGAGGGCCTCACCTTCCAGGTCCGGGTGGACAACCTGCTCGATCGGGCCTACGTGCAGCCCGGCGTTCGGGCCGCCGACGCGGGGGACACGCCCGGCGCCTTCGACTTGGCCGGCCTCCACTACAGCGGCGGCAGCCGTGGCACCTATTCCTCCCTGCTGGGCCAGCCGGGGAGGGCCCTCACAGCTGCGGTGCGGATGCGATTCTGACTGTGCGACCCGCCGAAGGTCCGGCGGGTCGCGGAATCAGGCGGGGGCTACTTGGCCCAGCGATCGGCCCAGCCCAGCACCGTCTCGTGCCAGAGCTTGGAGTTCTGGGGCTTGAGCACCCAGTGGCCCTCGTCGGGATAGGAGAGGAACTCGCTGGGGATACCCCGGAGCTGGAGCATGTTGAAGAGCTGCACGCCCTCGCTGTAGGGCACGCGGTAGTCCAGCTCGCCGTGGATCACGAGCATGGGCTTCTTGAAGTTCTGGGCGGCCAGGTGCGGGCTGTGCTTGCGCCACAGGGCCAGGGTCTCGGCGCTGTCCCAGGGCCAGCCCTTGAACTCCCACTTGGGGAACCACATCTCCTCGCTGCCCACCTGCATGGATTCCAGGTTGTAGATGCTGGCGTGGGAGACGAAGGCCGCGAAGCGGTCGGGCTGGTGGCCGGCCAGCCAGTTGGTGGAGTAGCCGCCGTAGCTGCCGCCCGCGGCGATGACCTTGGCGGGATCGGCGCTGGGGTTGGCCTTGAGGTAGGCGTCGAGCCCCTTCATGAGGTCCGTCATCACGGCGCCGGACCA
>CAZVKM010000067.1:0-14700 GCA_964627685.1 uncultured Solibacteraceae bacterium | reverse complement strand
CGGCTTCACCGACGCCGAGTACCAGGCCGCCGGCGCCACCATCCTGGGCACCGCCAAGGAGGTCTTCGACGGGGCCGACATGGTCATCAAGGTGAAGGAGCCCCAGAAGGGCGAGATCGCCATGCTCCGCAAGGGCCAGATCCTCTTCACCTACCTGCACCTGGCCCCCGATCCGGAGCAGACCCAGGGCCTCCTGAAGTCCGGCGCCACCACCATTGCCTACGAGACCATCACCGACGCCCAGGGCCGCCTGCCCCTGCTCACCCCCATGTCCGAGGTGGCCGGCCGCATGGCCGTGCAGATCGGCGCCCAGTACCTCCAGAAGACCAACGGCGGCCGCGGCATGCTGCTGGGCGGCGTCCCCGGCGTGCCCCCCGCGCACGTGCTGGTCCTCGGCGGCGGCGTGGTCGGCGTCAACGCCATCAAGATGGCCGTGGGCCTCGGCGCCCGGGTGACCGTGCTCGACCGCAGCCTGCCCACCCTGCGCTACCTGGATGACATCTTCGGCAACCGCATCGAGACCGTGTGGAGCTCCGACGCCCACGTGGAGGAGCTGCTGCCCTCCACCGACCTCGTGGTCGGGGCCGTGCTCGTGCCCGGGGCCGCCGCCCCCAAGCTCATCCGCAAGGACATGCTCAAGCTCATGCGCCAGGGCAGCGTGATCGTGGACGTGGCCGTGGACCAGGGCGGCTGCGTGGAGACCACCCACGCCACCACCCACGCGGACCCCATCTACTTCGTGGATGGCGTGCTGCACTACGGCGTGGCCAACATGCCCGGGGCCGTGCCCCGCACCAGCACCATCGCCCTCACCAACGCCACGCTGCCCTACGCCCTCAAGCTGGCCAACCAGGGCTGGCAGAAGGCCCTGGCCTCGGATCCCGGCTTCCTGCTGGGCCTCAACACTCACGAGGGCCAGATGACCTGCGAGCCCGTGGCCCGGGACCAGAAGCTGACCTACGTGGACCCCAAGTCCCTGCTGTAGTCCCCTCCTTCCCCCCCACCGCCCCCCGGGTCCCAGGATCCGGGGGGCGGTGGTGCATTCAGGCGACCGCTCGTCCATGCCGATGCACCGTTCGGCCGTCCCCGCCGCAGCCTCTCAAGTATCCGACTTGTCCCTCCGAAGCATTGGCGTAGTATCGAGAGGATCATCTGGATCTTTTTCTGAATCAGCTACTTGCAATCAAATCTCATGGGGTTTTCTACCCATGGTCATGGGGTGTTTTACCCATGGCGTGCCTTTGCGTGGTGTTTCATGCGCCACCCATCCTCCTTCCTGCTGCGCGGTCTCCGTGGATGGGTGGGGGCCCTTCTGGCCCTCGGGCTCGCGCTGGGGTGCACCAAGTCCGACACCCCCCCGGACGTGCTGCAGAAGTACAGCAACTACCACCCCGCCAAGTGGGTGGATGACGGCACCAGCGGCCACGGCAACGACCACCAGGGCCAGGCCGTCCTCAAGCTGGCGGACTGCAAGAACTGCCACAGCATGACCAAGCTCCAGGTGGGCCCGGCGCCCTCCTGCATGACCGCCGCCTGCCACCACGGCACCAACCCCGACTGGCGCACGGCCAAGCACACCCAGGTGGACCCCGCGCGGGCCGAGGCCTGCGCCATCTGCCACTACCCGAACTCCCCCAACAACCCCGCGGACATCCCGAACATCACCACCCCCTCCCCGGGGGCCATGCCCGACTGCTTCAATGGGACCCTCTGCCACGGCGATGTGGCCGCGCCCCACCCCACCCGCGCCTCCACGGGCGGACTCGACTTCTGGCGGGATCCCAAGGTCTCCGGCGGGGCCTTCCACGGCGACCAGGCCAAGCAGAACCTGCGCTACTGCCAGAGCTGCCACGGCACCCCCGGTACCGCCCTCTTCGATCGCGGCGTGCAGAAGTGCTCCGACTGCCACAACCCCACGACGGGGGCGGGCGCCCACCCCTCCCTGGTGGACAATTATGCGGGCCTCAGCGCCGGGGTGACCCCCTCCGTCTGGAACGGGGCCCCCAGCACCACGCCCTACATCCCCTCCCACCGGGACATGGGGGATGCGGCCACCCTCGACTGGCAGCTGCGGGCCAATAACGCCGGCTGCAACATCTGCCACAACACCGCCTCCACCTCGGCGAGCCCGCTGCCCGCCTCGCCCACCTGCTTCAGCGCCAACTACACGCCGGCCGGCGGCACCACCACCGGCTGCCACGCCAGTGGCCCCGGCTCGGCCCCCCACCCCCTCGGCGTGACCTGGAAGAACCCGCTCGCCCCCGGTGGCAGCGCCACGGATCCCGCGATCTTCCACGGGGCCCAGGCCAAGCAGGACCTGGCCTACTGCCAGACCTGCCACGGGACGCCGGGCACCGCCAAGTTCGATGGCGGCACCGCCTCCACCGCCTGCTCCTCCTGCCACAAGACCACCGGGGCCGGCGCCCATCCCTCCCTGCGGGATGACTACAGCTCCCTCACCGGGGCCCCCACGCCCTCCGTGTGGAACACCGCGGGCAGCACCTCACCCTTCGTGCCCACCCACCGGACCTCCGGAAAGCTGGACACGGCCTGCGCCATCTGCCACCTGACCACCCGGCCCGCCACCGTGCCTTCCAGCGGCTTCAACGGCGCCGTGCTCACGGCCCCGAACTGCTGGAGCGTGACCGTCACGCCGGGCGGGGGCACCGCCACCAGCTGCCATGCCAACGGCCCCAGCGCGGCACCCACGCACCCGATCCCCTTCCTCGCGGCGGATCGCACCACGCCCCTCAACAACGGGCACATGAACGCCACGGCGGCCACCATGGCCAACGAGTGCGCCACCTGCCACATCGTCACCGGCACCCCGGCCAACTCGGCTCCGGCCTGTGCCGCCTGCCACACCGCGGCCAGCACCAACTCGCCGGTCTCCGCGGACGGCCTCAACGGCCAGGGCAAGTGCCTCTCCTGCCACAAGAGCGGCCCCGCCGGCCTGCCCGCCGGCCCCACGGGCACCACCTATCCCGACATCGCCGGGGCCCACGCCAAGCACATGGCCCTGGCCGGCGTCACCTGCAACAGCTGCCACAACAACCTGGGCTCCGGCACCACGGCCCACTACACCGCGGCCAACGCCCGGGTGAGCACCCCCACCGCGCCTGCGGCCACGGCCTTCCTGGCGGCCTACAACGCCAAGACGGGGGCGATCACCGCTTCCGCCGCGGCCTCCCCCACCTGCTCCAACGTCTCCTGCCACGGGGCGGTGGCCACCCCGACCTGGGTGGGCGGCGCGCTCCCCGCCGTCTCCACCGCCACCACCAACAACAACTACTGCAAGGCCTGTCACCTGTCCGGCACGACCCAGTACAACGGGTACTCCAGCGGCGACCATGGCAAGCACAGCGGCGCCCTCTGCACCGACTGCCACAACGTGACCTCCGGGGCCACGGCCACGGCCCACTGGGCCCACCTGGAGACCTCCGCCATGGAAGGGCCCGCCAGCGCCACCATCCAGTTCAGCGCGGCGGCCACCGGGGCCCGCACCTACAGCGGCGGCAACTGCACCCTCACCTGCCACTTCGGCGGAAGCAGCCACAACCACAGTCCCGAGCGCTGGTAGCCACCCGGCGCCAGGCCACCCACCACCCCCCTTTCAGGAGGCCCCATGGCCCGCATGACCCGCATCCTCCTCCCCCTCGCCCTCCTCGGCTCCCTCAGCCTGCAGGCCGATGACAAGGAGGCCCCCAAGTTCACCGGGGGCGATCTGAACAAGTACTGGATGGATGCCTGCGCGCGCTGCCATGGCACCACGGGCAATGGCCGGGACAACGGGGGCAAGCAGCTGCCCGACGCCGGCTTCGACTTCACGGAAGGCCGCAAGGCCAACAAGAAGAAGGACGCCGACTGGGTGAAGATCACCCTCGAGGGCAAGGACAAGATGCCCGCCTTCAAGGGCAAGATGTCCGAGGCCGACGCCCAGAAGATGGTCACGGACGTGCTGCGGAAGTTCGCCGCCAAGTGATCCGAGGCCCTTCGCGGGCCGCCCCAAGAATCCGAACCCGGAGTTGCCATGTCCGCATCCGTGACCCGTCCCCTGCTCCTCGGCGGCCTGCTGGCCGGCGGGGCCCTGCTGGCCCAGTCCTCCGAAGTCCCCCTGGCGCTCAACCTGCCCACGGCGGACCGCATGCAGTACTGGGACCTGGGCATGTCCTTCACCCACCGCTTCCAGGCGCCGGTGAAGGATAACGGGACGGACCTCTACGGCCTGGACCGCATGGCCTTCGCCGGGTTCGGCTTCACCATGGGCTTCAAGCCCATCAAGGGCATGAACCTGATCCTCTCCCGGTCGGCCCTGAACAAGACCTTCAACATCGGCTTCCAGCAGCAGCTGGTGGACAAGGAGCGCTTCCGCATGGCCGTGCGGGCCGAGCGCTTCGACGAGGCGGTGCCCCACACCGTGCAGAAGCAGGGTGGCGTGAAGGATGTGGGCGAGATCGGCATCTTCGGTGGCAGCCTCCAGGTGCCCCTGGAACTGTTCATCACCGACGACATCATCTTCACCCTGGTGCCCACCTACGTGACCCGCACCCCCACCTCCAACTTCGACTTCAAGACGGTGACGCCCACCCAGCTCACCCCGGCCTACACGCCGGACCAGACCCCCCCCAAGAAGGGCGGCGGGCTCTTCAACACCGGCGTGGGCCTCCGCGTGGGCTTCACCGAGGCCTTCTCCTTCATGGGCGAGTACTACCCCAAGCCCTCCCGGCTGCCCTCGGACACCTACAAGTCCGGCTTCGCCCTCGGGTTCTCCTACAAGACCTTCAAGCACCGCTTCACCGTGCTGGGCACCAACGTGATCGGCACCACGGGGGCGCAGGTGCTCAGCGGCGACTACGCCGACAGCACCTTCGGCAACGGCCCGCGGTCCTCCCGCTACTGGTCCCTGGGCTTCAACCTCACCCGCATGTTCTGAGCCGCCCATGACGAACCCCCTCATCGAGCTCTTCGCCCGGGAGCACCCGGCCTTCGTGCACGTGCCCCTGGGGCTCGTGATCACCCTGCCGCTGGCCATGCTGGCCTCCTTCCGGGGGAAGGGCTCCCGCGCCTGGGTGAAGGCCTCCTTCTTCATCGCCCTGGTGGCCTGGGTGGGGAGCCTGGTGGCCATCGCCAGCGGCCTCCTCTGGGGGCGGCAGATCAACCTGATCCCCGGGGACCGGCTCTTCCCAAGCGTCACCTCCCAGACCCAGGTGCTGCAGCGCATGATGCAGCTCCATGAGCTCGCGGCCGTGGCCGGGGTGGTCGTGGGGGCCCTCTGCCTCATCCTCCTCTGGCGGGTGTGGCGCCCCCAGCACCTCGCCGATGAGGACACGGCCGTGCACTTCCGTCAGCAGATGGGCCGCCGGCTCTGGGAGCGGGGCGTGGGCGCCCTGGCCCTGGTGCTGGCGTTCCTCTGGCTGGGCGCCTGGGGCTTCTGCGGGAAGCTCGGCGGCATCATGGTGTTCGGCAACGAGGAGACCAACAAGGCCGCCGCCGAAGCAGACGCCCTCCGCAAGGCCAACGTGGAGGCCGACCTCCCCATCCGCGCCCTGGACTACGCCAGCCTGGAGCCGGTCTCGGAGGCGCCCCAGGTGACCCAGGCCCACGGCGGCCACTGGGGCCGCATCTGGGTGACCGCCTCCTATGGGGCCGACAAGTACAAGGCGGGGGCCCCGCTCCCGCCGGGCGCCTACGTGGTGATGAGCACCCAGCTGGATGCCAAGGGCAAGCCGGGCTTCGAGCCCGGGCCGCTCCTGATGCGCGAGACGCTCTCCGATGGCTCCACGGGCTTCGCCTACTACTGGGGCCGTGTTCCCGAGGCCCACCGCGCGGAGACCGGCGGGGACGACATGCCCTACTGGCGCAGCGCCGACCCCAAGACCGCCCCGAAGCTCCAGGCCTGCAAGGCCTGCCACAAGGGCCCCGAGCCCGTGAAGTAGCTTCCCGTCACTGGGGAAGCCCCTGAGAATGGAGGGGCCGCGGCCTTGGCTGCGGCCCTTCATCCGAGGACCGCCATGCGTTTCACCGCCTCCCTGCCGCTCCTGGCCCTGCCGCTCCTCGTGGTGGGCTGCCGCCCCAAGCCCGCCGCCCCCAAGGTCGCCGCCCCCCTGCCTCCCGGCATGCCCCTGAAGGGGAAGGTGATCGAGCGCATCGACGCCGCCCCCTACAGCTACCTCCGCCTGGACACCGGCGCGGGCGAAGCCTGGGCCGCCGTGCCCCAGACCTCCGCGGGCAAGGATGCCGAGGTGACCGTGGTGGGGGCCATGGCCATGCAGAACTTCGACTCCAAGAGCCTCAACCGCCGCTTCGCCCTGGTCTACTTCGGCACCCTGCAGGATCCCGTGGGCAGCTCCACCCCCACCATCCAGCACGCCCTTGCCGCCCAGGGGCCCTCCGACGTGCAGGTGCCCCACACCGCCAAGGCCCCCGGGGCGGAAGGGCGCACCGTGGAGGAGCTCTTCGCCCAGCGCGACAGCCTCAAGGACAAGCCCGTGGCCGTGCAGGGCCAGGTGGTGAAGGTGAACCTGGGCATCATGGGCAAGAACTGGCTGCACCTGCGGGATGGCAGCGGGCAGGGGCCCACGGCCGACCTCACGGTGACCACCGCCGCCAAGGCCGAGGTGGGGGACGTGGTGATCGCCCGCGGCGTGCTGCGCCTCGATCGTGACTTCGGGGCGGGCTACAAGTACAACGTCGTGCTCGAGGACGCCAAGCTCACCCCCGGGAAGCGCTGAGGCCGGAGGGGTCCCCTTTCGGCGACCGGAGCTTTCCGGGAGGCGGGGGGCAGGCCAGGGTGGGGTCAACCCCACCCTGGAGTCCCCATGCGCCCCCCGATCCTGGCCCTGCTCCTGTCCATGCCCCTCGCCGCCCAGGGCACCGACGTCCCCCTCGGCTTCAACCTCCCCACGGCGGACCAGCTCAAGGGCTGGGATGTGGGCCTGGCTTTCACCCACCGCTTCCTCCAGGCCGCCAAGGACTCGGGGAAGGATGCCTACGGCCTGGATGGCTATGCCGCGGCGGGCCTCTCGCTCACCGTGGGGATCGGCCCGGTCCCGGGCCTGAACCTCGTGGTGGGTCGCACGGCGGACCTGAAGACCTTCACCTTCGGCGTGCAGCAGCGGCTCCTCGCCACGGAGCGGGTGCGGTGGGCGCTGCGGGTGGAGCGCTTCGATGAGGTGGTCACCCATCGGGAGGTGGCCCTCGGGGAGATCGGCCTGGTGGGCGGCACCCTGGCCCTGCCCCTGGACGTGACCCTCGGCCCCGTGACCTGCTCCCTGGTGCCCGCCTACGTGACGACAACTGCCACCCGCCAGGTGGACTTCAGCACCTCCCCGGCGGGCCGTCTGGCTTCGCGGCGGGGCGGTGCATTCAATGTGGGCCTCGGGGTTCGGGGGGAGGTGGGGGCCGACCTCGGCCTCTTCGCCGAACTGGTGCCGAAGCCGAGCCGCCTGCCGGGCACCTACCATCCCGGCTTCGCCGCGGGCCTCACCTACCGGACCTTCAAGCACCGCTTCATGCTGGCGGCCTCCACCTTCAGCGGCAGCACCCTGAACCAGGTGTTCTCCGGGGACCACGACGGGGGACCGCGGGCCGGGGACCAGTGGTCCCTCGGCTTCAACGTGGTGCGCCGCTTCTGAGGGCCGGGCCGAGGCTACCCTTGAGGGTGGAGGTCCCATGCGTCCCATCGCCCTCATCACCGGTGCCAGCAGCGGATTCGGCGAGGCCATCGCCCGCACCTTGGCGGAGGCGGGCTTCGACCTCGCCCTCTGCGCCCGCCGGGGGGAGCGCCTGGAGGCCCTGGCGGCGACGCTGCGCGGGAAGGGGGCAAGGGTGCATGCGGGGACCTGTGACGTGCGCGTCCGGGCCGAGATCGTGGCCTTCGCCGAGGCGGCGGCGCAGGCCCTGGGCGGGCTCAACGTCGTGGTGGGCAACGCCGGGCTCGCCCGGGGGCTCGACAAGGTGGAGGCCATCCCCGAGGCCGACCTCGACCAGATGCTCGACACCAATGTGAAGGGCCTGGTGTTCACCATCCAGGCGGCCCTCCCCCACGTCCGGAGGTCGGGCGGGGGCCACGTGATCCTCATCGGCAGCACCGCGGGCCATGCCACCTACGAAGGGGGTGGTGTGTACTGCGCCTCGAAGCATGGCGTGAAGGCCCTGGCCCAGACCCTCCGGCTGGAGCTCTGCGGGGAGCCGATCCGCGTGACCAGCATCGACCCGGGCATGGCTGAGACGGAGTTCAGCGTGGTGCGTTTCCGGGATGAGGCGAAGGCTGGATCCGTCTATCAGGGGATGACGCCCCTGAGCGGGGGGGACATCGCCGAGTGCGTCCGCTGGGTGGCCACGCTGCCTCCCCACGTGAACATCGACGAGCTGATCGTCAAGCCGACGGACCAGGGCTCCCACACGGGCGCCAAGGTGCATCGGCGGAGCTGAGGCGCTAGAAGAGCTCCACGCCGGAGTCCCCACCCGCCGGAGCGGCGCCGACCAGGCGGGGGGCGCCCTGGTCGTTCACCTGGAACTTGGCCATGGCGTTGTCCATGCCGCTGCTCACCTGGGCCAGGTCCGCGGCCGTGGAGGCCACACCCTGCACCGCCACGGAGAGCTGGGTGGTGATGGCGTAGTTGAGGGACATGCTCTCGCTGGCGGACATGCTGAACCCCAGGAGCGATCGCCCCCGCTCCAGAGACTGCTCGCACCGCTGGTCCGTCTCGGCGATCTGGGTGAGCAGGTTCTCCGAGGACTGGCTGATGTCCGTGAGGCAGGCCATGGTGGCCTTCACCGTGGCGGCCCCTTCGGAGGCGGCTTCCCGGGAGGAGGTGATCAGGCTGCCGATGTCCTTGGCGGCGTTGCCGGACTGCTCCGCCAGCTTGCGCACCTCCTCGGCCACCACGGCGAAGCCCTTGCCGTGGGCGCCGGCCTTGGCGGCCTCGATGGCGGCGTTGAGGGAGAGGAGGTTCGTGCGGCGGGCCAGGTCATGGATGATGCCCAGGGAGGCGCTCACCTTCTCCGAGATGGCCGCGATGTCCTGCATGGTGCGGTTGGTCCGCTCGCCGGCCTCCACGCCCTTGCGGGAGGCCCCCAGGGTCTCCTCGGCGCGGTCCCGGCACACGGACATGTCCTGCTTGATGGTCTCCAGGCTGGTGGTGAGGGCCCGGGCCTCCGCCTCGGCGGCTTCGCCCTGATCCTTGGCCTGGTTGCTGGTCTGGCTCATCTGGCGGGTGAGCTCGGTCATCTGGGAGGCCTCGCGGGAGAGCTCCCCGGAGTCCCCCAGGTTGCGGGCGGTCTGCGTCTGGAAGGTCTGGATCATGTTCCGGAAGTGGGCCTTCAGGGCCTGGAACCCATGGGTGATGCGGCCGACTTCGTCGTCCCCCACCACGAGGTCGTCCTCGCCCAGGTGGCCCGCTTCCATGCGCGCCATCTCGTTGGTGAGGGCCTTCAGGGGGCCCAGCGCGCGGTTCAGGAGCCAGAAGGTGAGCAGCGCCACGAGGCCGAAGGTGGTGAGCACGCCCATGGCCAGGATGCCGAAGAGCTGGCGCTGGCTGCGCCGGAGCCCATCCATGCGGATGCCGAGGCGGACGGTCCCCACCGGCGGCTGGCCCGCCTCGCGGGCGGGGAACGCGTAGAGGGCCAGATCCGACTCATCCCCTTTGAAGGTGGGGTGGCCCAGGAGCTTCCCCTGGCTGTCGAAGAACTTCACGAAGGCCACGTTGGGATCCGTCTCCGCCTGCTTTGCGAAGCCGTCCAGCGTGGCGCCATCGGAGAACTGGATGGCCGTGGAGCCGACGCTGCCGAGGAAGGTGCCCAGGGTGGCCGCCTGCTGATCCATGGCCTCCCGGAGGGTCGCCTGGGACTGGTGGTTCACCCCCAGCCCCAGGGCGAGGAGGATGATGCCCAGGACGAGGAGGATGGACCGGAGCATCCGGGCCTTGAGGCTGGGGTGGGCCATGCGCGTCTCGCCTTGAGGAGGTCGCTGGGGGGCTCAGTCGGGGATGGGGATCACCTTCACCCCGGTGCCCTTCACCTCGGACTTGAGGAGGATGGCGATGGCCTTGGGATCGGCGGCCACCTTGGCCTCCACGGCCTCCGGCGTGTCGAGGAACTCGGGGTCGAAGGCGACGCCCCGCATCTTGGCCTGGCGGATGATCCCCAGCAGGCCCGTGGGGCTGGTGTAGAGGATCCCGTAGGTGGTGGCGGGCAGGCTCTTGGTGCTGGGCTTGCCGAGGATGATGGTGACCTTCTTGCCCCCGATGAAGAGGGTGTCGCCGCGGAGCAGGGCCGCGGCCTCCTCCTTGCTGAAGCTCTTCACGGGGTTGCTGGGGTGGACGATGAGGGCGAGGGGCTCCCCGGCCTGGAGGGTGAGGCCCGTCAGCAACGCGAAGGAGGCGAGGAATCCGAAGGGGCGCATGGGTTCCTCCTCAGAAGCCGAAAGCGAGGGCGAAGGTGATCCGCCGCTCGGAGCGGTCCGTGGCGGGGTAGGTGGTGCGGGCGGCTTCGAGCTTGGCTACCACGGGCGCCTCGAACTGGTAGCGGAGGCCGAGGCTCTGGGAGCGCTGGGAGTCCACGAAGCCCGCGAAGAGCCGGGTGGCGGCATCCACCTTCGCATCCTGCACCAGGGCGTAGGGGGTCCAGGCCCCGAGGGGCACGCCGACGTAGAGGAACCAGGCCTTGGTGGTGGCCTCGCCGGCGCTGTCCTTCTCCTTGACCTGGAGGTACTCCCCGAGGGCCTGCACCCTGGGATGCTCCACCCGGGCATCCAGGCCGGTGTAGGTCACCTCCGTCTCCAGGCTCACGGTGCCGGGGCGGGCGTTGAGGGCGGTGTTGGGGGCCAGGAGGTCGCTGCGATAGGTGACGCCGAGGGCGAAGGGGGCGGCCTTGCCTTCCAGGTGCACGGTGAGGGCCTTGTGGGCGTTGCCATCGGAGGCCTGGGAGCCCGTCTGCCCGTTGCTGAGCATCACGTCGTACCCGAACCACCCGGCGGTGCCGGATCGGCCCCGGGCCCAGAGGCCGGTGTCGTGGGCGGGCTGCAGGCCGCCCCCGTCTTCGAACTCCGTCAGCAGGGGCCGGTCGATGGTCGGCTGGAACACCATCCCGTGGTGGTAGGCGTTGTTCCAGTAGCCCATGGGGGTGTGGCGCTTCCCGAGGCCGAGGGTCAGGGCGTCCTCCGCCTGGTACTCGACGTAGAAGCGCTCCAGGTCCACCACCGTCTCATGGGCGTCGGGATCATACTCCAGCACCGCCTCCACGAAGGCCGACCAGTGGTCATCCAGCCGCCCCTGGGTCATGAAGTCGAACTGCCCGAGGCCCGCGTGGCTGCGCCCGGCGGGTCCACCCGGGGGGCGGCTCGTGTCCTGGGCCACGTACCTCAGATCCCCGAAGAGGTTGAAGGAGAGCTTGGGCCCTTCCTGGGCCAGGAGCGGTACGCCCGCCCCCAGGGCCAGCAGGCCTGCGGATCGAAACCAACGTGAAGACATGGACATGGGCTTCCCCTGGGATCACCCGCCGCTTCGGCAAGGGGACTCCGTGGGTTGATTTCCGGGGGCCTTCAGACCGAGAGGGGGGCTCCCACGGTCCGGAGGAGGCGCCGGGCCAGGGGCAGGCTCAGGGCCACGAGCAGGGCGCCCAGGAGCCACCCGGGCCGGTAGCCGAAGCGACCGATGAAGGCGCCCAGGGCGAAGCTGCCCATGCCGATGCCGCTGTCGAAGGCGAAGAGCAGGGCGCCAAAGGCCCCGCCCCGGCGCTCCGGAGGGATGACCTCGAGCAGGCGGGCATTCACCAGGGTGTGCACCATGCTGTAGCCGGCGCCGTAGAGGGCGGCGCTGAGCGCATGGCGCACCAGGGTGCCGGGCAGGAGCCCCAGCAGCACCATGCCCGCCGTGGCGCCGAGCAGCATCCATGGGAGGAGCCGGATGGGCTGGGCCCCGAAGCCGGTGCGGGCCATGAGGAGCCGCATCGCCACCATGCCCAGGGCCATGCTGGTGAGGAAGGTGCCGGCCCAGGGGCCCGTGAGGCCGGCGGCGGTGGCCTCCTGGGGCGTGAAGGTGCTGAAGGTGCCGTAGCCGAGGGCCGTGAGGAAGAGGATGAGGCAGGGGACCACCACCGCGCCGCTGGGGAGCTGGAAGGGCGTGGGGGTGGCGTGGGCCGGCGGATCCGCCGGCAGGTTGCGGGCCAGCCAGGCCAGGGCGGCGAAGACCACCGCAAGGCTGACGCACATCGGGAGGAAGCCGAGGGTGTGGTAGCTCCATAGCCCGATGACGGGCCCCACCACCACCCCGCCGGGGCTGGCGAGGCCGTATAGGGAGAGGCCCTGGGCCCGGCCCTCCGAGGGCAGCACGCGGCCCAGGAGGCTCATGGTGGCCGTGAGGACGCCGCTCCACACCACCCCGTGGGGGAAGGCGATCCAGAGGAAGGCCCGTGCGGAGCCCAGCCAGGGGTAGGCGAGGAGAAAGGCCGCGAAGCCGAGGGTGCAGGCCATGGCCATCCGCCGGGCGCCCACCCGGTCCCCCAGCGGGCCGGTGAGCAGGGCCCCCGCCGCGCTGCCGGCGGTGAAGAGGCTCATGAAGCGCCCCCGGGCGCCCAGGGGCAGACCCAGCTCCCCCAGCCGGAAGGGCACCGTGGGGAAGAGCTGGAAGGCCGCGAAGAAGGTCAGGAAGGTCATCGCCCAGAGCAGGGCGAAGTCCCGGGAGAAGGGGCGGCGGACGTCCACGGATCAGTGTCCCATGGCGTGGCGGCGGGCCAGGTGGTGGGCGAAGGGCACGGCGAGGGCCAGGGCCACGGTGCCCAGGGCCCAGCCCGGGCGGAACCCATGCGCTTCCATCACCCGCCCGATGCCCCAGGCCCCGAGGGCGCTGCCCGCATCGAAGCTGGCGTAGAGGAGGCCCACGCCGGCACCGCGCTGGGCGGGCTCGGCCCTGCCGAGCACCGCCGTGAACACGAGGGTGTGCGTCATGCCGTAGCCCGCGCCGTAGATGAGGGCTCCCAGGACATGGCGGGCCTGGCCGCCGGGCAGGAAGGCCAGGAGGAGGTTGCCGGCGGCGGCCACCCCCAGCATCCAGGGCAGGAGGCGAAGGGGATCCCGACCCATGCCGGTGCCGCCCAGCAGCAGCCGCAGGCTCACCATGCCCAGGGCGAAGCAGGTGAGCAGGGCCGCGGGCCAGGCCATGCCCAGGGCTTTCGCCTCCTGGGCGGCGTAGGGGGGCATGGGCCCGTAGCTCATGGCCAGGAGGAACAGGAGGGCCGCGGCGGGCCAGAGCCAGGGCTCGGGCTTCCGGAGCAGGGCCGGGTGGGGGCGGCCGGCGGCGGGCTGGTCCCGGGGGGTCGCCCGGGCCAGGAGGGCCTCGGCCAGGAAGCCGGCTGCCAGCAGGAGCATGTGCGGCCGGACGCCGAGGCGGGGGAAGAGGAAGAGGCCGATGAGGGGGCCCAGGGCCACGCCCCCGGGGCTCGCCAGCCCGAAGAAGCTCAGGCCCTCGGCCCGGCCCTCCTCCGGCAGCAGGCCCCCGGCCTTGCTCACCCCGCTGGTGCGCAGGGCGCTCCAGACGACGCCGTGCAGGGGGGCCAGCACGAGGAGCGCGCCCCGGGAGGGCACGAAGGCGTAGGCCGCGAAGAAGGCGGCGCAGAGCAGGCTGGCGCCGATCATCACGCGACGGGGGCCCAGGCGATCCCCCAGGGGACCGGTGAAGAGCGCCCCGCAGCCCGAGCCGATCATGAACAGCGCCATGAAGCGGCCGCTCTCGGCGAGGGAGGCCCCCAGGTCCCGCATGTGGAGGGGCATCACGGGGTAGAGCTGGTACCCCACTGCGAAGAGGCAGAAGTAGAATGTCCAGGTGAGGACGAAGGGCCGGGTCAGCAGCCGGTCGGGGGCCATGGGATCAGGCTACCGGTCCCTGGGGCGCCCCCGGTCACGGGGGCGTCAAGCGGCGCCGGTCCGGGGGGCTGGATCCACGGCGCAGGTGGCTTCGATGAGGGTCCACTCCCCGGCTTCCAGTTCATAGCTCCCCAGCCAGGTGCCGAGGTGGGGCTGCGCCTCGTCCTCCACGAGGACCCGCTGCCGCACCCAGCCCCAGCGCCCGGAGGCCGCCACGTGGAAGCGGGGCCCGCCCAGGGGACGCCACGCCGCGCCGCGGAGGTCGCCGGGGAAGCGCTGGGCCACGGCGCCCATCACCGCCAGCCGGGTGTGGGCCGCGGCGAGGGAGGAGGGCAGGGGGGAGGGGAGGATGATTCCGGAGGGCATGGGACGCTCGTGGTTCTCCATGTAGACGGATGAACCGCCCCTCCGGTTCAGTCCCCTGGGGGGAATCGCCGGGGATCCGGGGTGAAGGTCAGCGCTCGGCCACCAGAGGGAAGCGCAGCTCCTGCTCCCGGCCCTCCCGCCGGATCCGGAGGGTGACCGTGCCCCCGAGGGGCTTGGCCTCCAGGGCGTCGAGCAGGCCCTCCCAGCTGTCCACGGGCTGCCCGTCCACCGCCATGATGAGGTCGCCGGGGAAGACGCGGCGGCCCTCCCGGCCCACCCCCTCCAGGCCGGCCCGGGCCGCGGCCGTGCCGCGATAGACCCGGCCGACCATCACCCCCTTCTGGCGGCCGAAGTGCTGCTCCACCGCCGCGGGCGACACCGGATCGAAGCCCAGCTCCGGATGCTCCAGCCGCCCCCGGGCGATGAGCTGGGGCACCACGCGGTTCACCGTGTCCACGGGCACGGCGAAGCCG
>CAZVKM010000066.1:0-15063 GCA_964627685.1 uncultured Solibacteraceae bacterium | reverse complement strand
GCCTGGGGGCCACCGCCATGCTGGGGGAAGCCGCCGCGCTGCTCGTGTGGGTGGCAAGATGAGGGCAGCCGGCCGCCGGCCCCCCTGCCCATGACCCCACTCTACCTCCTCCGTCACGGTCCCACCGCCGCCAGCCAGAGCGGCGCGCCCCTGGGCCGCCTCGACCTGCCCGTGGCCCCCGAGGGCGAGGCCCGCTGGCCCGCCGTGAAGGCGGAGCTCCTGGCCCTGGGCCTGCAGCGGGTCCTCTGCTCGCCCCTGCAGCGGAGCCGGCTCCACGGCGAGGACCTGGGTCTGCCCTTCCTCGTGCTCGAGGATCTGGCCGAGCAGGCCTTCGGCGCCTGGGAGGGCCGCCCCTGGGCCGAGCTCTCCGAGGCGGACCCCATCGCCACCAAGGCCTTCTTCGCGGATCCCGTGAAGGCCGCGCCTCCGGGCGGCGAGAGTTTCGGCCGCACCGCCAGCCGCGCGGTGATGGCCCTCCAGACCGCCCTCGAGGGCGAGGCCCCCACCCTCGTGCTCGCCCACGGCGGCACCCTCCGCGCCCTCCTCGCCCACTTCCTGGGCCTGCCCCTGGAGCGCGCGCTCGACCTCGCCTGGGCGCCCTTCGGACTCAGCGCAGTGGATGTGTACGGGCCCAACCGGGGACTCCTCCGCTTCCACAACCGCGTGCTGGGATAACGGGCGCCTCCCTCCTATCGGGCCGCTCGCCGCGGCCCTCCCGCTCCCGGGCTTCGCCCGGTACCGGAGTCGGGACCCTTCGGACTCAGCGCAGTGGATGTGTATGGCCCCAACCGGGGACTCCTCCGCTTCCACAATCGCGTCCTGGGTTGAGGGCGCCTTCCGGCTCCAGGATCTGCGCCCCCGGCGGATTCGCGCCATTTGCGCTTTTATTCGCGCCATTCGCGTTCCATCTTCCGCCTTGCCAGGGGAGAGTCCCCGTGGTCCCCTGATCGTTCTGACATCGCGTCCTGTGATGTTCGGGAAGCCGGTGGGAATCCGGCACTGCCCCGCAACGGTATGCACCACCCGCAAGGGTGAGACCGCAAGCCGAGCCACTGGGAAACCGGGAAGGTTCGGGAGGATCCAAGGGTCCTTGTCGCGTGCGAGTCCGGAGACCGGTCCAGGACCTTGACCCCCGCCGAGGGAGCGGGCGGTGCGCCCCCCACCGGGGCCCATCGTCCCGCCCCCACGGCTTCATGCGTGGAGGCATGATGGGCCTGCGTTCCCTTCCCCTGATCCTGGTCGCCGGAGCGACCCTCACCCGGGCCGCGGAAGCGGACACGGCCGACCGGCCCAAGGCCAAGGCGGAAGCCTCCGCCACGGTGACCGTCACGGCGGAGACCATCCCCGTGCCCCTGGCCAAGACGCCCAACCCCGTGAAGGTCATCACCGAGGCCCAGATCGAGCAGAGCGGCGCGAAGACTCTGGGTGAGCTGCTCGCCCAGTTCTTCCCCGGGCAGATCCTGAGCAACGGGGGCCCGGGGACCGCCGCCTCCTTCTACCTCGGCGCCAGCCGCCCTCAGGACGTGGTGGTGCTGCTGGACGGCCTGCGCCTCACCGACGCTTCGGGCCTGGGCGCCGTGAACCCAAATAGCCTCAGCCTCGCGGGCCTGCAGCGGGTGGAGGTGCTCTCGGGCCCCGCCTCCACGCTCTACGGGGCCGAGGCCCAGGGCGGGGTCATCGCCCTCTACACCGGCGGCGCCCCCAAGGAGGGCTTCTCCGCGAGCACCCGCCTGGCCATGGGCACGCGGGGCCATCGGGCCGCGGCCTTCAGTGGGGCCTACGCCTGGGCCGGTGGCTGGGTGCGGTTCGGAGCCGAGACGCTCCGGGAGGAGGCCCCCACGGAGACGGATCACCCCTTCCGGAGCGAGGCCACCTTCCTCTCCTTCGGCCAGGCCCTGGGCGGGGAGACCCTCCTCACCGGCACCTACCGCAACCACTTCGAGGGCATCCCGGTGCCCCTCAAGGGCGTGAACCTCCTGGTCCCCCGGACCTCCGCGGACTATGACGCGGCCCGCGAGAGCGCCCTCCGGAACGAACAGCTCACGGCCCGACTCAGCACCACCTTCAGTCCCACCTTCCGTGGCGAGCTGAACCTCGGGCAGGCCCTCCAGACCCGCCGCGAGCCCGCCTACCTCGGGGGCCAGGATCCCTACGACAGCCGCCGGAACCAGGTCGGGGCCCTGCTGCGCTGGGAGCCCACCGCCCAGTGGGGGGGCAGCCTCGCCCTGGACGCCTACGAGGAATTCGCCGCGACGCCCGGCTATCCCAGCGGCACCGACCGCGCCGTGGGCCGGCACCTGGGCGCCACCCTCGAGCTCCAGAGCGTCCCCGTGCCGGCCCTGCGCCTCGTGTACGGGCTGCGGGCCCAGCGCGACCGCCAGTCCTTCACCTACCTCGGCGCGACGCCCCTCCCCGAGGGCGCCTCCGGCGAGACCACCTACCGCCTCGGCGCGAACCTGGATCTCGCCGCGGGCTTCCGCCTCTATGCCTCGGGGGGCACCGGATTCTCCGTCCCCTTCCTCCAGGCCGAGCTCTACCACGCCAAGCAGGCTCTCCCCGGGACCTACGTGCGCCTCCAGAACGAGCGGAGCAAGTTCCTCCAGGTGGGTGGAGGCTGGCAGGAGGGACCCTGGTCCGCCCGCCTCGAGGCGAGCCGGACCACCTTCGAGTCGGTGGTGAGCTTCGACCTCTCCACCTACGACTACGTCAACGCCCACGACCTGCGGATCCAGGGCCTCGAGTCGGCCCTGGGTTACCACGTCGACGATTGGGAGGTGGAGGGCTTCGTCCGCAGCCAGGAGGCCCGGGACCTCAGCGCGCCCCGGGACCAGCAGCTCAGCGGTGCCGGCGTGCTCCGCCGCCCCTTCCTCATCTACGGCCTCTCGGGCAGGTGGAAGCGGGGACCCTTCGAGGCCTCGGGCCGGTTCAGCCAGGCGGGGCATCACTACGAGTATTTCGGCTACGACAGCGCCTTCGCCCCCGTGTATGGCGCCAACCGCACCCACTTCTCGGATCTCGCGGTGCTGGGCACCTGGACCTTCCGCCCGGGCCTGAGCCTGAGCCTGCGCGGGGAGCACCTGCTCCAGCCCCACATCACCAAGGCGGACTGGCTGGCCCGCACTTATGACCAGCGCAACGACGCTTCCCAGATCTACGGCTTCCCCGCGCCCGGCCCCACCTGGAGCCTGGAGCTGCGCTACCGTTTCTGAGATGAGAGCGCTCCTCGGCCTGCTCCTGTGCACGGCGACCTGCTTCGGCGGGCCGCCGCAGGCCCCCAGGCGCATCGTCTCCCAGGCGGTGGGCACCGATGAGATGCTCCTGGCCGTGGCGGATCCATCCCAGATCGCGGCCCTGAGCCACATCAGCCGGTCGCCCGAGTTCAGTGGCGTGGCCAGGGAGGCCGCGGCCTTCCCGCAGCTCAAGGGCGGCGACGCGGAGGACATCCTCAAGTTCAAGCCCGACCTCGTGCTCATGACGAGCTACAGCCGGCCCGAGCTCGTGCAGCAGGTCCGCAAGACCGGGGTGCAGGTCTGCTTCATCGCCCGCTTCGAGTCCCTGGAGGACGCCTACGCCAACCTGCGCCTCGTGGCCCAGGCCGTGGGCCACCCCGAGCGGGCGGAGCCCGTGATCCAGTCGTGCCGGAAGCGGGTGGAGTCCCTCGCGGCCCGACTGAGGGGCGTGAAGCCCGTGCGGGTGCTGGCGCCCTCCACCTACGGGTACATCGCCGGCACCGACACCACATTTCAGGATCTCTGCGACCACGCCGGAGCCCTGAACGTGGCGGCGGAGGCGGGTCTCAAGGGCCACGCCCCCACTCCGGGCGAGCAGATCCTCGGATGGCGTGTGGAGGCCCTGGTGCTGGGCGGGACCGACTGCGCCACCAGCCTCACGCCCTACCGCAGCCTCACCCCCTTCCGCCTCCTGCCCGCGGTGCAGCAGGGGCGCTGCGCCATGATCCCCGGCCACGTGCTGAGCAGCGTCACCCACCTGCGCATCGATGGGTATGAACGGCTGGCGCGGCAGCTGCACCCCGAGGCCTTCCGGTGAGGTCCCTGCGGCTCGCCACCCCTTTCACGGTCCTGCTCCTGGGCCTGCTGGTGGTGGCGGCCCTCGGCGTGGGGGACATGCCCCTCTCCCTCGGGCGCATCTGGGCCGGTCTGCGCGGGCAGGATGAGCTGGCCCACACGATCCTCTTCCAGATCCGCCTTCCCCGCGCCCTCGTTGGAATGGCCGTGGGCGCGGCGCTGGCCGCCTCCGGCGTGGTGATGCAGGCCTTTTTCCGCAACCCCCTGGCGAGCCCGGGCCTCCTGGGGGTCAGCAGCGGCGGCGCCCTGGGGGCCGTGCTCGCCATCGCCCTGGGTTGGGCGGGCAAGGGCCTGCTGCCGCTGCCCCTGGCCTCCATCACCGGGGCCTTCCTCGCCACCTGGGCCGTGCTCCTGTTGAGCCGCAAGGGCGCCGGCATGGAGCGGCTGCTGCTCTCGGGCGTGGCCCTCAACGCCTTCCTCGGCGCCCTCACCAGCTACGTGCTCATGAGCAGCGCCGGCCTCTACGAGCGCAGCGCCCAGATCCTCTTCTGGCTCATGGGCGGCCTGGAGGACCGCACCTGGGACCACGTGTGGATGGTGCTGCCCGGCACCCTTCTGGCCTGCGTCTTCCTGCTGCCCCTGGGCCGGTCCACCAACCTGCTGAGCCTGGGCGAGACCAGCGCCCAGAGCCTGGGGGTGGACGTGCCCCGCCTCCGCCGCACGCTGCTGGCCCTCTCCACCATCCTCACGGCCCTGGCCACCGCCGTGGGCGGGGTGGTGGGCTTCGTGGGCCTCGTGGTGCCCCACATGCTGCGCCTGCTCCTGGGCCCCGACCACCGCCGCCTGCTGCCCCTCTCCATGCTCGGCGGCGCCGCCTTCGTGCTCGCCTGCGACCTCGCCTGCCGCCTCCTCACCCTCAAGCTCGGGGTGGTCACCTCCCTCATCGGCGGTCCCTTCTTCCTGTGGCTCCTGCGGCGGAGGCCGGCGTGAACCTTGGAAGACACGGAGATCACGGAGGAGAGCGGAGAACGCGGAGGGGAAAGAGCCCTAAAGTCCATGGGCGCTATGCCTCCCATCCTACGATTCTTTGCTCCCTTCTCTCCGTGGTCTCCGCCCCCTCCGTGATCTCCGTGTCTGAAAGCCCCCTTCGATGACCGCCGCCCTGGAAGCCCGCGCCCTGGCCGTGCCCGGCCGCCTCGGGCCACTGGACCTGGACCTGCCCGGGGGTTGCCTCGCCGCCGTGGTGGGGCCCAACGGAGCGGGCAAGTCCACGCTGCTGCAGTCCCTGGGGGGGCTGCTGGAGGCCACGGGCCGCGTGGCCTGGCGGGGGCGCGACCTCACGGCCCTGCCCATGGTGGAGCGGGGGCGCACCTGCACCTGGGTGCCCCAGGAGACCCGGTTCGAGTTCGACTTCCCCGTGCGCGAGGTCGTCGCCATGGGCCGCCACGCCCATGGCGATGATGGCGTGGGCGTGGAGGAGGCGCTGGCCGCCCTGGACCTCGTGCAGCTGGCGGATCGTCCCGTGACCCGCCTCTCCGGGGGCGAGCGGGCGCGGGTGCTCCTGGCCCGGGCCCTGGCCACGGCGGCCCCCCTGCAGCTGTGGGACGAGCCCCTGGCCCAGCTGGACGTGCGCCACCAGCTGGAGGTGCTCGTGCTCGCCAAGCGCCTGGCGGACCAAGGCCGCACCCTGCTGCTCAGCATCCACGACCTGCGCGTGGCCCACTGCATGGACCGGGTGCTGGTGCTCCAGCAGGGCCGCCTCGTCGCCCAGGGGACTCCCGAGGAGGCCCTCACCCCCGAGCGCATCCAGTCCGTGTTCGGTGTGAAGGCCCGCACGCTGCCGGGCCTCGTGCTGGAGCTGCCCGAGTGAGCGACGCCCACACCGAGCGCATGAGGAAACTGCAGGCGGCCATGCACGCCCGCATGGCCGCCGCCACCGAGCGGCGGGGCCTGGTGATGGTGCACACGGGAAACGGCAAGGGCAAGAGCACGGCGGCCCTGGGCATGCTCGTGCGGAGCCTCGGCCATGGCTTCAAGAGCGCCGTGGTGCAGTTCATCAAGGGGGAGCAGCCCACGGCGGAGACCTCCCTGGTGCAGGCCTATCCCGGCCTGCTCACCTGGGACCGCTGCGGAGACGGCTTCACCTGGGACACCCTGGACCGCGCCGCGGACATCGCCCGGGTGAGGGAGGGCTGGGCCGTGGTGCTCCGTCACCTGGCGGATCCGGACCTGCGCTTCCTGCTGCTGGATGAGTTCAACGTGGTGCTCCAATACGGGTACTTCCCCGTGGAGGAGCTCCTGGAAGCCCTCGCCGCACGCCCCGATCACCTCCACGTGGTCCTCACGGGCCGCGGGGCGCCCCAGGCGCTCATCGATGTGGCGGACCTCGTCACCGAGATGCGGGAGGTCAAGCACCCCTTCCACCAGGGCGTGCAGGCCCAGGCGGGGCTGGAGTTCTGATGGGGCGGATCACCTTCCTCACGGGCCCCGTGCGCAGCGGCAAGAGCCGGCGCGCCGTGGACCTGGCGACCTCCTTCGGTGATCAGGTCGTGGTGCTCGCCACCTTCAATCCCCGGGGGGCCGACCCGGAGATGCAGGCCCGCGTTGCCCGTCATCGGGCCGAGCGCCCCGCCTGGCGCACGCTGGAGGCTCCGGAGGACGTGGTGGGTGCCTTGGCCCAGCTGGACCCGCCCCCCTCGGGCCTCCTCCTCGACTGCCAGACCCTCTGGCTCGCGGCCCGCCTGGACTGGCAGGACCCCGTGCTCCTCGCGGAATGGCAGCGCATCCTCGCGGCCCTGCGCGAAGCCCCCTACCCGGTGGTCATCGTGGGGAACGAGGTGGGCTGGAGCCCCGTGCCCGAGAGCCCCGTGCTTCGCCGCTGGCGGGATCTGGCGGGCTGGCTCGGTCAGGCCACCGCGGCGGCCGCGGATGAGGCCTACCTCTGTGTGGCCGGCTGCACGGTGAGGCTGAAGTGAGCGACGCCCTGATCCCCGGCACCCCCTTCGTCTGCTCCTGGAGCGGCGGCAAGGACAGCGCCCTGGCCTTCCATCGGGCCGTGCAGGCGGGCCTGCGTCCCATTGCGCTGCTCACCATGCTCAATGAGGACGGGGCCCGCAGCCGCAGCCACGGGCTCCGCCCGGAGGTGCTCCGGGCCCAGGCCGAGGCCCTGGGCCTCCCCCTGCTCGAGGGCCACGCCACCTGGGAGAGCTACGAGGCCACCTTCATCGCGCAGCTGCGGCGGGCCAAGGCCCTGGGTGCGAACGCGGCGGTCTTCGGCGACATCGACCTCCAGCCCCACCGCGACTGGGAGGAGAAGGTCTGCGCCGAGGCGGGCCTCACGCCGCTGCTGCCCCTCTGGCTGGAGCCCCGGCGCCGGCTGGTGGATGAGCTCCTGGCCGCCGGCTTCCGCGCGCGCCTCGTGGCGGTGCGGGAGGGGCGCCTGCCCCGGGAGTTCCTGGGCCGCATCCTCAACCTGCCCCTCGTCGCCGAGATCGAGGCCCTGGGCTGCGACGCCTGCGGCGAGGAAGGGGAGTACCACTCGGTGGTGGAGGATGGCCCAGGCTTCCGGGTGGCGCTGCAGCTGGAGCCCGGGGCCGTCCATCGCTCCCAGGATGTCTGGGCCCTCGATCTGCGAGGGAGGACAGGCGCCGAGGCCCTCTCCTAGACTGGCCCCATGCGCCTCCATGCCCTGCTCGTCGCCTCCGCGGCCCTGGTCTCCCTCCGTGCCCAGGAGGGCGCCTTCTCGGACCCCGGGGCGGCGCCCACCCGAGAGCTCTTCCCTCTGCTGCTCATCCCCCTCGTCTACCAGCCCCTCTCGCCGAAGCCGGTGGGAGTGGGCACGTGGCAGGTGTCCCTCCAGAGCGCCCGCGGCAACGTCTTCGAGTTCAGCGAGGCCATCAAGAATGGACCTCCCAGGGACCTGCAGGGTCGCGTGCAGCTCAGCCAGGCTTATTGGACCCAGCATGCGGGGGACTACGCCCAGCTCCCCTTCGCGTTCTGGTTCGACGAGGAGGTGGTGCGCACCACCCTGGAGGTCCGGACCGGGATCGCGGCGGCTACGGACGCCTACCTCCAGTGGGGCTGGTTGAGCCACACCGGCGGGGGGCTGGACAGCACCATCGAGCGCTTCCACGCCGCCTTCGGATTCAGGCAGTGGGGACGGGAGCTCGTGGCCCGCAATCAGCTCGTGGTGGCCCTGATGGCCAAGGGGCAGGTGACCTTCTACTCCGAGGACCCCATCACCCGGAAGCCCCAGGACCCTGTGCTCGGGCTCGTGCACCGCCTCATGGAGGGCGCGACGAGCGGCCTGAGCCTGACCACCTCCGTGAAGCCCCCCCTCACCCGCACCTACGACGTCTACCGGAGTGGCTGGGACACCCAGCTCGGACTCGCCGGGTGGTGGGACGTCCGCGGGGAGGGGCAGCTCACCTACGGCGCCGCCTACACCCACCGGGCCCGGGGCAGCGCGGCCTATGAGCAGATCGGGTACCGGGATGAGGTGGGCGCCCACGTGGGCCTGCGGCTCCGCAGGCGGTCCCGCCTGCAGCCCTACCTGCAGCTCCAGGTGGCCACGGGCTTCGCCCGTCCCCTCAAGGGCGCCCACTTCGACCGGGGCTCCTTCGTGCACGACCTCGGGCTGCACTGGTTCCTCACGCCCCGCACCTTCGCCACCTTCCGCTACGTGAACAACATCTCCCACAATGAGAACACCGCGGACATGGCCTTTGCGGCGGGGATCACCACGCGCTTCTGAGGCCCGGGGCTAGACTGGACGCTTCGGAGGCTCCATGACCGCACCCCTCGGCATCCTCGGTGGCAGCGGCCTCTACGCCATGCCCGGCGTGCAGGTGGCCGAGCGGCGAACCGTGACCACCCCCTTCGGGGAACCCAGCGGCCCCGTGGTGCTGGGCGTCCTCGACGGGGTGCCCGTGGCCTTCCTGGCCCGCCATGGCGAGGGGCACCGCTTCACCCCGTCGGAGGTGAACTACCGCGCCAACGTGTGGGCCCTCAAGGCCGTGGGGGTGGAGATCCTCCTCTCCGTCTCCGCCGTGGGCAGCCTCCAGCCGCACCTCCACCCCGGGACCCTCTGCCTGCCGACCCAGTTCATCGATCGGACCCATGGCCGCAAGGCCACCTTCTTCGGTGAGGGCCTCGTGGCCCACGTGGGCTTCGCCGAGCCCACCTCCGCCTGGCTGCGGGCCAAGCTGGAGGCGGCGGCGGGCCGGCTGCACCTGGACCTGCCCACCGTGGGCACCTACGTGAACATGGAGGGTCCCCAGTTCTCCACCCGGGCCGAGAGTCGCCTCCACCAGGCCTGGGGGGCCGACCTCATCGGCATGACCCAGGCCACCGAGGCCAAGCTGGCCCGTGAGGCCGAGCTGGTGTGGGCCTGCATCGCCCTCGTCACCGACTTCGACGCCTGGAAGGACGACGAAGCCGTGGAGACCCACGACGTGCTGGCCGTGATGGCCGCCAACGTGGACAAGGCCCAGCGGCTGCTCACCGCCGTGGCGTCGGACCTCGCGGGGGGCGCCCCCGCGGGCGAACCCGCCCGGAATGCGCTGAAGTTCGCGCTGATGACCGCGCCCGACCACGTCCCCGCGGCCACCCGGGCCAAGCTGGCGCCGCTCGTGGCCCGCTACGGCTACTGAGCGAAGAAGAAGCGCGCGTCCAGGTCCTCCGCCTCCATCACCTTCACCAGGGTGCCGAGCGCGGCGTGCAGGGCCTTGCGCTTGCGTGGCTCCAGGGCCTGGAGCCCGTGGATCAGGCGGCCCTGGGCGGGGTGGGGCGCCCGGCGCAGGGTGGCCCGGCCCTTCGGGGTGAGCCCGAGGCGCACCCGGCGGCGGTCCTCCGGATCCTCCGATCGGAAGGCGAGCCCCTTCTCCGCGAGGCGGTCGACCACCCCCACCACGGTGCTCGGGTGCAGGTGCATGCGGGCCGCCAGGGCCTTGAGGGCCATGGGTCCACCTTGACCCAGCTCCCAGAGCGCCCACAGCTGCGGGCCCGTGAGGCCGAAGCGCGCCTCCACCTCCTTGGAGTAGAGCTCCAGCGCCCGGACGATCCGGCGGAGGTGGTTCATGGTGGCTTCGACCAGGGGATCGGGGGTGATCGAGGCCCCTCGATTAATTGGCATGCCAATGAATCTGCCACACTGGTCCCCAGGAAGGAATCCCGTGCCCCTCGCGATCCGCCGATGGCTGCCCACCCGGAGCCGCAACCTCCGCCTCCTCGCCCACACCCGGCGCCTCCTGCTGCTCGTCCTGCCCCTGGGGGTGCTCGCGGGAGGGCTCCTCGCCTGGATTGTCAAAGGCAGTCAGCACCTCGGGGAGTTCCTCGTCCATCACCTATCCCCGGGGCACCTGATCCTCGCCCTCCCCCTGGTGGGGCTCCTCCTCGCCACCCAGCTCCTGGACCGGAGCGGCGTGGGGGAAGTGAGCCTGACCGACGACATCCACATGAGCCATGCGGATCCCTACCTGGCCTTCCCCTTCCGCAGCTCACTCATCAAGGCGGCCGCCTGCGCGGCCACGGTGGGGCTGGGCGGATCCAGCGGCCTCGAGGGCCCGGGCAAGTGGCTCGGAGCCGCCCTCGGTCTGCAACTGCATCGGGGGGCCACGGCCCTCTCCGTTCGGATCCGTCCCCTGCGCCGCTTCCTCGCCTCCGCCCGCACCATGGTGGCCAGTGGGGCCGCGGGAGCGCTGGCGGCGGTGTTCCGGGCCCCGCTCTCGGGGGCCCTCTTCGCCGCGGAACATGATGGGCACCTCCGCACCGCGCACCTCATCGGCCCCCTGGTGGCCGCGTCGGGCGGCTACCTGGCCTTCGCCGCCCTCATGGGTCACGCCCCCCTCCTGCAGATGACGCGGCCCTACGGCCTCCGGTGGACGGAGATCCTGTACGCGCTCCCCCTGGGCCTGGCCTGCGGGCTCATCGCCAGCGGGTTCAGCGCCCTCCAGGCCGCGCTCCGGCGCCTGCTGGCCCCGGTGCCCCTGCGCTGGCGGGGGGTCTTGGGGGCCCTGGGCCTCTGCGTGCTGCTGGCCCCCGGTCACCTCCGGTTCCAAGACCTGCCCATCACCCTCGGCGGCGGCGTGGAGCTCATCAACCACTTGCTCGCGGTGCCGCCCGACCTCCGCCTCGCCCTGCTCTTCCTCGCGCTCAAGCTCCTGGCCACGGCCCTGACCTTGGCCTGCGGCGGCGTCGGGGGGACCTGGCTTCCCTGCGCGGCCATGGGGGCGAGCCTAGGCGCGGCCTTCGACGCCTGGCTCCTGCCCGGGTACGGCGGGCTCATGACCGTCCTCGGCGCCACGGCCTTCACGGGGGCCTTCCACGGGACCCTGCTCGTGCCCGTGGTCTTCCTCGCGGAGACCACCGCCCAGGCGGCCCTGGTGGTCCCCGCCCTCGTGGCCACCACCGTGGCCTACCTCGTCGCCCAGGAATGGGACTGATGCCTCCCGGTCGGTTCCCGTCATCCTTGAGGCATGAGCATCCTCGACTGGCTCACCTGGGACACGGCCCTCGTCACCTTCGCCGGGCTCGGGCTCTGCCTCCGCCACGACGCCCGGCTGCCCGAGCTTCCGGAGGAGGCCCCGCCCTCGGAAGCCACGGTGTGCCTCTGCATGCCCGCCCGGGACGAGGTCCAGGAGGTCGGTGCCGCCGTGGCCAGCTGGCTGGCCCAGGATCACCGGGGCCTGCGTCTCGTCGTGGTGGATGACGGCAGCACCGACGGGACCACCCAGGTCCTGGCCGCCCTGGCGGAAGCCCACCCCGGGCGCCTCGCCGTGATCCGCAATGACCATCTGCCCCCAGGATGGCTGGGGAAGAACCACGCGATGCACCTGGCCCAGGCCCATCCCTGGGCCCGCGAAGCGGAATGGCTGCTCCTGGCCGATGCGGATGTGCAGGCGATCCCATCGCTCCTGACCCGGGCCCTCGCCTTCGCTCAAGGTCAGCCCACGGATGTCCTGGCCCTGCTCCCTGCCATCGACACCCTCACCCCTGGGGAGCGCCTGGCCCTGCCCCTGGCCTCTGCAAGCTTCCTCATGCTCGTCCCGCCCCACAAGGTGCCGGATCCGAAGGCCTTCGCCTTCTGCGGCGTGGGGGCCTTCACCTTGATCCGCCGCGCGGCGTACGACGCCCTCGGGGGCCACGCGGGTGCCCCCCTGGAGGCCATCGACGACATGATGCTGGCGCGCCGCGCGAAGGCCGCGGGCTTCGTGAACAGGGTGGCCCGGGGCGGGCCCGAGCTCCACCTCCGCATGTACCACGGGCTGTGGTCCTTCATCCGCGCCCTGCGCAAGAACGCCATGGCTCTGCCCCTCTGGCCCCTCGCCCCCCTGGGGGTGGCCGCCACGTTGCTGGTTTTCCTCGCCCCGTTCTGGATGCCGCTGACGGGTCATCCCCTGCTGGGCCTCCTGAGCTGGCTCCTGGTGCCCGCCCTCCTCGGCCATGTGGCCCAGCGCATGACCCGGCGCCCCATGGACCTCCTCTGGGCCCTGTGGCCCCTGCTCGGCCCCTGCCTGGCCCTGGGACAGCTCTGGGCCTTCATGGATCGCCTCCGGGGGTTCAACCACTGGCGGGGGCGCAGCGTCCCGCTCGCGGGACCCCCTACTGGGTGAGGCTCACCATCTCATCGATCTTGCGCAGCACCTGCAGCACCTTGAAGGGCTCCACCACCAGGTAGTCCACCGCACCGGCTTCCAGGGCCCGGTGACGCTTCTTGTCCGCGTCCTCCTCCGTCCCCAGCAGCAGGACGGGCATGGGCGTCTTCTCCCGCTCCAGCACCTGGCGGCAGAGCTCCAGGGGGCTCGTGAGGCGGAGCTGGTTGTGGAGGAGCAGCAGGGAGGCCTTGCCCCAGGGAAGGGCCTCGGTGGCGAGCTCCCCGAGCTGGGTCCGCAGCGGTCCCTTCACGTAGTCGAGCCAGGCGATGCCGTACTTGCGCCCCAGGGCCTCCGCCATGCGCTGGGCGAAGTCGGACTTCTCGGAGAGGAGGAGGAGCATCGGCTCCTTGTCCACGAGAATGCGGAGCTTCGGCAGCACCGCCGCCTGGTTGGCGCGCGCCAGGGGGGCCACGGCCCCGCCCGGGTTGAAGTCCGCGGCGTCCTTCTGGGCCTGGATCCGCTGCTGTTCCTGGAGCCAGGCCTGGTACTGGTTGAGCAGGCGGGGGTCGTTGTCCTTGTTGAACTTCAGGCCGACGTGGTCGTCCCCGAAGTAGGTGACGGTGGTCTTGGCCTTCAACTGCAGGGTGTCGGAGAGCCGGACATCCACGAGGCTCTGCTCGCCCATGCGGAAGGCTTCCTGGATGTTCTGCTTGGGATCCCTCAGGGCCAGCTCCAACCCCTGCAGGCCGAAGCTCTTCACGGAGCCATCGAAGAGTCCGCCCCGGGCGTTGGTGAAGGCCGCCCGGGGGGGCGCCGAGTCCGGGATGAACGCCGCCATGCGGTGGCTGTCGGAGCGTCGGAGGATGCGCGGGATGGCCAAGCCGGCGACTTCCACGCCCTCCAGGTTGTTGGGGGCGTGGAAGGCGGTCACCGTCTCGTACTTCAGGCCCCGGTCCTCCAGCTTGAGGCTGACGCTCTCGCCGGCCTTCAGCGCCCACCCGGAGACTTCCTCCAGGGACATCTTCAGGGACAGCTTCGAGCCGTCCTCCGTGTGCACGGGGAAGTCCGCCTTCTGGCTCTGGTAGGCCATGGTCACCTTGCTGCCGCCCATGATCAGGCGCTGCAGCACCATCCGGATGGCCTGGGCGTCTTCCAGGTTGTCGCTCATGCCCGTTCCCCCATGGCGGCTGGAAGCCACCGCTCCAGCGCCCCCTGCACCGCCTCCACCCGCACCGGCTTGGAGATGTAGTCATCCATCCCCGACTCCAGGCACCGCTCCCGGTCCCCCACCATGGCGTTGGCTGTCATGGCGATGATGGGGACATGGCCCCGCTCCTTGCTGCGGATGATCCGGGTGGCCTCGAACCCATCCATCTCCGGCATCTGGCAGTCCATGAACACGAGGTCGTAGGTGCCCGCGGCCAGGCGATCCACGGCCTCCTGCCCATTGAGGGCCACCTCGGCGTGGAGCCCGAACTTCTCCAGGATCTTGAGCGCCACCTTCTGGTTCACCAGGTTGTCCTCCGCCAGGAGCACGCGGAGGGAGCGACGCTCCACGGGCCCCTTGGGCGCGGCCGCCGGGGCCTCCGCCTCGAGGGGCCCCTGGAGCAGCCGGGCCAGCTGCCCGATGCGGACGGGCGTCGACAGGAACTCCTGGATCCCCGCGGAGCGGGCCGCATCCCGCAGCACGTTGTCGTAGAGGGGGTGCAGCAGGATCCAGCGGGTCCCGGGGGTCCGGAGCCCCTCGAAGGCACGGTCCCCATAGAGCACCAGGTCCGCTTCCGGCAGGGGGCCCCCTTCCGGAACCAGGTGGACCGAGCTGCCCCAGCCCTCCAGCTGCTGCCGGAGCAGCTTCGCGGTGGCCGGCCCGAGGCCGGCCAGGGCCACCCGCCGGACGGGCGGCCGATCCTTGGTTCCCACCCGCCGCCGGAGCCGCAGCGTGAACCAGAAGGTGCTCCCCTCCCCCACGGCGCTCTCCACGCCGATGGCGCCCCCCTGCATCTCCGCCAGCCGTCGGCAGATGGCCAGGCCGAGCCCCGTGCCCCCGTACTTGCGGGTGGTGGAGGCGTCGCCCTGGAAGAAGGAGCTGAAGAGCTTGGCGCTCACGTCGGGCCGCATCCCCACTCCGGAGTCCTGGATCTCGAAGCGGAGCAGGGCCTCTTCCGTCCCCACCGGTTCCGAGGTGAGCCGCACGGTGACCGACCCCTTCTCGGTGAACTTGATGGCGTTGTCCACCAGGTTGGTGAGGATCTGGCGGAGGCGCACGGGGTCCCCCACCACCTCGAGGGGGGTGCCCGGGGCGATGTGGGCCCCCAGCTCCACCCCCTTGTGGAAGGCCTTCACCCCCACCACGGCCAGGGTGTCCTCCAGGACGTTGCCCACGTCGTAGTCGATGGCCTCGAGCATGAGCTTCCCCGCCTCGATCTTGGAGAAGTCCAGGATGT
>CAZVKM010000065.1:0-15087 GCA_964627685.1 uncultured Solibacteraceae bacterium | reverse complement strand
GCTCATGCTCATCAGCCGCCTGGCGGGGCTCGTGCTGCCCGCCAGCACCAAGTACCTCATCGACGAGGTGCTGGGGAAGCGCAACGTGCACCTCCTCCTGCCGCTGGCCCTCGGCGCCGGCGCGGCCACGCTGGTGCAGGCGATCACCAGCTACGCCAACTCCCAGGTGGTGAGCGTGGCCGCTCAGCGGGCCATCATGACCATGCGGCAGCGGGTGCAGGACCACGTGCTGCGCCTCCCCATCCGCTACTTCGATGGCACCAAGAGCGGCGTGGTCATCTCCCGGGTCATGAACGACCCCGAGGGCATCCGCAACCTGGTGGGCACCGGGCTCATCCAGCTGGTGGGCGGCGCCCTCACGGCCCTCATCGCCCTCTCGGTGCTCTTCTATCTGAACTGGCGGCTCACCGTGGCCGCCGTGGTCTTCCTCGGCGCCTTCGGCGGCGCCATGGCCCTGGCCTTCCGCAAGCTGCGCCCCCTCTTCCGCAAGCGCAGCGAGATCACGGCGGAGATCACGGGCCGGCTCACGGAGTCCATCGGCGGGGTGCGCCTCCTCAAGGTCTACGTGGCTGAGGAGCGGGAGCGGAAGATCTTCGCGGAGGGGAGCGAGCGGCTCTTCCAGAACGTCGCCAGCACCCTCACGGGCACCAGCGCCATCACCGCCTTCGGCACCGCCATCGTGGGGGCCCTGGGCGTGCTCATCATGATCCTCGGCGGGAAGGCCATCTTCGCCGGGGCCATGACGCTGGGCGACCTCATCATGTACACCTTCTTCGTGGGGCTCATGGCGGCGCCCGTGGTGCAGATCGCCAACATCGGCACCCAGGTGAGCGAGGCCTTCGCGGGCCTCGACCGCGTGCGGGAGATCCTGGACATGCCCACCGAGGACCAGGAGGACGCCTCGCGCGCCGCCCTGCCGGAGGTGCAGGGCACCGTGGCCTTCGAGGACGTGACCTTCGCCTACGAGGAAGGGGCCGACGTGCTGAAGGGCGTCTCCTTCGAGGTGCCCGCAGGCCGTACCGTGGCCCTGGTGGGTTCCAGCGGCGGCGGCAAGAGCACCATCCTCTCCCTGGTCATGGCCTTCAACCACCCCCGGCAGGGGCGGGTGCTGGTGGACGGGAAGGACGTGGAGACCCTCAAGCTCCGGGAGTACCGGTCGAAGCTGGGCGTGGTCATGCAGGACAACTTCCTCTTCGATGGCACCGTGGCCGACAACATCGGCTTCGCCAAGCCCGGGTGCACCCGGGCCGAGATCGAGGCCGTGGGCCGCATCGCCCACGTGAACGAGTTCGTGGACCGCTTCGAGCAGGGCTACGACACGGTGGTGGGCGAGCGGGGCGTGAAGCTCTCCGGCGGCCAGCGCCAGCGCGTCGCCATCGCCCGGGCCATCCTGGCGGACCCCCGCATCCTCCTGCTGGACGAAGCCACCTCCAGCCTCGACAGCGAGAGCGAGGCCCTCATCCGCGATGGCCTGCGCAAGCTCCGGTCGGGGCGCACCACCTTCGTCATCGCCCACCGCCTCAGCACCATCGAGAGCGCCGATCAGATCCTCGTGGTGGAGCGCGGCGCGATCGTGGAGCGGGGCACCCACGCCGAGCTGCTGGCCCTGGGCGGCCGCTACAAGCAGCTCCATGACCGTCAGCACGGGCTGGAGATGGACCAGTTCATCAACCCCGGGGAGGATTTCACCGGGCCCGGCGCCGCCCGCTAGAGCGGCGCCGATTCCAAACGGCCTCAGTGCCCGTGGGTGGCCGTGGCCTGGGGCTCCGCCGCGGGCTTCACATGGGGCAGCCGGGTGTCCAGGTTGGCCAGGCCCCAGGCGGTGGCGGCGAGGGCCTGCGCGTTCTGGAGGAGCTCCTCGGGCTTGGCGTGGTCGAAGGTGTCCACCTGGCTGTGGTGGGTCACCTTGATGTACTCGTCGAAGTCCTTGCGGGCGAAGAAGGCGGGCACGCCCTCGGGCAGGAAGGGCGCGTGATCCGAGTCCAGGGCGGTCTCCAGGCTCAGCTCGCGCACGCCCAGCTCATTGGCGTCGGCGACCGCCTGGGCCACGAGGGGCCTCAGGTCCTGGCGGCCCTGGAGGTTCCAGCCCTTGATGGGGGCCGTGCCGGAGTCCTCGATGAGCACGGCCTGATGCTGGGCCAGCTCCGCCGCATGGGCCTTCACGTAGGCCTTGGAGCCGTAGAGGCCCTGCTCCTCCCCGCTGAAGAGCACCACGCGGATGGTGCGCTTGGGCTTCACGGGCTGGGCGGCGAGGGCGCGGAAGGCTTCCATCACCGCGGTCACGCCCGTGCCGTTGTCGGTGGTGCCGGTGCCCAGGTCCCAGCTGTCGAGGTGGGCCCCGAGGACCACGACCTCCTCGGGCTTCTCCGAGCCGCGGAGCTCCGCGATCACGTTGTGGGCCTGAACGGGCTTCGGGGAGCGGGTGCCTTGGATGTTCAGTTCCAGCTCCACTTTCTCGCCCCGCAGCGCCAGGCGCTTCAGGAGGGAGAAGGACTCGGTGGCGAGGATGGCGCCGGGGACCTGGGTGAGGGGATGGCCCGCATCGGGCCCGCCGATGGCGAGCAGGCGGCCGTCCTTCTAGTTGGACTGGAGGAGGACCCCGGCGACCAGCTTGAAGAGGTCCTTCTGCACGGCCGCGAAGGTCTCATTCCACACCTTGGGGTCCACGTCCTTGGGCATGGCGGGGCGCCCGGCCATCAGCAGGAACTTCCCCTTGGCCTGGGCGGGCAGGGCCTTGAGCTCCTCTAGGCTGTGGGGCGCCGGGAGGATCAGCTCGCCCTTCACGGGACCGGGCGTGGCGGGGGACCACCCGAAGGCGGCGCCTTGCAGGGGGATGCCGGCGTGCGTGAGCAGGCGTGCGGAAAAGGTCCCGCGGGTCCAGGAAGGGCCGAATTCGTAGGCCTCCTCCCGGACATTCACGGCCCCGTAGGCCTTCAGCTTCGTCATGGCCCAGGCCTGGGCCTTCAACAGGTTCTGCGAGCCCGTGAGGCGGGGACCGATGACATCGGAGAGGTGCTCGAGGTTGGCCAGGGCCTCGGAGCGGGAGGTGATCTCGGTCGAGAGCTGGGCCAGGGGACCCGCGAGGGATGCCGCCTTGGGGGCGGCGATGCTCTGGGCGGGGGCGACGAGGGCGAGGCCGAGGATGAGGGCGAGGGTGAGCGGGCGCATGAAACTCCTGAAGGCACGAAGGGCCATGGCGGCTACTCCGGCTTGGAGGCTGCGTTTATGGGCGCGGGGTTCCGGATGGCCCCTGGGATGAGCCGCTGGGGACTCGCCGGTTCCTTCTGCGGCGGGCCTTCGCGAGCCTTCGAGCCGTTCCCGGACCGGCAGAGGGCCGGGCCACCGGCAACCTGCCGGTGCTTCCCGTCGTCGGGCCCAGGGGCTTCCGCTAGGGCCAGATCCGCAGGCGGCCCTCGTGGAAGTCCACCTCGAAGGCGCGGGCGGAGGCCAGCACATCCGTGCCCAGCAGGCCTACGGGCAGATCGCCGGTGAACTTGGCGAGCACCGGCAGGTCGCCCACGCGGACCGGCAAGGACGATCGGAGCCACCCGCCCAGGTCGAGGGAGCCCAAGGTGGCGAGCTTCACGGCCAGGGGCCGCCCGTCGAGACCCCGCGGAGGGGCCCCCGGGGCCTCCTGCAGCGTCCACCCCGCCTCCCGGGCGAGGGCCTGTGGCAGGAAGGTGTGGGGGCTCCCGGTGTCCAACACGAGGAAGGCCCGGCGCCCCTCCACGCGGGCCTCCACGCCGATCAGCGCACCCATCTGCACAAGGGGCAGGTCGGCGCCGGGAGGGGGGGCGCCGGCCCCGTGGGGCCCCATCCGCAGCTCCCAGCGGCCACTGGAGGTCCGCTCGAACCGCAGGCATCCCAGAGGTGAGAGCACATCGAGCCCGAGGATGACCCCGGGGAGTCCCTTGGGCCGGCCCGCCCCGGTGGGGACGAGCACCGCGGTGGGACCCAGGTCCCGCTCCCCCAGCCCGAGGGGCACCGTGGCGGTGGCGAAGCCGGCGGTGGCCCCGCCGGCCCCCTGCGCTTCAAGGGCCCTGGTGCGGTGCCCGGCCTGGGAGTGCTCCGACATGGTGGCGGCCGCAAGGGCCTGCCCGGGGGGAAGGGCCGCCGCATCCACGAGGGTGGTGGCGGCCGCGGTGTCCACCACGGCGGGGAAGGGCTTCCCCGCCAGCCGCACGGGGATCGTGGGGTGGCCCTGCTCCCAGGCGAGGGGCAGGGTCGTGACCCCCGAGGGGGCCTGAGGGGGCGGCGCGGCCTCCACCTGGGTGGTGAGCACGGCATCCTGGGGGCCGAGGGGGATCTGTCCGGCGAAGAGGTTCATCACGGGACCGGCTTCCGCAGTGGCCCGTGCCCAGCCCTCGATGCGCCAGCGGCCCCGCAGGCCATCGCCGGTGGTCGCGTGCACGTGGACCCGCAACCCCTGGAGCTCCGCCAGGGACCGGTCCAGGACCTCGCGCACGGCGTCCCCCCGGTTCACCCGCACATGGAGGCGGTCCGCCGCCGCCGTCAGGGTCACCTGAAGGCCATCCTGGAGGCGCACCAGGTCCGCGGACTGGCCTTCGCTCACGGGGACCACCACGGCGACCACGTCCACCCCGGGCCGCACGGTCAGGGACTGGCCCTCCGGCAGGTCCACCCGGGCCACGCTCAGGGCGGCCCCTTGGCGTTTCAGCAGGAAGGCGGGCACGGGGCCCGCCGTGAGGGCGAGGCCCGCACCGAGGAGGAAGGTCAGCGTGCGCATGGGACCTCACTTCAGATAGGCGGCCGTGTCCATCAGGGCCAGGTCCTGCGCCGCCTCGGCCCACTGCCGGAGGAGGGTCAGGTGGCCGCTGCCGATGAGCAGCAGGAGGCGGTCTCCCGGCTCCGCCACCCGGTACACGTTGGCGAGGATGCGCAGGTTGCGCTTCTGCCAGTTCGTGAGCAGGTTGGCCCCTTCGTAGAGGTCTGTGCTCTCGGGGTCGGGGTGGAGCATCCGCACGTACCAGTCGTGGTCCGCGCGCATGTAGGCCTCTGAGTTCAGGTGGCGGAAGGTGTCCAGCACGGTGCCCTTGGCGATCAGGTCCTCGAGGCGCTGGAGGTGCTCCGGGACCGGGGCGGGCGCGGGGGCCTTGGCCTCGCCCTGGGGTTTGGGCTTGGGCTTGGGTGTGCCGATCTCCTGGGGCACGCGGCCATCCATCCACATGGGGTAGTCCACCGGGTAGACGGTGGTGTGTCCCAGTCGCCGGGCGAGCGCGAAGGCGACCTGGTCGATCTCATTGGCCGTGAGGAGGTATTCCCCCTTGAGGTACTTCGCATAGTTCTCCAGGGCCCTGGAGCGGTGGAAGGGGGACTCGATGAGGATCTTCGTGGGACGGAAGGCGGCGATCCGATCCAGGAGGTCCGCGAGCTCCCGTTGCTTGGCGGGGGTCCGCACATCCCCGACGGGGAGGTTCACCGCATCCTGGGTGGAACCCTCCATGTGGTAGCTCCCCAGCACCATCAAGGGGAAGGCCCCGGGACGGTTGTGCGGATCGGTGGGGCTCGGGTGGAGTCGCGGCGGGGCCTGGGTCCAGAGGGGGGCACTCGCCATCAGCAGGGTGATCAGGACAGGTCGCATGGGGGCTCTCGGGAAGTGGCTCCACGTTCCGCCGCGCTTCCGCCCGGGGCCACCGCGCAGGGGTGAACCGGATCTTTCGGCGTGCGGACGGCCTGCCTCGAGGGGCCATGGGGGTCCGCCTACGCCCGTCAGCGGAAGCGGGCCTCCGTCACCTCGCAGCGGAAGAACTCCCCTTCCCGTTCGAAGCGCGGGGTGCCGGGCCACCAGCCCGCCCGCAGGGAGGTGGGGATGGTGAGCCCGTCGAAGGTCCCCTCCGCCTCCACCTGCGCGCCGAAGGGCTCCTCCCGGTAGGTGCCTCCCTCGGGCTGGCCCCAGCGGGCCACGGAGATGGTGCGGATCTGTCCGCTGGGTCCCAGGTTCAGCTCCAGGGACTCGGGATCTCCGCCCGGCTGATCCAGCGGAGGCAGGCAGACCCGCACCCGCCGGTCCTCCTTCGGGCGCCACCTCAGGGTGGGATCGGCGAAGAGGGAGGGCAGCCAGAGGCTCTCGGCGCGGGCGCGTCCACGTGCGGAGCGGGTGACATCCTCATTGGCCGCCCGGAGGACCGGCAGGAGCCCGAAGAGGGACCACCGCATGGCCCCCCGGCCATCCACCAGGCGGTCCCAGCCGCGGATGGGCAGGCCGCTCATGTGCACCTTCGCTTCCCACACCATGCCGCGGCCCTGGACGATCACCTGCTCCGCGGTGAAGGGGAACCACCGCTTGAGCTTGATCTCCCCATGCATCCGGAGGTGCACCGCCGTGGGCAGGGGGGACCCCAGGGGCAGCGCGTGCGCCAGCAGCCAGCGCACCGCGGGCGGATGTTCCGCGAGCACCAGCGGGGTGAGCACCTCCCGGCTGGGAGGGGCCGACGACCACAGTCCGCTCAAGGTGAGGTCCGGGGACATGCACACCACCGTCCCCATTGGAGCGCGGGGAGGTTGTGCCTGGGTTCACGACCGGAGGCGCCTCAGCAGGCGGAGCGTCCGCCACGTCGGGTCCTCCAGAGGGCCATCCCCAGGAATGCGAGGGCCACCCCGAGGAGAAACCCGTGGAGGAGGTCGACCGCATCAGGGTTCAGGGCGGTGGGGAGGAGGCGGCGGATCGCGGGGGCGTTCAGGGCGGTGCCGAGGGCCAGCGCGACCAGGCCGGCCAGGAAGGTCCCTCGGGCGGGGGTGGGGTGGCTCATGGCGTCAACCTCGGAAGTGGAACCAGGTCATGGCGGCGGCCTTCGTGAGCACCATGGCCAGGAGGATGCTCAGCAGGTCCGGATGGAGGCCCTCCCCCCGGAGGAGGCCCCGGAGGAGCCAGAACCCCGTCACGAGGGCGCCCGCCAGGGCCGCATGGCTCAGGGCCCGGGCGCGGTGGGACCAGAAGCGTTCATCGATCATCGGCGCGACTCCCGGAGGGTGAAGCAGTCGTCGGTGCCCACGCCGAATACGCGGGCCAGCTGGAGGGCCAGGGGCAGGCTCGGGATGTACTTCCCCTGCTCGATGGCATTGATGCTCTGGCGGGAGACGCCCACGGCCTCGCCCAGTTCCGCCTGGGTGAGTCCCAGGGCCTGGCGGCGTTCGCGAACGGAGTTCTCGAGGATCAGGGTGGGCATGGGGATGTCAACTCGACTTGACATCCAAGGGTGGGACCCGGGCAGAGGCATGTCAAGCGAGCTTGACATCTCGCGGAGCCGCCGGATCAGTCCTTCAGGACGATCCAGGCCTTGCGGCCGGCCTTGATGGCCTCCAGCAGGATGCCCATGGCCTCGAAGGGCTCCAGGGGGCGGGGCTCCGCCTGGCGGTCATCCACCAGGAGCACGGAGGCGCCTCCGCCTCTCGGCAGGGGTTCCGAGGGGCGGGTGAGGGTGGGCGGAACCAGGGACTCCAAGGAGAATCCCTCGCCGGAGTCCAGGGCCTCCACCGGGGTGCCGAACCGGGCGGCGAGGGCGGCCAGGGCCGCGGCGGAAGGGCGGGCGCGGTCCCGCTCCCAGGTGGAGATGAGGGTCTGATCCGTGCCCAGGGCCGCGGCGAGCTCCTGCTGGGTGAGGCCGGCTTTGACGCGGAGGCACTTCAGCCGCTCCCCCAAGGTGGTGGGGGTGCCGCTCATCGTCTGGGAATCGTAGGGGCCTCGGATCGCCATGCCCTACCATTGTCGTTGATTTCCCCCAAAGGTACCCGCGCTTCCATGGCCGATTCCCCGCACCCCGAATCCCGCACCGGTCGGCCGGCGTGGGCGGAGTCCGCCGACGCGGAGCAGATCGGCCGCTTCATCCTGGGCCCGGAGCTGGGCCGGGGCGCCCTGGGGCGCGTGGTGCGCGCCTGGGATCCCCTGCTGCGCCGGGTGCTGGCGCTGAAGCTCCTGCTGGAGCCGGATCCCCTGCTCACCCTCCGCCTCACCCAGGAGGCCCAGCTCCAGGCCCAGGTGGAGCACCCGGGCGTGTGCCGCATCTACGAGGTGGGCCACGGGGGAACCACGCCCTACATCGCCATGGCCCTGCTGGAGGGTGAGACGCTCGGGGCCTGGGCCGAGGGCGCGTCCCTCCGGGAGAAGGTGGCCGTGGTGAAGCAGGTGGCCGAGGTCCTGGCGGTGACCCACGCTCGGGGCCTCGTGCACCTGGACCTCAAGCCCTCCAACATCCAGATGGAACGGGACCCGCAGGGGAACCTGCGGCCGGTGCTGCTGGACTTCGGCCTGGCCCGGGAGCTGGGCAATCCCGGTCTCCAGTTCTCAGGGGAAGGGACCCCCGCCTTCATGAGCCCCGAGCAGGCCCGGGGGGAGGAACCCGGGCCGGCGTCCGATCTCTACAGCCTCTGCGCCTCCACGGTGTACCTGCTGTCCGGGGTGCGGCTGGAAGGCCCCTTGCCCCGCGTGGCGCCTCAGGGCGTCCCCGCGGATCTCTGGCCGGCGCTGGCCCTCGGGCTGGCGGAGCCCCCGGAGGCGCGATACCCCACCGCCCAGGCCCTCGCGGTGGACCTGGGGCGATGGCTTGAAGGCCGCCCCGTGCTGGCGGCGAACCCCTCCCGCTGGCGTCGGAGCTGGGCCTGGGTGGCGCGCCGCCGAGCCCCGCTCCTGCGGGGGGCGATCGGGGTGCTGCTGGGCCTCGTGCCACTGGTCTGGGGCGGGTTCGCGCTGCGGACGTTCCGGCAGGAGACGGCCTTCACCCAGGACTACACCAGCCGCGTGCAGGAGCTGGAGGCCACCCTGCGGGTGCAGCGCATGCAGCCCCCCCATCCGGTCGCGGGGGACCTGGCGAAGGGGCGGGCGCTGGTGGCGGAACTCCAGGCCCGACGCCGGGCCCAGCCGACCTTCGCGCCGGGCGCCTCGGCCTACCTTCTGGGTCGGATCCACCTCGCCCTGGGGGATTCCGAGGCGGCCCGCACGGAGCTGGAGGCGGCGGTGAAGCTGGGCCACCGCACCCCTGAAGCCTGGTTCGCCCTCGGGAAGGTGCGGAGCCGCCAGCTCATCCGCCTCGCCTCGGGCCTCGATCGGGCCGGGCAGGGGCTGGGTCAGGATGTCTGGGCTTCCGACCTGGATCGCCTGAAATCGGAGGTGAAGGGGAACTTGGAGCAGGGCCGGCGAAGCGCCCTGGATCCCCCGGAGCTCCAGGAGGCGATCCTGCTCCTGGCGGAACGGAAACACGACGAGGCGCTCGCCCGGGCCCGGGCCGCCAGTGTGACCCATCCCTGGTTGTACGAGCCCCTCGCGCTCGAGGGCGAGGTGCTGCTCGGCGCGGCCCAGGCCGCGCCGGATCCCGCCACCAAGCTCGCCCGGCTGGAGGAGGCCGGCCGCGCCCTTGGCCATGCCATCGCCATGGCCCCCAGCGATCCCCGCCTCCGGGACCTGGAGGTGCGGCGGTGCCAGCAGGCCCTCCGCCTCGCCTGGTACAGCAGTGCGCCCATGGCCCCCTTCGAGGCGGCCCTGGCCCGCGCCCAGGAGGACTGGGAGCGGCTGGATCCGGAGGACCCCATCCGCACGGCGCTGGCCGCGCAGTCCCTGGCGGATCGGGCCATGCGCACCTACCTCAAGGACCGCGACGCCGAACCGGACGTGCGGGCGGCGCTGGCCCTCGCCGACCAATCCCTGAGCCGGTCCGCCCATGTGAAGGAGGCCCTCCAGGCCCAGGCCCAGGCCCATTGGGTGCGGGCGGCCGAGGGGATGCACGGCCGCGGGGAGGTCGGGACCTCCTTCGAGCAGGCCCTGGCCTGCATCCGGAAGGCGCTGGCGGAAGCCCCCGGGGACCTCTACACCTGGGACCTGCTCAGCCGGATCCACCGGTTCCGGTTCATCCACGCGATCCAACACGGGGCCGAGGTGATGGCCTCCTTCGAGGAGGCGAGGCGGGACCTCGAGGCCCTCTCGGCGGATCCGGCCCTGGGCAACCTCAGGGGCTATCACCTGGCCATGCTGCGTACGGTCCTGGCTTCGGGCCTCCAGGGGCAGGGGCGTCCCAGCGGCGAGGCGCTGGATCCGGGGATCACCGACCTGGAGGCGATCTGCCGCAGCCGACCCGCCGACAACGTGGCCCGGTTCCACCTGGGCAGCGCCCTGCTCATGCGGGGCCAGGATCAGACGCGCACGCGGATCCAGCGGGCGGACGACTTGAAAGCGGCCTTCGACAACTACGACCGCGCCCGCCAGGCCAACATCAACTCCTTCGAGAGCCACTGGGGGCTCATGCTGGCGGCGGAGTACCGGCTGGAGATCCTGAGGGACCTACACCGGGACACCCGTGAGGCGAGGACGCAGTTCCGGGCGGCCCTCGACCATCTGCGCGTCCTCCTGCCCACGCACTGGGCCCGGTGGGAAGGGGAGGCCTCCTACGCGTACCAGATGGGACGGGATGCGGCCTCCCCCGCCCAGGCGGAGGCCTTCTACCTGGAAGCGGAGAAGGCCATCACCCAGGCGGTACGGGCCAATCCAGGGGCCCGTCAGCTGTACCAGTGGCGGGCCCGGATCCAGGGTGCGCTGATGGACTTCCCGGCGCGCTACGCCTCGGCCCGGGCCGCGGCCCTGCGGGCGCTGGACCAGGTGGAGGCCATCCAGCCGGGCAACGCGCAGGCCATCGCCCTGCGGAAGGAAGTGCTGGCGCAGCCACCCCCCAAGTGAGCGCTCACCTGGGCTCGGAGGCCCGCAGGGCCAGCAGCAGCGCCTCGGCCCTGATCCGGTTGAACTCCAGGAGCGTGGTGGTGGCGCGGGCCAGATCCCGGCTCCGGCAGGCGGCGACCAGCTCCTTGCGGGTGGGGCGGACGTCCCGGAGGTGCTCCCGCACGCCCTGGATGGCGGGGAAGAACCTCACGGAGCGGCGGATGGCCGACTCCACCACCTGCAGGAGGAGGGGCCGCTCCGCGGGGACGAAGAGGATGCGGTAGAAGGCCACCACCCCTTCGGCCCCCTCGGCTGCGAGCAGGCCCTGGTCGAGCCGGTCGCTGAGGGATTCCAGGGCCTGGAAGTCCTCATCGGTGAGGCGGGGGAGGGCCCGGGCCAGCAGCAGCTCCTCGAGGCTCATGGAAAGGTCCTGGATCTCCTCCACCTCCTCCACGGTCACGGGGGTGACGATCACGCCCTTGTAGGGGAGGAAGGTGATGAGCCCTTCCGCCTCCAGGCGGCGCAGGGCTTCGCGCAGGGGGATGGTGCTCACGCCCAGGGTCTTGGCGAGGTCCACCTGGGGGATGGGCTTGCCGGCGCGGAGCTCGTCGCGCAGGATCATGTCGCGCACGGACTCCACGATCCAGGGCACCAGGGTGGGCATCTCCGAGAGACGGGTCATGCACGGGCCCCGGTGCGGCGCAGCACGGCCGTGAGGCGGGCCAGGATCTCCGGCTCGGAGGTGTCCGCCGGGAGGGCGTCGGCCGCGCCGGAATCCAGGGCCTGGAGCCTGGCTTCCAGGTGGAAGGGCACGGGGTGCAGGATCACGGGGATCCCGTAGCGGCCTGGGGTCCAGAGCTCCGGGTCCACCAGCGCGCCCCGCAGGTCATATGTCTCCACCTGGGCCGCCACCTCCTCCGGCGTCTCCGCCCGATGGACGTGCACGCCCGCCGCGGTGAGGCGGGCGGCCAGGGAGGTCCAGGCGGTCCGGGGCCCCGCCAGGAGGAGTCGGACCCGTGCGTCCAGGGTGAAGCCGGCGTGATAGATCATGGGGGTGAATGCAGACCTGGAGGTGCCTTCGTGGGAAGGCCCCTCCAGGAAGGGTGAAGCGGTGACGCTCACGTCCGGGCGACCTACTGGGCCTTGAGGGTGCCCACGGCCAGGGTGATCTCCTCCATGCGGGACTTGGCGACGGTCTCCCAGGTGAGATCGACGGGGCCGATGTCCTCGGGGATGATCTTGGCCTTCGTCACGGTGAGGGGGATGGTCGTGCCGGCGTCCAGCTTGCCGGTGGTGGTGGCATCGAAGTCGATGGCCACGCGGAACAGGGGCTGGTTCGAGGCCTTCGCGGTGAGGCGGCGGTCCTTCTGGAACACCCCTACGGTGAACACGCCCGTCTTGAGGATGCCGGCGTTGCGGAAGACGGGATCGCCGGGATCCCCGGGGGTGAGGCCCTGCTCGCCGAGTTCCAGCACGCCAGGATCCTGCACGTAGGTGCCATCGGGGAACTTGCCCCACTTCACATTGCCATCGGCCTTGAGGTTGAAGCCCAGGCCCCGGGACTTGAGGGAGCTGGAGCCCACCACGTTGAGCACGAGGCGGGTGGGGGTGGAGCTGGCGTCCTTCACCAGCCGCCAGCCGGAGCCGGTGGGATCGGTGTAGACCAGGGCCGAGGCCTTGGGGGCCGGGGTGGGCGAGGAGGTGGAGGAACCACCGCCGCAGGCGGCGAAGGCCAGGAGCACGAGAGCCGGAACGGCGTGCTTGAGGGAGCTGATGCGCATGAGGGCCGTCCTTACTTCTTGAAGGCGAGGTTGAAGGCGGAAGTGAAGAGCTGGACGTCGAAGTTGTCCACCCAGGAATTTCCGTAGGGGGAGATGCCGGGCTCGACGCTCTGCGCCAAGTACCAGTTGAGGGCCACGGGGCCGCCATCCACGGCGTCGGTCTCGAGGTCCTTGTCTGCATCGAGGTTCACCACGAAGGCGAGGTCCTCTCCGTACTGGAGGGGGTCGGCCTTGCTGTAGGCCCGCAGGCCGAAGCGCTGGCCCCGCTCGTTGGGCGCGGTCCAGGTGCCATCGGCGTTGATCTTGCCGCCCTCCCAGTAGAAATCGCCCCAGGAATTGCGGGAACCCAGGAAGGTGCCGAGCTTCCAGTCCACGGCCTGGTTGGTGTTGTTCGCCACGGTGACGGCGAGCTTCACGGCCTCACCCTGGGGCACGATGGGCACGGGCATGAAGTGGGCGTACTGGCCGCTGTAGACGAACTCGAACTCCGGGTTCACCACGGGGAAGCTCACGCGGGTGCGGGCCGGCTGGCCGTGGGCCGCGCCCACGTTGATGGCGGCGAAGGCGTTCTCCACGGCGGCCACCTCGGCGGAGCCGGCGCCATGGAGGTCCGTGGCGGCGGCCAGCGCGGCGGCACGGGCGTCGTCGTAGTTGCTCTCCATGGTGAGGTGCTCGGTGAGCGCCTTGTACCAGATGCGCGCGGCCTTGTCGTTGCCGAGGCCCGTCATCCCGCCGGGCAGATAGGCGCTGGCCTTCTCCCCGGTGCCCGTGCCCTGGCTGAGGAAGTAGAAGGCGCGGTTCATGGGGCCGCTGCTCCAGTGGACATCGAGGCGGCCGACGCCGGCGTACCAGTTGTCGGCGCTCATGCCGTCCTTGCTCTGCTTCCACTGGGTGCGGAGCGCGACGCCATCGCCCATCTTGAGCCCCATCTCCCAGTCGGTGCCCGTGGCGGGGATGGTGGCGTCGGCGCCACTGGGGCGGGTGGCGTAGGCCTCCACCATGCTGCCGAAGATGTCGGAGGTGGCCTCGTTCAGGCCGCCCGACTCGCCCTCGTAGTCGAGGCCGGCGGTGTAGGCCGTCACGCCGTGGCTCATCTCGTGGGCCATGACGTCGATCTCGGTGAGGGTGTTGAACCCGCCGTTGGCGAGGCCCGTGCCATCGCCCATGGTCATCACCATGGCATCGGAATCCCAGAAGGCGTTGTCGAAGCGTCCGCCATCGATCCAGCTCCGGGCATGCACGAGGGCGCCGAGGCTGGTGCCCGCGTCATCCACGCCATTGCGGTTGAAGATGTTCTTGTAGAAGTCCCAGGTGGCGGTCATGCCGTAGTGGGCATCCACCCCGGCGGTCTGGGCATTGACGGTGCTGAGGGCCGCCATGGTGGCCGCGGCATCGGCGTAGTAGTCCGCGGGCTCGGTCCAGGCCTGGCCATCGCCCCACACGTTGGTGGCGCTGCCGAACTGGTCCTGGTAGGCGTAGTCCATGAGCCAGCCGGGGTTGGCGGGATCCAGGGTCATGAACAGGGTGGTGTTCCCCTGGAAGCCGCCCAGCCAGTAGGCGGTGTTGGCCTCGGTGCCGCGGGTGCGGTCGATGAGGTCGTAGCCGCCGGTTCCATTGGCATTCACATCCAGGGACACCGTGCCGCTGTACTGGCTGTGGCCCGTGCCCACGGCGGCGGTGCCGGTGGGGGCGGTGCCGCTGAGGGGCAGGGCGGATCCGGGGCGGAGGGCGGAGGCGGCCTTCACCTGGAGGGGGGCCAGGGGGGCCGCGGCGTAGCCGCGGAAGGGGGCCTGGGCCCGGGCCTCGGGCGCGTGGGAACGGAGGCCATCCCACTTGCGGAGCACGGCGCCCGTGGCGGCATCCAGGATCAGGTGCATGGAACGGTAGGGCTGGGCCGCATCGGGCACCACCGCGATCACCTCATAGGCGTACACATGGTCCCCGGCCGGCCGGGTGCCGAGCACGCTGAGGTCCCGATCGATCTCATGGGTCTTCGTCTTGGAATTGAAGCGGAACTTGATCCCCTCGGTGTAGCGCGTGGGGAACACGATGCGCTCCGCGGTGGGCGGGGCGAGGTAGGGCGTGGTGGGGGCCAGCTCCCGGTGGGCCCGGGCGATGGCGGCGGATTCATCCAGGGCGAAGCTGCCCGAGGCGCTGATGCCCGGGATGAGGTGCTGGGCGGTGAGCTCCACGCCGCCCTGGGGGTTCACGCGGGCCACGGCCGTGCCGCCCCACACCCGCAGGCCCTCGTGGCGCTGCTCGAAGCGCACCAGGGTCTGCCCCTGGGCGTTCACGGTGGCGCGCTGGGCGCGGAGCTCATCGCGGTCCCCCAGGCCCAGGGCCTGGGCCCGGGACTGCAGGTCCCGGTGGGCCTCGGCGGCCCGGGTGGACTTGGTGGCTTCGAGGGCCATCAGCTGGGTCTTGGGGAGGAGGGGGTGGGCCTGCTGCGCTGCGAGGCCGCCGCCGGCCAGGAGCAGAGCTAACGCAGTCGCCCGGGGGCGATGGATGGGGGGCATGGGGGCTCCGTCTGGGAGGTGATCCGCCGGGAGGGCGGGGAGGGGGTTTGGATCGAAGCTATCAGGACCGAGGTTTCAAATATGAAATATATTCAATATTCATATTTGAACCATCGGAAAACGATGCCCA
>CAZVKM010000064.1:9173-15194 GCA_964627685.1 uncultured Solibacteraceae bacterium | reverse complement strand
CGATAGAACGCCAGGTGCTCGCGATTCATGATCCGGATGGACTCCAGGAGCCGGATGGCTCCGAGGCCCACGATGTCCGCGGTGTACTCGGGCATGTCGAAGCTCACCCGGACATGGCTCTGGGCCCCCAGGTTGTAGATCTCGTCCGGCTGGAGGTCCTCGAGCAGATTCTGCAGCCCCCCGGCGTCGCTGAGGTCCCCGTAGTGGAGCTTGAGGTTCGGGGACTCGTGGGGGTCGAGGTAGAGGTGGTCGATGCGCTCCGTGTTGAAGGTGGAGGCGCGGCGGATGAGGCCATGGACCAGGTAGCCCTTCTTCAGGAGGAACTCGGCGAGGTAGCTTCCGTCCTGCCCGGTGATCCCGGTGATGAGGGCGGTGCGGGGCGTGGTCATCGTGGGGTCTCCCGGCGCGTCGAGGATGGCATGTGGAAGCCCGGGGGATTGCAATTTTCGAACCGGGCGAAGGGGCCGTTTAGGCCGTGATGGGGTGCACGCCGGGCCGGAGCCCCCGGAGGTCCACGCCCAGGCGGCGGGCGGTGGCGTAGAGGGCGGGACGGGTCAGGCCGAGGGCCCGGGCGGTGTCGGAGGCGTGGAAGCCGTGGCTCCGCAGCTGGTCCAGAAGGAGGCGCTTCTGGAAGGCCCGGGTGGCGGATTCCCAGGTGATTTCCGGGGTCGCCGGGGCGCGGAGCTCGGGGAAGTGGGCCGGACCGAGGGGCAGCTCCCCGGCCCGCAGCATCGCCCGCTGGAGGGCGTGGCGGAGCTCGCGGAAGTTGCCGGGCCAGGGGTGCTGGGCCAGGGCCCGGCCCAGGCCCGGGGCGATCCGCGGCGGGGGGAGGCCGGACTCCCTCGCCACCTGCGCGGCCAGGTCCGGCAGCAGGGCGGGCAGCTCATGGCAGCGCTCATGAAGACTGGGCATCCGGAGCACGCAACCCTGCAGCCGATACCAGAGGTCCGTCCGGAAGGCCTGCCGCGCCACCAGGGCCTCGAGGTCCTTGTGGGTGGCGGCCACCACCCGGAGGTCCACACGGAGGGTCCGATCGGAGCCCACGCGCTGGAGCTCCCCCTCCTGGAGGGCCCGCAGCAGCAGGCTCTGGAGGCGCGGGGAGAGGTCCGCCACCTCGTCGAGGAAGAGGGTGCCCCGGTGGGCGCGCTCCAGGGCCCCGGCCCGGTCCCGGTGGGCTCCGGTGTAGGCCCCCTTCACGTGCCCGAAGAGCTCCGATTCGAGGACGCCCTCCGCCAGGGCCGCACAGTTCACGGGCACCCAGGGGCCGGGGCGACCGGAGCGGGCGTGCACCTCCTGGGCCACCAGCTCCTTGCCGGAGCCGGAGGGGCCCAGCAGCAGGACGGGCAGCCGGGACGGGGCCACCCGGGCCAGCTCCCGCAGCAGGGAGGCCATGGGCTCGCTGCCGTCGGTGAGCAGCAGGCCCCCCTCCTGGGGCTTCGGCTCGGGGGAGCTCCGGGCCCCGAGGCTCGCCACCCAGGGGGCCAGCAGGGGCAGCCAGCTGGGGACGGCGAGGGGGGTGCCCGGGTCCAGGCCCAGGAGGGCGATGCCCACCCGGGTGCCCTCCCAGAAGAGGGGATGGCTGACCCAGACCCTCCCATCGACGGGAACCGGTGCACGCGGCCCCTCCCGATGCAGGAGGCGGATCAGGCCCTCGGGGGGCCTGGGGCCGTGGCCCACGGTCTGGGGGACCCCCTCGCCGTGGACGAGCCACAGGCCCTCACCCCGGGCCTCCAGCAGGGCGCCCAGCCCCTCCGGGTCGAGGCCTGGCGTCACGCCCAGCGCGGGGGGTGCAGGCCAGAGTCCGGCGAGCTCCTCCAGGGCCTCTTCGGCTCCCGCGCGGCTGGCCAGTGCTTCCAGCTCCAGCAGGCGCTCCGGCGTGCGGGCCTCCGGATGCCCGCGCAGGACCTCCCGCCCCGCGGCCAGGTGGAGCAGGCGGTTGGGGCAGCGCCGGAGTTCCGCGAAGAGGGCTTCCGCGTGGCCGTGTCCCTGCCGGAACGCGAGGAGGGACTGCAGCAGGCGCAGCTCGGCATGCACCGAGGGGACGGGGATGAAGCCCGGGATGGGATCCAGGGCCTCCTTCAGCAGGGGGAAGAGGAGGGAGGCCTTGAGGTGGGTGAGGGCCTCCCGCATGGCCTGGGCATCGGCTTCCATGAAGGCCAGGAGTCCCCGGAGCTCCCAGACCACCCGCTCACCCGGGTCTTGCCGGGAGGCCTCCAGCAGGCGTTCCCGGGCCTCGCTCCAGCGGCCCAGGAAGATCAGCGCCCTCAGGGCCTCCACCGGGAGCCGGTCCTCCGGGGGAGGGCCCGCCAAGGCGGACCAGCGACGGTGGGCCTCCAGGTCACCGGCCAGGAGGGCGCAGACGGCTGCGTTGTGGGCGGCCCGGACCTCCCAGAGCCCGGCCCCCAGGCGCTTGAAGTGGGCATGGGCCCACCCGAACTGGGCCCGGGCCGTCTCCGGGTCCCCGCCGAGGTAGGCCGTCGTGCCCAGGGCCATCCAGGCGAAGGGGTCCCCGCAGGGGTGGGCCGTCTGCTCCTCGAGGGGGTAGCCCGGGGGCGGGGGCTGGGTGAGGGCGGCCCCCCACCGCACCCGGAGATGATCCAGCCACGGGAGCCCGCAGGGGGGCGGGATGGGATCGGGCATCCGGCCCGCGAGGTCGGCCGCGATGGCCTTCTGCCAGGGCTCATCCAAGCTGCGGGGCACTTCACCCCGAAGGAACTCCTGGAAGGCGTTGGGGCTGGCCAGCTCTCGCAGGGGACGGCCCCCGGTCAGGCCTTCGGGGCTGGCCCCCAGGCCCCGTCCCCAGGCGCGGACGGCGGGATCGAGCATCCACCGGCCGTCCGGCAGGAGGTGGCGACGCTCCGTAGGGGGTGGAGTGTCCGCCCTCCAGCCGAGGGGATGGAGCTCCGCGGGGTCCAGAAGCGGGAGCTCCCCGGGGGGGCGGCCTTCCGGGAGCAGCCTCCCCTGGGCATCCATGCCGCCGAGGAGTCGGCTCCACCAGCCTGGGGGCAGCACCGCCCAGTCGCTGGGGACCAGGCCCTCGAGATAGGGGGGAAGCCGCAGGCGACCCTCGGGGTCCTCGGCCCCCAGCAGGGCGCACCAGCGCAGGCGGGTGGGGAGGTCCAGGTGCACCGTGCCGAAGGCCAGGAGGGGCTCGGCCTCTCCCTCCAGCAGCCGGGACCAGGCCCAGTGGAGGTGAGGGCCCTCCTTGGGGCCCGGGGCCCGGGGGTCCGCTTCCAGTCGGCCATGGCGGAGCAGGGCGATCCAGGGGAGGGGCGGTCGCGTCTCCCAGCCCGTCACGGCCCCGCCGGGACGGGGACCCCGGGGGAGCCGGGCCTCCCAGGTCACCACCGGCCATCGGCCCTCCCGCCCCCCGAGGATCCAGGCCTGCCCGAGGGCCGCGAGCGCCCAGGCCAGGTCACCCCAGCGACGGCCCCGGCCCAGGGGCCAGGGCGGGTCCCAATGGCCGAGCCAGGCCGCCCGGATCATCGAAGGCAGGCTTCCCAGGCCTCCCAGAAGGTGGGGAAGGTCTTGGCCACACAGTGGGGGTCCAGGACCTCCCCGCCCCAGCGGAGGCCCCCGACGGCCGCGGCGAAGGCCATGCGGTGGTCGTTGCGGGGATTGAAGGGGGGTCGGGAGGGGGTGGGCTCCCCGGGCTCGATGTGGAGCGTGTGGTCCCCGACGATGCGGGCCCGCCCTCCCAGCCAGCGCACCAGCTCGGCACTGGCGTCGAGGCGGTCGCACTCCTTCAGGGGGAGGGTGTGGAGCCCGGTGAGGGTCGAAGGGCCCGGGGCCAGGGCGGCTACGGCCGCGAGGACGGGCCCCAGGTCGGGGCAGGACTCGAGGTCGCCCTGGAGACCCCGGTGGAGGGGCCCTGCCAGGGTGATCCAGGAGGCGCCCTCCGGCTCCATGCGTTCGGCGACGCGTGCGCCCGCGGTCTCGAGCAACCCGAGGATGGCCCGATCGCCCTGGGCATCCAGCGGGTCCCAGGGACCCAGGGTGATGGGCCGCCCCGTGAGGGCGGCGGCGGCGTAGAAGGCGGCCGCGCCGCTCCAGTCCCCGGGGATTCGGACGGAGGCCGGTCGCAGCTGCCCGCCGGGGAGCTCCCAGGCGGAACCGGTGAGCCGGCTCTCGACGCCGAAGCGGGTCAGCCAACCCCGGGTGAGATCCAGGTAGGTGGCGCTGGAAGTGCTCTCCCAGCGGAGGCGGCCCCCGGCCGGCAGACCGGCCAAGGTCATGGCCAGCCCACTCAGGAATTGGCTGCTCAGCGCGGCATCCACCTGCAGGTCGATGGATTGGCCGGGAGTCGGGGCCGGGACCACGTCGAGGCGGCCCGGGGCCGCGTCGAAGCGAGCCCCCAGGTCACGCAGCGGGGCGAGCAGGGGATCCAGGGGGCGCTCGAAGAGGCGGGGATCCCCTTCGAGGCGGACCGGATGGGGGGCCCGGAGGGCCAGCCAGGGCAGGAGGAAGCGGAGGGTGGTCCCCGAGGCGCCGAGCCAGAGGGGGGTCGTGGGTGTCGGCACCCCTCCGCCCCCCACCCGCCAGGTCGCGCCCTCCGCCTCGAGGGGAAGGCCGCAGTCCCGGAGGGCTTGGCGCATCCAGCGGGTGTCCTCGGCTTCGAGGCCCCCGGTGAGGTGGCTCTCCCCCGGCGCGAGGGCGGCCAGGAGGAGGGCCCGGTTGGTGGCCGACTTGGAGCCGGGGATGGGGACCGAGGCCAACGGCGAGCCGGAGGCGGCGCTTTTCGGCAGGGGCTGGAGCATGCCCCAAGCCTCCCCGGATGAACGCGGAAATGCAAGCGTCCGAACGACTTGCGCGAAACGAGGGTGCCTGCGGCCGAAGGCGGTGCTCGGCCGGACAGGGCTCAGATGTTGGTGTAGATCACCTTGGTGATGGTCTTGTTGGTCTCGAGCTTGTAGGTGTAGAGGCCATAGAAGTCGATGCTCCGCGTGTAGCGGAGGGTGATCGAGCAGTTGCCGCTGTCCCCGGTGCCCGACTTGCGGACCACGATGGCCCCGGGCTTGAGGGCCTCGGGGATCTCGAGCTCCCTCGCCTTGATCTTGATGTTGCCCTCCACCTGCTCGGCGGGGAGGCGGCTGCCCTGGGAGGCCATCAGGTCGCAGGTGTCCAGGAGCTCCATGTTGCTGTAGTAGACGGGAAAGGCCTTAAGGACCGCGGCGATCAGGCCCCCCACCACCAGGAGGGTGATCAGGCAGTTCAATTTGCCTTCGCCACGTTCGTTGGTCCGGCGGATGGACATCGGTGCTCCTTGGGGCAAGCCTGGGGTCAGAGTTTCAGTTCGTCGAGGGCGGCTTTGGCGAGGGGGGCGACCAGGGGGCCCTCCGGGCCGAAGAGCGTCGCCTCGCGGGCCTTCGCCGCGGCCCGGAACGCCTGGGCCGCTTCCGCGATGTACACGCCCCCGAGCTTGAGGAAGCAGACGCCCGTGTAGTAGTCCAAGGTCCCCTGGCTCACGCCGCGGGTGGCGGCGAGGCGGGTGTCCCGGAGGAGCTCGAGGGCCTTGTCGTACTTCCGGAAGTGCATGAGGGCGAGGGCCAGGTTGAGCTTGAGGTGGGCGGCCTCCTCCCCCCGGGCGCCCTGCAGCTGGAGGCGCAGCTGGGCGATGAGGGCGGGGTAGGCGAACCGTGGGGAGGCGAAGGGGATCTCGAGTCCTTCCCGGGTGGGCTGGAGGGCGAGGTTCACCCCCTCCTGGGTGACGGAGAGGGGGCCGGGCTTGGCCTCCGCGAGGACCTGGCGGAGGGCCGAGACCGAGGCCACGGGGCGCCCATTGAGGGCGGTGATGGGCTTACCGAGCGCCACGCCCGCCTTCACCGCGGCGGGCTCCGCCGCGAGCACCCAGGGACCGGGCTCGCCCGGGAGGTCCACCAGGCTCAGGCCGGAGCTGGTCTCGTAGATCGGTGGAAGGGTCGCCAGCCGCTGGATCAGACCGCTGAGGGGATCGCCTTCGAGGGGCTTCACCCGGAGGCGTTCCTCCTCCCCTTCGAGGGTGGCGAGCTGCAGGTCCACCTG
>CAZVKM010000064.1:0-9073 GCA_964627685.1 uncultured Solibacteraceae bacterium | reverse complement strand
ACGAGGAGGTCGTAGGTCCCGGCACAGACCGTGAGCCGTTCCTGAGGCAGGGGGCCGTGGCTCTGGCCATTGAGGAAGAGCTCCCCCCCCTCCCAGGCGCTCTGGACGGTGAGCTGTCCCTGGCTGGGCTCCAGCTTCACGGGCTCGAGCAGGTGGTCCTGCATGGGATCCAGGAGCTCGCGTCCGACCTTCAGGAGCTTGGGGCGGAAGCAGGGAGCCTTGATCTCGAGGGTGTGCTCCACGGGGGAGAGGGACGCCACCACGAAGCCCTCGCTCAGGTCCTCGGGGCGGAGGTTGAGCTTGGCGGCGAGGGAGGCGGCTTCCGGGCCCGCGGCCCCCTTGGTCTTCCCGAGGCTCTGGCCGTCCAGGAGCACCTCGGCCCCCGCCGGATGCACGAAGACCGTGAGGGTCGAGGAGGTGCGGGTGAGCTTGAGCTCGAGGGGCTTCGATTCCTTCGGGCCCAGTTCCACCGTCAACTCCATCGGGGCGTGACCCGCTTTTGCGTACTGGATCCGGTGGGTGCCATAGGGCAGGAACTTCTTCGGGAGGGCCGGCGAGGGCTTGCCATCCACCACCAGCTGGCCCCCCTCGGGGTGGTAGACGACCTTGAGGGAGCCGAGCTTGTCGGCCTTGAGGCTGTCGAACAGGGCCGAGAGCTTGGCGGAGGTGATGGCGCGGTCCACGTCGAAGTCGGCGCTGAGGGCGATGAGGGCCTCCAGCCGGGCCTTCGCACGGGGGCGGGTCGGGGCGGCGCGGTCATCGAGGATGGCGAGCCAGTTGTAGCTCTCGCACAGCACCTGGGTCCACTCGGGGGTGAGGGTGCCCGCCTTGGGGACGAGGGCCTCGACCACCTTCTCGAAGCGGGCGGTGGCCTCCTCGCGGTTCCCCTGGGTGCTCCAGAGGGCCTTGGCCTGCAGGAAGGTGTCCTTGAGGGCGGGCTCCTGCGCGGCCAGGGGGAGGGCCAGCATCAGGACCGGGAGACGGAAGGGGGCAGAGATGCGCATGGTCAGAAGAGCCGGAGGAGGGTGTCGTTGCGGCGGTCGCAGAGGAGGATGCCCCCTTCGCGGTCCAGGGCGAGGGAGGTGATCCGCCCGGAGACCCCGAGGCTCTTGAAGGTCGCGGAGCGGAGCACGGCCCCATCGGGTCCGAAGACCACGACGCCCTCCCCGAAGTCACCCCCTTCCACCAGCGCGGCCGTCTGGCCGGCGCCATCAGTGGCGAGGGCCACCACGTTCCGGAAGGCCGTCGGAAGATCCTTTCCGTAGGGGATGTTGAGGAGGGTCTGCCCCTCGGGCCCCACGAGGATCAGGGCCCGGTTGCCATCGGCAGCCAGGAGGGCTCCGCCGGAGGGATGGGGGGCGAGGGCCACCGCGGCCGGCGTGGGGAGGGTGCGGCTCGCCCCGTCGGGGGAGATGAGCGTGAGCCCCGGGACCTTCGAATCGGAGATCCACAGAGTCCCCCACCGGTCCAGGAAGGCGCCCGTCGGCGAGCCCAGGGCCGGCAGGGGGAGCACGCCCGCCTCCCGGATGAGGCCGGACTTCGTGGAGAGGAGGAAGAGGCTGTCCTTGGGCCCGGCGACCATCGCTTTCACCGAGGGGGCCAGCGGGCCCACGGGCACGGCCTCGCCGTTGCGGATGACGGTGACCCGATCCACCTCGTTCTGGTAGACCAGCACCTCACCGGTGGGGGAGAGCGTCAGCAGGGTGGGGGTCTTGAGCCACTTCGCGCGGTTGGCGGGCCACACCCCCTGGAACCGGAAGGCGGGCTTCTGGATCCGGTGCCGGATCCGGACCGCCAGCCGCCAGGCGGCCTCGGAGGCCTGGGGGCTCTGGGGCCAGAGGGTGCGCACCCTCTGGAGCTGCCGGAGGCACCCGGGGAGGTCCCCCAGCTGGTCCATCAGCTCGGCGGATTCCAGGAGGGCGCTCGCCGCCTGCGGACCCTCCGGCGCCACCCGGTAGGCTTCCATGATCCGGCTCAGGGCCGAGCCCCACTGGGCCTGGTCCCGGGCCGCCCTCCCGAGGCCGAGCAGGGCATCCGAAGCGGCGGGGTGATCCGGGAAGAGGTCGAGCACCCGGTTGAACTCGGCCACGGCGTCCTTCAGGTCCCCGGCCCTGCGGGCCAGCTGGGCGAGGATCTCCCCCCGGAGCACGAGGGCCTCCGCGGCGACGGAGCTCTTCATGTGCTCGGCCTTGATCCGGTCCAGGTGGGGCAGCGCCGCCTCGGGCTTGCCCTCCACGGAGAGCTGATGGCGGGCCAGGGCGAGGAGGGCCTGCGCGGCCTGGTCGCTCTTGGGGGCGCTCTGGAGGAGCTGGGCCCAGGTGTCGAGGGCCTCCTTGTAGCTCCTGGCGGCGTGGGCCCGCTCCCCGCTCCGGAACAGGCGTTCCGCCAGGTCGGCGTCCTGCACCGTGACCGGCACCTCCGGCCGGGTTCCCGCGACGACCGGGGCCGTCCCCAGCACGCACAGGGCCCAGGCGGACAAAGGCAGCCGGGCGTGGGAACGGATCATGCGGGCCTCGTGGGAGTGGAGCTGATCATACCCGAGAAGTCCGGTGACTCAGGCCTCCAGGGCCTTCAGGAGCGCCTCGGGGCCGAAGGGCTTGTTGAGCATGCCCATCACCCAGGGGTGGTCCAGGAAGGTCCCCACATCGCGGCTGGCGCAGGCCAGGAGGGCCTGGCGGATGGCCCGCTGCTCCCACATGCCCTCGGCCCAGGCCCGGAGGTCCCCCGCCCCGTCCTGAAGCTCGGAGATGAGCAGGTCCGCGGGCTCGGCCCGGAGGAGCCCCTCGGCCTCTTCGCGGCTCCCGGCCTCCCGCACCTTGAACGCGGCTTCGAGCGCCGTGCGGATTCGCTTGCGGAAGAAGGCGGAGGGCTCCAGCACCAGCACGGTGTGGATCGGGGGGAACCGGAGGTGCTGATCCTCGGGGAGGCCCAGGCGCAGGAGGGCATCCCGGGCGGCGCTGCGGAGCCCGAGGCCCGAGGCCCGGAGCAGCTGCTCCCGGATGGGCTCGATCAGCTCGGCCCGCCGGGTGTGGCTTCCGATCTCGCAGAGTCGGGCCACCTCCCGCCAGTCCGCGGCGGGCTTGGCGAGCTCCGCCAGCACCCAGTCGGCGATCTCCTGCCCCATCTGGGGCCGCAGGATGAGCTCGGGATCCGAGAAGCGGTCCCGAAGGGCCAGGAGGGCCTCTGGTCGGGCCGGTCCCTTCTCGGGGAGCCCCTTCATGGCATGGCGCAGCGCCTCCTCCTTCTGGGCGATGAGGCTCAGGGAGGCGGAGCGCTGGCCCAGCTCCTTGACGACCGCCGCGACCTTCTCGTTGGTGTCCCGGTCCCAGTTGCCCTTGGTGCGCAAATCGAAGAGGACGTCGGAGAACCGGTCCTTCCACTTCGCGTAGAGGCCCTGGTCGAAGCAGTAGAGCTCCTGGGTGGCCAGGATGGCGCGGAGCTGGATGCCTTCACCCTCCCGGTCGTCGAGGCAGCGCTGCAGCAGCTGATCCAGCCCGGGAAGCGCCTCCTCGGGCACGGGATGGTCGAAGCCGCGGAAGGCGTGGAGAAGGCCCTCCAGGCAGAGGATGAGGACTCCGGGGAGCTTCATGCCCGGCGCCTTCGCCAGCAGGCCCAGGGAGGCCTCCTCGGTCCCCATGGCCCCCAGGGCGGCCCCCAGGGCCGCCTGGAGGCGGGCGGGCTTCCCGTCGTGGAAGTGCTCCAGCAGGACCGCGGCGGCGGGGGGGTAGACGATGGCGCCCAGGGCCTCCACCGCCTCCACCAGGAGGTCGTCCCGGCTCTCCGACCCCACGAAGGTGGTGAGGGTCTCGGCGGCGGCCCGGGTGCGGTTCTCCTTGAAGATCCGGATGGCCTGGCGGATCTGCTCGTGCTGCCCCGATTCGAACCGGCCCATCACCACCGGGAAGGCCGAGGGCAGGCGGCCGAGGTGGTGGATGGCCAGCTGACCGACCTCCACGATGGGATCATCCAGGGCCTTCAGGAGGAAGGCGGTGAAGCCATCCTCCTCCCGCGCTCCGAGGGCATCGATGAGGAACATGCGGCGCTTCGGATCCTGCTCGGCGGTGATGAGGGAGAGGCTCGCCTCATCCGTGGGCTCCACCAGCCAGCAGTAGGCGAGGGCGACCCCGTCCTGGCGGGGGAAGTGACGGAGCCCCTCGACCAGGACGGGCAGGGCCTGGGCTTGGGGGAGGTGCCCGGCCCGCACCTGCCGGTGCAGGCCCTGGGCCACCAGGTCGAGGTTGATGGAGAGGAGCCCCTGTTGCTTGTGGGCATGCTCCAGGCGGTCGGTGAGGAGGGCCGAGAAGCGGGCCACCTTGCCCTCCACGAGCACCTGCACCGACTCGGCGAGGAAGGCCTCGAGGTCCCCCTGGACGAAGGGGGCCATCCGATCCAGCACCGCGCCGGGATTGGCGCTCTCGTCGGCGAGGGCCTGGATCAGGGCGGGGGCCTCCCCGGGGCACCGATCCTTCATGCGGGAGGCGTAGACCTGCGCCAGGTCCTCCCGGGCCTGCACCCGCTGGAGGGGTTGGATCCGGAGGATGAGGGCCTCCAGCTCCTCCTGCTCCAGGAGGTTTTGGACAAGCTGCCGGAAGAGCTGCACGAGGAAGGCCCCGGCACTGCCCCCGGGCAGGCCGGCGAGGATCCGGAGGGCCAGCCGGGAGGCGAGGGGATCGCCGTTCTGGTAGGCCTGGACCAGGGCCGGGAGGTCCTCCGGGCTCGCCAGGATCGCCGCATGCCGGGCGCCCTGGTGGGCGAGCCTCGGGTTGCCCTCTCCCTCGGCGAGGCGTCCCAGGAAGAACCCCAGGGGCTGGGTGGGCTCCAGGGCGGAGAGCTCCCGGTGCAGGATCAGGCGGCGGTCCGAGTCCGTCCGCTGCGCTTGGAGGGTGAGCAGGGCCTCATAGGCCTCCCGGGTCTCCAGGCGCCCCAGGGCGGCGCACCCTTCGTCGAAGACGCCCAGGTCGGGCTCGGTGAGCAGGCCCTTCTCGATGGGGGCCACCCACTCGGGCCAGTCGAATTTGGCCGGCAGGGCCAGGATGGCGCGCTTCAGGGCCTTGGAGGTGGTGGGCCGGATCAGGCGGGCCTCCAGCTCCGGGAGGGCCATCTGCTGGAGGCGCTGGAGCAGCTGGTGGAGCTGCACGCTCCAGCCGGGCTCCTCGCTGTGACGCGAGAGGTGGGCCCGCAGCTCATCCAGCGGGGTCAGGGGCGCGTCTCGAACCAGGGTGCTCATCCTCCCGTCTCATCGATCGGGGGGGGGCCCTCGTTGAATCCGGGCTGGCCCCCCGCCCGGGGCTCCGATAGCGTTCATTCATGCTCCGATCGGTCCTCGTCACGGCCTTCGCCGGCACCCTCATGGCCCAGGTGCCCCTCCAGGAGGTGGATCCCGGGTTCCGCTGGGATGTCCAGGAGGTGGTCTCGAGGTCCCACTTCGCCTTCCAGGCGCGGACCCAGCCCCGGAAGGTCCGCCTGGGGACCATGGAGCAGATCTTCGACCACCCGCGCCTCGGGGTGGCCGTCTGGCGGACCTGCGGCTTCGTCCCGGAGTTCCAGGCCTTCACCCATCCGGACGGCAGCTTTTCCCTCGATGACGGCCGCGGGCTGAAGGCCACCCTCTGGTGCGTGGGCCGGAAGCCCGGGCAGCGCATCTACTTCGTAGAGGGGACCGTGGAGAAGGGGCGCCTAAAGAACCCCTTCGAGGTGAAGGCTCGCATGGTCACCATCTACCGGTACTGGGAGGAGCAGGGCCGCTATGTGAGCCACCTGCAGACCTGGACGCAGCTGGATTCCTCCCTGCTGGGCTTCGCGGCCAAGCCCTTCCATGGGTACCTGAAGGGGCGCCAGGAGCAGTTCATCGAGTATGTGAACGCCAACATCGCCGGGTTCGGGGAGTTCGCCGACCTCCGGCCGGGGGACTTCGAGCCCCTCATCCGCCGGGACGGGGACCTGCGGGCCCTCCGGGAATTCGAGCAGATCTTCGTGAGAAAATGATGGACGAGAACCCCTACGCCCCCCCCACGGCCCCGACGGAGGGGCCCGAGCTCCCGATCGCGGGGGATCCGCTGCCCTGGGAGGGGTCGGGCTCCTGGACCACCCGCGCCTGGGAGACCCTGCGCCTTCTCCTCCAGGCTCCTCCGGAAGCGGGACAGCGATTGGCGGCCCGCAAGGTCCTGGGACCGGCCATCACCTTCGCGGCCCTCGTGGGTCTCCCCTTCCAGTGGGTGGGTCAGGTGCTCGCGGCCCTCTGGACGCCCCTGGAGGGCGGGGGCGGCAACGCGGCTTTCCTCAAGATGCTGGGGCTTCCCCAGCCCCCGCCCCCTTCCCCGGAGCAGCTGGCCATGGCGAAGGGCATCCTCTGGGTCCAGGTGGCGCTAACCCCCCTGCTCGTGGCCCTCGGCGTGACCATCATGGGCCTGCTGGCCCATGGGGGGCTCTGGATGGTCCGCGGCCTCGGCTCGAACCGGGGGCTGGAGGTCTCCTTCCGAACCGTGCTGTACGTGAGCGCGGCCACGGCGTGGGTGGGCTTCCTGGGGGTCTTCGGCCTCCTGCTCCCGCCCTCCCTCCAGGCCTTCCACCTCCTGGTCAGCCTCGCCCTGGGCCTGGGCGTCTTCACCTTCCAGGGGATCGTGCTGGCCCACGCCCACGGGGTCGCCCCCTGGCGGGGCATCCTCGGGGTGTTCCTGCCCTGGGTCCTCCTCGGGTGCTGCATGGCCGCCTGCCTCGCCCCCATGGCCATGATGGGCAAGGCGGGATGATCGGCCTCCTCCAGGCCTCCCTGAGGCCCTGGGGGGCCTTTCCCCTGGATCCCGGAGCTTCCCCCCGGACGGCCTTCACCCGCATGCTCGCCTGGCGCCTGCCCCTGGCCTTCCTGGATCTCACGGTGGGCTGGTGGGGGTTGGGGAGCCTGGTGGATCGACTCCACCGCCAGGCGGAGCCGATGCTGCTGGAGGTCTGGCGTCAGCAGGGCGGGGAAGCGGCCGACCTCCGGGCCCTCACGGCGGACCTGCCCCCGGTGCCCTCCCTGGGGCGGGTCTGGCCCTGGCTGGCGCTGGCCGCCCCGGTGGGTCTCCTCGGGCTCTGGCTCCACCATGCCGTCTGGGACCATGGCTGCCTCTGGCTCCTGGGAGGGGTGGATCGGAGCCGTGGGTTCCGGCGCACCCTGCAGGCGGAGTCCGAAGCCCTCACCGTGGGCAGCGTGGGGGTGGCGCTCGGCCTGCTCGGGTCCCTCCCCGGGCTGGGCCTCGTGCTGGGGCTCCCCCTGGCCCTGGTGGGGATCTGGTTCTGGGGCCTCCGGGGCTTCGCCCTGGCGGCCTTCCATGGGTGCCCTCCCTGGAAGGGGGTCCTGGCGACCTTCCTCCATGGGGTGCTGGTGGCCTGCTGCGCCTGTGGCCTGCTCTGGGGGATGGCGCTGGTCCTCATGCGGGCCCTCCAGGGATGAGCCGGCGGATTCCCTGGATCGCGATCGGCGTGCTCGGTGCCGGAACGCTGGCCCGGCTGGGCGTCGAGGCGGTCCAACGGGGGCTGCTGCGTCCGCCCCCCTGCCCCCTGAAGGTGATCACGGGGCTCTCCTGCGCCAGCTGCGGGCTCACCCGCTGGGCCCTCGCGCTGGGGCGGGGGGCCTGGTGGGAGGCCCTGAGGCTGCACCCCACGGCGAGCCTCCTCCTCGCCCTGGCACCCGGAGTGCTGGTCTGGGATCTGCACCGGGCCGCCCGGAACCACCCCTACCCCTCCCTTCCGGAGGCCGCCTGGGTCCGGTGGTCGGCGGCCACGGCCTTCCTCCTCGCCTGGCTGATCCAGGCCGTTCGTGGGATCTGAGCTTCCGTGGCATCCTGGATCCCACCCTCCGCGGAGCGTCCCCCATGTTCCAGCAGATCCTGGATGATCTGATCTCCCGCGTGCCCGAGTCCATGGCCGCCACCTTCAACGACCGGGACGGCGAGGCCGTGGCCAGCCGGACGGTGCAGCTCTCGAACGAGGCGCTGCAGCTCCTGGGGGCCTATCAGCACGTGGTGAAGCGGCACCTCCAGCAGGCGGTCGATGAGTTCGACCGGGGCGAGGTGAAGCAGCTCTGCTTCGCCACGGAGCACCACTGGATCCTGATGATGGGCGCCAAGGAGCAGTGCACCCTGGTGCTGGTCATGCAGGGGGAGGGCCTCCTGGGCCGGGCCCGCTTCCACATGGAACGCGCCGTCGAGCGCCTGAACGCCGAACTCTGAGGAGCACCCCATGGAACGCTGGATCGGCCTGCTGGGCATGGGGGCGTTTCTGCTCCTGGGCATCGCCCTCTCCACCTCCCGGAAGCACATCCACTGGAAGACCATCCTCTGGGGCATGGCCCTGCAGTGGATCTTCGCGGGCGTGGTGCTGAAGGGCGACGTCTTCGCACGCCTCCTCGGGTTCCTCCCCTTCCCGAAAGGGGCGGGCTGGGTGGTGCTCGTCCTGATGTTCCTGCCCATGCTCCTTCGCCGGTTCGCGCGGGTGGAGAACCGCTCTCTGAACTGGGGCATCTTCGGCCTGGTGGTGGTGGGCCTCCTCCGGGGGAACCTGGTGGCCACCTCCTTCGACCGCATGCGCATCGTGGTGGAGCACCTCATGGCCTATGCCCATGAAGGCGCCTCCTTCGTCTTCGGGTCCCTGTCCGATGGCCCCTCGGGGAAGGTGGGCATGGTCTTCGCCTTCGCCGTGCTGCCCACCATCATCTTCGTGGCCTCCATCTTCGCGGTGCTCTACTACCTCGGGGTCATGCAGTGGGTCGTGGGGGCCGCCGCCCGCGCCATGGGCCGCTTCCTGAAGGTGAGTGGCGCCGAGAGCGTCTCCGTGGCCGCCAGCATCCTCATGGGGCAGACGGAGGCACCCCTCACCATCCGGCCCTTCCTGGCCCGCATGACCCGCAGCGAGCTCATGGTGATCATGACGGCGGGCATGGCCCACGTGAGCGGCAGCATCATGGTGGCCTACGTGCAGGTGGCCCATGTGGACATCGTCCACCTGCTCACGGCCGTGATCATGACCGCCCCCGGCGCCGTGATGATGGCCAAGCTCATCGAACCCGAGACGGAGCAGCCCGAGACCAGCGGCA
>CAZVKM010000063.1:0-15315 GCA_964627685.1 uncultured Solibacteraceae bacterium | reverse complement strand
GCCCCCTCACGGAGAAGCTGGCGACCCAGGTCATCAGCCTCCCCATCTGGCCCGAACTCGATGCCGAAACCCAGGCCCGCGTCGCGGATGCCCTGAAGCGCCTGATCTGATCAGGCCCCAGAGCCCCGTCGGCGGAACCGGATGAGCGGAAGTTTCAGACAGAAGGTCATCCAGGTCGCCAGCGGGGCCGCGCTGGGACAGGGGCTCGTGATCCTGAGCACCCCGGTGCTCACGAGGCTCTATTCCACCGAGCAGTTCGGGGACTGGACCCTCTTCACGTCCATCCTCGGCATCGTGGCCGCGGTGGGAGCTTGGCGTCTCGAGAGCGCCCTCCCGATCCCCAAGGAGGACTCGGAGGCCCAGACCGTGCTGGGCCTCTGTCTTCATGTCGTCGTGCTCAACGCGATCCTCGTCGCCCTCCTGATCTGGCTGGGAGGGGGGGCCCTCGCGGGCTGGCTGAGGGACCCGGGGCTGGCCAAGTACCTCTGGCTTCTGCCCATCGCGCTCATCGGGGAGGGGTTCACCCGCGTGCTGACCCAGTGGGCCCTCCGGGTCGGGGCCTTCAAGGAAGTGGCCCGGGTCCGCTTCACGAAGGCCGCGGCGCAGGTCTTCCTCCAGGTGCTCCTCTTCCGCATCGGCAGCTTCGGGCTCCTCCTGGGTGACACCGGCGGACGCCTCTCCGGATGCCTCCGCCTGGGAGGCGTGCCCTGGCGGGAAGGCATCCGCCCCTCCCAGTGGCGCTTGAGCGGGATGCTGACCATGCTGCACCGCTTCCGCCGCTTCCCTCTGCTCGGAAATGCCACCACCTTCGTCAACGTCCTGAACCGCATGCTTCCGGCCCTCCTGATGGCCCGCCTGTTCGGTCGGGCCGATGTGGGCTTGTACGGTCTCGCCTTCCGCGTCATGGCGCTCCCGGGCCTGTTCATCGCGGAGGCCATGGCCCAGGTGTTCCTGAGCGAGTTCGCCCGCATCAACCGGGAGGAGCCCAAGGCCCTGATGGGGATCTTCTGGGCCACGATCCGCCGCATGCTCTGGCTGGGCCTGCCCGCGGTGGGGCTGATCGCCCTCCTCGGGCCCTTCGCCATCCGACTCGTCTATGGTGAAGCCTACGCCGAGGCGGGGGTGCTCCTCGCCCTGATGGCGCCGATGATCCTCCTGGACATCGTGTCGCACTGCGTGGGGTCGAGCCTGGACATCCTGGAGCGCCAGGATCTGACCTTCATCCGGGAGCTGCTCCGCATGGTGCTGGTGCTCGGGGGGCTGGCCCTGGCCGGACTGGAGCACCTCAGCCTGCGGGGGACGGTGGCCTGTCTGGGCATCTTCGGTGGATTGGCCTACGCGACCTACGCGTGGTTCGCCTGGTGGGCCATCCGGCAGCGTCTCAAGGAACTGGAGCCATCATGAACGCTCAGATGCCTTCCACCCCTGAAGTCGGAGCCTGGTCCCTCTTCCAGGAATCCTGGTGGCTCGATGCCGTGGCCCCCGGAGCCTGGCGGGAGGTCCGCGTGGAGCAGGGCGGGAACCTCATGGCCCGCTGGCCCTTCGTGGTGAAGGAACGCTGGGGGGCCACGATGCTCGGGGAACCCCCGCTGACCCAGTACCTGGGGCCCTGGTTCCGTCCGAACACCGGAAAGGCCTCCACCCAGTTCTCCGAGCGGCGGGACCTCTGGGGGGAGCTCCTGGATCGGCTGCCCGCCCATGACTTCCTGGGGACCCAGTGTCATCCGGAGCTCGAGGACTGGCTCCCGGCCCGCTGGAAGGGCTTCGAACAGACCACCTTCTACACCCTCCGGGTGCCTCCCCAGCCCGAGACCGAGACCTGGAACGCCCTCGATGCCAACATCCGGAACGCCATCCGGAAGGCCCAGAAGTCCCTGCAGGTGGTCCGGGACATGGACCTGGAGCGGATGCTGGACATCCAGGACCTCACGTACCGCCGGCAGGGGCTGGCGACGCCCCAACCCCGGGACCTCTTCCGGAGGGTGGCCGAGGCCAGCCGGGCCCAGGGCCGGGAGCTCAGCTTCACGGCCGTGGACGAGGAGGGGCGGATCCATGCCGTCCTCTACGCCGTGGTGGGGGTCAACGAGGTGCATGGCATCTGGAGCGCCGGGGATCCGGAGCTCCGGAAGTTCTCGGGGGCGAGCCTCCTCTACTGGGAGGCCATCCGCGCCGCCCATGCCCTGGGGAAGACCTACAACTTCGGGGGCTCCATCATCGAGCCCATCCACCAGTTCATGCGCCAGTTCGGCACGGAGCTGGTCCCCTTCTTCCAGATCCAGCGCTCCGCCTCGCGGCGCATGGACCTGGTGCTCGGCTTCCGGGCCCTATCCCGCGCCTTCAAGGGTTACGAGCGGTGAGCCTGACCCTCCTGGTGCCCCCCACCCACGCCCCCGAGCGGGCGTGGGTCTGGGGCATCCTCCTGGGGGAGCGGCTGGGGCTATCCTTCCGCATGGAACCCTGGGAGGGGCCGTGCACCCGGATCCAGGGGCCGGGACCGGGGCACCTCGACCTCGTGGAGGGGCTCTTCGCCCGCCCGGATGGGGCGCTGCTCTCCCCGGAGTCCCTCCCTGTCGGCGTGCCTCCGATCCTGGAGACCCTGCCCGTCGCCTATGGTGAAGCGGGCGTGGACCTGGGGCCGGACGGCGCCCGGATCCGGGCGGATGTGGCGGGCACCTGCTTCTTCCTCCTCTCCCGGATGGAGGAGTGCATCAAGCCGGAACGGGATCTCCACGGCCGGTTCCCCTCGGAGGCCGCCTGGATCGTGACCCATGGCCACTCGCTGCGTCCCCTGGTCGAGGGGTGGGCGGCCTTCCTTGAGCAGCAGCTCCGGAAGCTCTGGCCGGCGTTGCCTCAGGCCCCCTCTCGGTCCTTCACCCTCCGGCCGACCCATGACATCGACTGGCCCTCCAGCACGCGGGGGCTCCCCCCGAAGCGGGTCTTGACGATCCTCGCCAAGGACCTCCTGTGGCGGCGCCAACCGGGCTTGTTCACCCGGCGGCTGGCCTCGGCCCTGGGTGGGAAGCTCGAATGGGATCCCTTCCGCAGCCATCGCTGGATCATGGCCGAGAGCGAGCGGCGGGGCCTGAGGAGCACCTTCTACTTCATGGCCTGTCCGAAGCCCGGGGCGCTTGACGGACCCTACACCCTGGACGAGCCCTGGGCCCGTTCCATGGTGCGGGAAGTCCAGGCCCAGGGGCATGAAGTCGGGCTGCATCCCAGCCTGGTGACTCGGGATGACCTGGAGGGGCTCCGCACCGAGTGCGGCCGGTTGTCCGAGGTCCTCGGGGCCCCGGTGGCCGGGGCCCGGCAGCACTACCTGAAGTGGAACCCGGCCACCTGGGTGGCCTACGAAACCTGCGGGCTCACCCATGATGCCTCTCCCGGGTTCACGGATCGGATGGGCTTCCGGTGTGGCACCTGCCATGACTATCCCGCCTTCGACCTGCGCGGCCGCAGGGCCCTCGCCCTCCGGGTTCGGCCCCTGCATTACATGGACACGAGCTTCTATGCCCAGGAGCGGGAGCTGCCCAGGGTCCGGGCCTCCTTCGGGGACCTGGGGCGGCTGGCCGCCGAGGTGCGTCGCTTCGGGGGAACCCTGAACCTGCTGTGGCACAACAACTTCCTGAACGGACGGGAGGAGCGGGCCGCCTATCTCGAAGCCCTTTCGGTGGCGGGTGGGGCATGGTGACCCTCGCCGAACACCTTTCCTGGGACCGCTTCCGCCTGCGGCTGGAGGCCTTCCTGGGCTTCATGCCCCTGGCCCTCCCCTTCGTGGTGATGGCCCTGTTCGTGAACGCCGGGGAGATCAAAGGGGATCCACGGCTGGCGGGTCTTCCGGACCTCACCGCCACCATGGCCGCCCTGGTGGTGATCCTGGTGGTCCGCCACTGGTCCAGGGGCGAACGCTTCCCGGGCCTCCGGCCCCCCCTGGCCATGGGCGCCTGGTTCCTCAGCTTCCTTCCCGGCGTGCTCCAGGTGGTGGGCTCACAGGCCGCCCAGGAGAAGGTCACCTTCCTCTTCACCCTCACCCTCCTGGCGGCCTTCGCCCCCATGGTGCTCCTCCGGACCCGAGAGGACCTGCAGCGGGCCATCGCCGGCTTCGCGCTGGTGGGCGTCCTCTTCACGGCCCAGGCCCTGATCAACCTCGTCACCGTCGGCCCCGATGCCGATGGCCGCCTGACCGTCTTCGGGTCCACCACCATCACCCTGGGGCGGCACGCCACCTACCTCATGATCTACAGCGCGGCCCTCCTCTGGGATCCCCGGGAGGCCTCCCGGGCTCCGGTGGCCCTCCCGATCCTCCTGACCGCCGCCTTCATCTCCATCGCCTCGGGCTCCCGGGGACCCCTGGGGGCGGGGGCCCTCACGCTGATGTTCATGCTGATCTTCCCGGGCCCGAAGCGCCGGATCCTGGGTCCCAAGACGCTGATCTTCCTCGCGGCGCTGCCCTTCCTGGTGTCCGCCAGCCTCGTGCTCATGCCCAAGGCCAGCGTGGCGCGCATCGAGATGATGATCGCCGGCCGCTCGGGCTACTCGGACCAGTACCGCAAGGAGGCGGCCGAGAAGACCTTCGATCACATCAAGGGGCATCCCATCGGCACGGGCTTCGGGAGCTTCCCCCTGGAGATCGAGGGGCACATCAGCGGCCACGGGCGGACCTATCCGCACAACATCCTGCTGGAGCTCTCCCTGGAGGCCGGCTGGCTCAGCGGGCTGCTCATGTTGACGCTGATCTTCGGTAGCCTCTTCACGCTCTGGCCCCATTGCACCCGGACGGGGGCCCGGATGGTGTTCATGGGGCTCTTCTTCTCCCTGATCAATTGCCTGGTGAGCGGTGACGTGAACGACAACCGGTCCCTCTTCTTCCATCTGGCCCTCGCCCTCTGCGCTCCCTTCCTTCCGGAAGGCGTGAAGGAGTCCGCATGACCTTCCACGCCCGAATGCTCTCCCTCATGGCCCGGGCGGCCGAGGTCACCTGGCGGGTGCTTCCCGGAAGCGCCCGGGAGGGGCGGTTGGGGGAGAAGCTCAAGAAGCTCAGGCTGCCCAGGCACCAGGTCCGCATGTGGGGGGAGGGGTTCGCCCGCGAGCTCTACCGGGAATTCACCTCGCCCCATCCCCGCCTCAAGGTGATCCCCTTCAAGGCCCTGGGCGTGGCGCTGCTCGAGATGCCGGATTCCTTCGAAACCTATGCCTCGGGGCCCAAGCGGCAGAACCTCCGGACCTACCGGCGCAAGGCGGAGAAGGCCCACTACCGGGCCGTGGTCGGGGTGGATCTGCTGGCGAGGCTGGATGAGGTGATGGCCATCCACCGGTCCCTGGAGGCCCGCCAGGGGCGGCCCATCGATCCCCACTACCTCGACGAGGCGGAGGTCCGGGCCTTCCTGGAGGGGACCTCCCCCGCCCACACCCGGAATTACGGGGTCGAGGATGCGGAGGGACGCCTGGTGGCCTACCTCGGCGTGAACCTGGTGGGGGAAGGCTGGTTCACCGACCGGATCATGGGGCATGGGGAGGCGCTGTCCCATGGGGTGATGTACCTGCTCATGGCCGAGGCGGTGAAGGACATGATCGACCTGAAGGCCCGGACGGGCTTCCCCCGCTATGGCATGTACGACACCTTCTTCGGGGGCGGGGACGGCCTCCGTGCCTTCAAACACAACTTCGGCTTCGAGCCCTGCCTGGTGGAGTGGCTGTGGCTGGATGAGGCCCCGGCCCCAAGTGCGGGCACCCTGGGAGCGTGAGGTGAGCCACCGTCCCCCCCGCATCGCGGTGCTCACGTCGGCCCACCCCTACGGGGACCCGCGCATCTTCGAGCGGGACTGCACCGCCTTCCTGGAGTGGGGATGCGAGGTCCACGCCTACTTCCTGGAGCATGAGCCCCTCAAGCGCCGAGCCTGGGATGCCCACCCACGCTTCCACATCCACTGCCTCCCGGCGGCCGGGGGTCGATTGGGACGGATGCTCCAGGCCCTCCGCTTTGATCGGGTGATGGCCACACAGGGCCCCTTCGACCTCGTGCAGTTCCACGACCCGGAGCTGATCCCCGCCATGATCCGATCGGTCCTGAGGCATCCGGGGACCTACCACCTCTATGACGTGCACGAGGAGCTGCCCGTGGATGTGGCGAGCAAGCCCTGGCTGCATCCGGGCCTCCGGCGACCGGTGGCGCGCCTCACGGGCTGGCTCTGGAAGCTGGCGGCGGGCGTGATGGATGGGTTCGCCCCGGCCACCGAGGCCATCGCCGGCTGGTGGCCGGCCGCCCAGACCCGTGTGGTCCGGAACTTCCCGAAGGGGCTGTTCGACCTGGGGGAACCCCTGGCCCCGGATCCGGATCGGGTGGTCGTGGCCGGCAGCCTCACCCGCGGTCGCGGCATCCTGGAGCTCCTGGAGGCGATGAAGCTGGCGCGGGAGGTCCGGCCCAGCCTGCGGCTGGAAGTCTATGGGCGCATCTCCGAGCCTGAGCTCGAGGTCCCCATGGCCGAGGCCGTGGCCGAAGGGTGGTGCACGCACGCCGGATTCCTCCCGCAGGAGGAGCTGGCCCGCCGGCTGCAGGGGGCGGGGATCGGCACCTGCCTGCTGCGGCCCCAGCCCAACTACCTCGAGAGCCTGCCCACCAAGTTCTTCGAGTACATGGCCCTCGGCATCCCCCTGCTCGCCTCGGACTTCCCCTTCTGGGAGCCCATGGTGGAGGGCTGCGGAGCCGGACGGCGGGTCTCCCCCGAGCCGCGCGCCATCGCCCAGGCCATCCTCCAGATGGCCGGGGATCCGGCGGCCCTGGCGGCCCTGGGGCGGGCCGGTCGCGAGGCCTACCTCACGCGCTACCGGTGGGAAGTGGAAGCCCTCGCCTTGGCCTGGCATGGTCGCCAGGCCGGCCTCGCCCTGGACCTCCCATGAGAATCCTCTTCCTCACCCAGTATTTCCCACCCGAGATGGGTGCGGCCCAGCTGCGGCTCGCGGCCTGCATCCGGGAGCTCCGGAAGCTGGGCCACGAGGTGGAGGTCGTGACGGCCCTCCCCAACCACCCCAACGGGTCCATCTTCCCGGAATACAGGGGACGGTTCGCGGTGACGGAGACCTGGGAGGGGGTGACCGTCCACCGGGTGTGGCTCTACGCCTCCCTCGGCCGGAGCTGGAAGCGCCTCCTCAACTACTTCAGCTTCATGGCCACGGCCTGGTGGGGCCTCCTGAAGGCCGAGCGGCCCGACCTGCTCTTCGTCGAGAGCCCGCCGCTCTTCCTCTCGGTGACGGCCTGGCTCTACGGGATGCTCTTCCGGGTGCCCTTCCTCTTCAATGTGGCGGATCTCTGGCCCGACAGCGTGAAGAAGCTGGGCCTGATGTCCGATGGGTTCATGCTCAGGGCCGCGGAGCACCTCGAGGCCTGGAGCTACCGGAAGGCCGCCCTGGTGAACGCCGTGACGGAGGGCATCCAGTCCGTGCTCACGGAGGAGAAGGGCGTCCCGGCCGGGAAGGTGCTCTGGCTCCCCAACGGCGTGGACACGGAGCTCTACGACCTGCAGGCCCCCGACCCGGCCCTCGCGACGGAGATGGGCCTCGAGGGTCGCGACGTGGTGCTCTACGCGGGCACCATGGGCTACGCCCATGGCGTGGAAGTCGCCCTGGAGGCGGCGCCCCTCGTGGCGGAAGCGGGCATCCACCTCCTCTTCGTGGGGGAGGGCAGCGAGAAGGCCATGCTGCTCGAGCGGGCCCGCGGGCTCGCCAATGTGACCTTCCTCCCGGCCCAGACCCCGGAGCGGATCGCCCAGCTGTACGCGCTGTCCTTCGCCGGCCTCTCGACCCTCCGGGACAGCCCGCTCTTCGAAGGCACCCGACCCGTGAAGATCTTCGCCTGCATGGCCTGCCACAAGCCGGTGGCCTACTGCGGGAAGGGGGAGGGGGCCCGCCTCGTGGAGGCCCAGGGCGCCGGGCTCACCTGCCCTCCGGAGGATCCCCAGGCCCTGGCGGACCTGCTCATCCGCCTGAAGCGGGAGCCCGAGGCGGCCAGGGCCATGGGGGCCCGGGGCCGTGCCTTCGTGGCGACCTCCCTGTCCTGGGGCGGGCTCGTGAAGGCCTGGGCGACCGACCTCTTCGCACGCCTGGAGCGCTGACCTCATGCTGGATGTCGCCTACTTCGGAAACTACTCCGCCTACGGCCTGGCCCCCCTTCCCGTGCTCCTTCGGCACGCCCGCGTGGTGGGCGTGGTGGAAGGGGGCTATGTCGCCACCCATGGAGCGGAAGCGCGCTTCCGGGGCCTCCTGGGTCCCCTGCGGAGACGGCTGCTCCGCCACAGCCCCTACCTCCACGCGCAGGCGCAGGGAATCCCAGCCACCTTCTGGACGAAGGCCCGGGTGGACGAAGTGGAGGCCCAACTGCGGGCCTGGAAGCCCGATGTGGCGGTGGTGGCCAGCTTCCCGGGCCTCCTGCCGGAGCGGATCCTGAAGATCCCGAGGCTGGGGTTCGTGAACATCCACCCCTCGGCCCTCCCGCTGCACCGGGGGCCCGATCCCGTCTCCTGGATCTACCTGGAGGGCCATGCCGAGAGCGCCATGACGCTCCACCGGCTCGATGCGGGGGAGGACACGGGGGACATCCTCGCCCAGGCCCCCATCCAGATCCCCCCGGACATGACCCCGGCCCGCTTCCTCCAGGTCGCCATGGCGGAGTGCCTCCGCATGCTCCCGGACGTGCTCTCCGGCCTCGAGGCGGGGACCCAGCCTTCCCGGCCCCAGGCCCACCTCCCCTGTCCCCAGCGGGGGCGTCGCCTCAAGGCGGGCGAGGATCCCTACCGGCTCGACCAGTGGTCCCTGGATCGCAGCGCCCGGGCCCTCCACCTGCTGGGCGACCTCCGCCCTGCGGCCCTGGCCCAGGGGGCGGCGGCGCAGCAGGTGTGGCGGTTCCTGGGGGCCGAACCGGGGCCCTCCGGCGACCTCCCTCCGGGCGCGCTGGGGCGGGATGCCCACGGCTGGTACCTCAGCCACCGGGAGGGCAAGCTCCGCGTGGCGCAGGTCCACGACTGGAAGGGGGCCCTGAAGGGCCGGGTCCTCAGGCTGATTCTGGGGTAGGGGGCAGGGCGGGAGCGGCGGCCTGCGGCTGGAACCGCTTGAGCCGGGCGCCCATCCAGCGGGTGAGCGGCTGCTCCACGTGCTCGCAGATCCACACGCCGCCGAGGGTCAGGGCCCCCAGGTAGCCCAGGGCGAACCAGGGGCTCTCCCCGACGGCGGCCGGGCTGGCATGGGTCAGCCGGGCCACCCCCACCTGGAGATAATCCCAGAGCGGGACGTGGATGACGTAGACGCTGTAGGTGGCCGCGCCGAACCGCTGCAGGGGGCTCAGGCCGAGGAACCGGTTGAGGGGGTTCGAATCCTGGCTGCCCCGGGCCAGGAGGTAGATGACCGTGCTGAAGGGGAGGCTGAAGAGCCCCACCCGGGCCAGCAGCACCAGGCGGGTGGGCGCGAAGGCGAGGAAGAGCGCCACGCTGGAAGCCGCCCCCAGGACCACCCAGGTCCAGCCGGTCATGGGCGGGCGCTCGGCGCGTTCCTGGAGTCGGAGGCCCAGGAGGATGCCCATGGCGAAAGGAGGGATCCAGGAGATGGGATTGAAGCTCACCCAGTAGAGCCCGAAGGTCTGCACCTTCCCGATGGCGCCCAGGGCCCCCCAGCCCTCGTGAAGGCCCAGGAAGGCGATGTTCAGGCCCTGGAGGGTCAGGCAGAGGAGGAAGAGGGGGTAGAACCCCAGGCGGTGGAAGAGGCTCCGGACCACGGGCACGAGCAGGGGGAAGAGGGCGTAGAGGGTCATCTCCACGGAGATGGACCAGGCCGGGGCGTTGATGGTGTTCACCAGTCCCTGGAACCAGGCCTGCACCATGAACAGGTTGGCGGCCAGGGCCTTGAGCACCGTGGCGTGTCCTCCCCGGGAGCCTGCGCCCACCCAGGCGATGGGGAGCGCCACGGCCAGCACCACCATGTAGAGCGGCACAATGCGGGCGAAGCGGCGGAGCCAGAACTTCCGGCGACCGGCTTCCGTGGCCACCTTTTCGCCATAGGCCGACGCGAGGAGGAACCCGGAGAGCACGAAGAAGAAGCCGAAGGTGGAGGCCCGCAGGAGGTTCTGCGCCCAGGCGGGCGCCCCCACGGCGGCGGCCATGGGCTTGAAGAGGTGGTAGACCACCACGTGCATGCAGGTGAAGAACCGGAAGCCGGTGAGGTTGGGGTAGCTGGCCGCCTTGGGGCTCATGGGTGCTCCGGGCGCCGCTGGCGCCGCTTCAGGAGGAAACCCTCCCAGACCCGGATCCAGTTCTCCCGGGTGTTGCTGACAAAGTGGCTCCGCCAGTGGCGGGGATGGACAAGGAGGTAGAGGAGGGGGGTGTCCGACGCGAGGCCATCCCGGGGGTCCACGGGCTTCCAGTATCTGGGATGGCCCACATCGGAGCTCCGGAAGGTCACGGCCTCCATGAAGGCCGGGTCGTACACCTCGAGGTCGATCCCCAGGTGGGACCGCACGGCCCGATCCTCCAGCAGGGCCCAGTTGGGGATGTCCAGGGCCCGGTTCGCGAAGTCGCCATGGCTGGCCACCACGCGCATGGGGAGGCCGAAGGTCTCGCGGAGCCGGCGGAGGTTCGCCTCGAAGTGGTCGGTGGCCTCCGGCAGGTGCGCCACCGCTTCCGCCCTGGAGCGCAGCCCCTTCGCCTTGATGAGGGTCGCCAGCTCCTCGTAGTGGTAGCTCACTTCGCCGCCCTGGGCCTGGATCCGGTCCATGAGGCGGGCGTCCAGGGTGCCCAGCCGGAAGTAGTAGCTGCTTCGGATGCCCAGGGAGGCTTCGATGTCGAAGAGCTTTTCACCGGCGACGGGATCGGAATCGATGTCGTGGCGGAGGATGAACACCTTCTCCCCCGGCTCGGGGCGCTGGCCCCGGCATCGGGCCCAGTGGTCCTCGATGGTCTCGAAGCGGTAGCCCGCCTTGAGCGCCGCTTCCAGGAGGGCGCGGTAGGCCCCGAACCGATCGGGCATCAGATAGTCGGCATAGAGGCGGTGCCCGAGCGCCCGGAAGCGGCTGGAGAGGCGGGAGGTGGGGCTGGGCGAGGCGGACATGGTCGGGGCTGGAAGAAGGGCGTCGGGATGGGCCGTGGAAGGCACTGTGGCCCAAGAGGCGGTCTGGTGGATCCTCTCGATTTGAATGGGCGAAGGTCCATTTTTCACCAGAAAAGGCGCCCTGCCAAGGGGCTGAACGGTTCAGGGGAACCCTGGCACCGTTCGGCCAGAATCCCGTGTGAGTGGGCTTCAGCTCTGGATCTGTGCCGGCAGAGGCCGCGGTGGACGACCGATGGTGAGACTGCCCCGGGGAACTCCAGGCCCGGGTCGGGAGTCCGCCATGAACCGTACACTGGTCCCATCCACCCTCGCCCTCACCCTGCTGCTCGCCTGTGGCGGCGCCGCCAAGAAGGAAACACCCAGTGGGACCACTCCCGATGCCAAGCCCGTGGTGGGGAGCTTCTCGGCCGCCCAGACGGTCCTCACCGTGGGGGACGCGACGCAGCTCAGCTGGAACGTCACCGGAGCCACTCAAGTGGAGATCTCGGGCGGGGTGGGCTCCGTGAGCAGCTCCGGGACCCTGACCATCGCCCCGGCGGCGACGATCACCTACCTCCTCACGGCCACGGGTGCGGGAGGGACGACCACGGCCCAGGTGCCCGTGAAGGTGGTGGCCGCGCCCACGGCCTCCCTCACGGCCTCGGCCACGGACATCGGTGCCGGGCAGTCCGTGCAGCTCACGCCCGAGTTCAGCGGGGGCACGGGGTCCATCGACCAGGGGCTCGGCACCGTGCAGAGCGGGGTGCCCATCAGCACCGGCGCGCTCTCGGGCTCCCGCACCTTCACCCTGACCGTCACCAATGAGGCGGGACGCCGGGCCACCAAGGGAGCCTCGGTGAACGTCCTCGGCGCGCCCGTGGCCACCATCACCGCACCAGCCCAGGTGAGCGCCAACGCGTCCGCCTCCGCGGCCGTCCCCGCGCAGTCCAACGTGAGCTACGCCTGGACCGTGACCAACGGGTCCCTCCTGAGCGGGCAGGGCACCGCCAGCGTGGGTTTCCAGGCCGGGGCCTCCGGCTCGGTGACCCTGGCCTGCACCGTGACCAATGCCGTGGGGCTCACCGCCTCGGATACGGACTCGGTGGCCGTGGTGGGTGGCACCACCCCGCCCCCGGTCTCCAGCGGGAAGGTCTACGGGGCCGGCTGGGCCGGCGACAGCCTCAACAACTACCCCATCGGGGACTCCAGCCGCCGCAAGGCCAGCTACCGCTTCCGGGCCGATGCCACGGGCACCCTCCAGACCCTGCGCGTCTTCTGGGTCGACAACCGGGGAAGCAGCCATGGGGGGTACGCCCTCGGGAACGGCGGCACCATCAAGATGGACATCCAGCCGGACGACGGCAGCGCCAGCCACCTGCCGAACGGCACGAGCCTGGGATCCATGACCCTGAAGCCGGGTCTCGTGAGCGGCGTGGATCCCACGGGCAACACGGGCCTCTTCCGCCTCATGACCTTCCCCACGGGCGTGCCCGTCGTGGGAGGCAACCTCTACCATGTGGTCTTCACCAACGTGGATGCGGATCCCGTGAACAACTGGATCAGCCTCGACGGCATCGTGAACTGGACCACCGACCAGGCCCAGGTGCAGCTCCCCGGCAGCGACTTCTCCGTGCTCATCGACTACGGCTCCGGCTGGAAGGAGAACTTCTCCACGGATGGGAAGGCCTCCATCAACACCCCCGTGATGGACCTCGGCTACGTGGATGGGCACCACCAGGGGAACGGCTACATGGAGATCTGGATCGGGCAGCCCCGGCCCATCACCGCCTCCCAGGGCGTCCGCGAAGTCTTCACGCCCAAGGCGGATGTCCAGGTGGATGCCGTGCAGGTCCGCCTGCGGAACACCGGGGTCGGGGGCTCCCTCGTCCTCCGCCTGGAGAAGGCCGACGGCACCCTGGTGAGTTCGGTGACGGTGAACGGCTCCACCATCCTCTCGGACAAGCACCGCTTCGCCGGCGGGACCCTGACGGCCCCGGTCACCCTCAAGGGCGGGCAGGCCTACAACCTCGTGCTCAGCGCGCCCTCGGGCAGCTTCGAGGCCTACCCCATCCGGGATGGCGCCCCCTTCGGCTTCACGGCCGCCACAGTCTTCGGGGAGGGGCACTGCGAGTTCAACACCGGCGGCGGGTGGCTTGGCTGGGACGGGTGGACCACCAGCGGCAGCGCCAGCTACGTCTACGGGGATCTCCAGTTCTATTTCCGGGTGGTGAATTGAGGGGAGTGATCGGATTTAGCTTGTAGAAACCAGGACTCGATAGCACATTGGATAGGCTTTTCACGAGTCCTGACCCATGAACCGAATCCCCCGCCGCCTCGCCATGGCCACGATCCCCGCCCTCCTGGTGGGGATCGTCCATTGCGGGCAGAAGGCCAAGGAGGAGGCCGCCCTCGCGAGCCCCACGCCGACGCCGACCCCCACCCCCACCCCGACACCCACCCCACCCCCGCCGATCCCCCAGGCCCCCCGGGGCGTGTATGGGGCGGGATGGGGTGGGGACAGCCTCAACAACTACCCCATCGGCAGCTCCCGCCGGGAGCGGGTGAGCTACCGCTTCAAGGCGCTACGCTCCGGACGGCTCGTGACCCTCCGGGTGTTCTGGGTGGACAACCGGGGCAGCAGTTCCGGCGGATATGCCTCCGGGACCGGGGGGGCCATCCGGGTCGATGTGATGGCGGATGACGCGGCGGGCGGCCATGTCCCGACGGGGACGGTGCTGGGCACCCTCACCACGGCCTCGGGCCTGAGCGGGGGGGTGCACCCCCAGGGCAACGCCGGCCTCTTCAGGCTCCTCTCCTTCGCCACCCCGCCCCCGGTGGTGGAGGGCCAGATCTACCACCTGGTCTTCACCAATGTGGACGCGGATCCCGTCAACAACTGGGTGAGCCTGGATGGCCTCGTGTCCTGGCCCGGGAGCCAGCCCAACCCGGCGGCGCCTTCCACCGACATGGGCGTGCTCTCGAGCACCGGAGGGGCGTGGCGAGACATCACCGTCACGGATGGGGCCTCCGCGGTGAACACCCCGGTGATGGATCTCGGCTACGAGGACGGGGGGCACCAGGGCAACGGGTACATGGAGACCTGGGTGCACCAGCCCAGGGCCATCGCCGGGGCCCAGATGGTCCGTCAGACCCTCGTCCCGGCCCAGGATGTGACGGTGGATGGGGTCGGGCTCCGTCTCCGCCGCACGGGCAACGCCGGCACGCTCACCTACCGCCTGGAGAAGGGGGACGGCACCCTCGTGGAGGAGGTGGCCGTCAACGGCTTCAACGCCCTGACGGATCACCCCGGGTGGCTCTGGGGGGCCTTCAAGGGCACCCAGGTGCTCACGGCCGGGCAGCGGTACAACCTGGTCTTCAGCTCCGCCGACGGGGCCTTCGAGGCCTTCCCCATCCGGGACGGCGCGAGCTTCGGGTTCACGCCCGCCACGGTGTTCGCCGACGGCCACTGCGAGTTCAACACGGGGTCCGGAGGCTGGCAGGGCTGGGATGGCTGGACCAGCTCCGGGAGCTCCGCCTTCGTCTACGGCGACCTGCAGTTCTATTTCCGCATCGCCCCCTAGGGCCTAGCGGCCCAGCACCCCGAGGGTCCGGAGCACCGTCGCGAAGTCGGTGAACACGTTGGCGTGGGCGGCGTAGTCGAGGTTGATGCGGATCTTCTCGGGCATCAGCTCCTCGATGTAGGCCTTCTCAGGATCCGCCTTCCCGGCGAGCACCGCGGCTTCATCGCGGAAGGTGATGGAGGCGGGATCCGTGATGCCGGGCCGGAGGTCCAGAACCACGCGCTGTTCCGGCGAGTACTCCGCCACGTAGCGGGGCACCTCGGGGCGGGGACCCACCAGGCTCATCTCGCCCACGAGCACGTTGAGGAGCTGGGGGAACTCGTCCAGCTTGAAGCGCCGGAGCGTGTGCCCCACGCGGGTGATGCGGGGATCCCGGCCGACGGTGACCTGGGCGCCCTGCCGCTCGGCGTCGAGCACCATGGTGCGGAACTTCCAGATCCGGAACCGGCGTCCGAAGCGGCCCACGCGCTCCTGGCGGAAGAAGACGGGGCCGCGGTCGTCCAGCTTGATGGCCACGGCCACCGCGAGGAAGAAGGGCCACAGGAGCAGCAGCCCCACGCAGGCACCGAGGAGATCCATCAGCCGCTTGAACATGCCCACCTCAGGCCCGGTTCGCGTCCAGGATGCTGCAGAGGGCCTCCACCACGTAGTCCACGTCCGCGTCCGTGAG
>CAZVKM010000062.1:1328-15544 GCA_964627685.1 uncultured Solibacteraceae bacterium | reverse complement strand
GACCGCATCGCCAAAGGCGATGGCGGCCCCGCAGGGGCGAGCGGCCGAAGGCCCGAGTCACCATCCGACAGCAGGCGCAAAGCGCCGAATGGAGGATAGGACGGCATCCGCGGAGCGGATGGCCGCCCGAAGGGCGAGCGGCCGAAGGCCCGAGTCAGGCCTAACCTGGCTTCGCTCAAGGAGCACGTCGCTTCCAAGGAAGCGATCCCCCGTCCGGGAGATGAGGGGCGCCGCATGGCGCCCCTTGCCGTTCTCGAATCGCCTTGGGGTTCAAGGCCGGGTGTGCGGATCGGACCGCACCCGCGCAGGGGATGGCCGCCTGGAGGATGCCCTTACCCCGGAAGCCTTCCGGCTTATCTTCAAGGGACATCCACCTGCCTCCGAGGTTCCCATGCCTTCCCTCGCCCCGATGCCATGCCTCTTCGCGGCCCTCGCCCTCTTCGCCGCCCCTGGGCCCCAGAAGGGCCCTGCGAAGCCGGCCCCCCCTGCCGCAGCGCCCCGCCCCCAGGGCGGCGCCAAGGCCGATTCCAACTACGGGATGCCCAGCCGCAGCCCCCAGGGCGGCGCCAAGGCCGACTCCAACTACGGGATGCCCAGCCGCAGCCCCCAGGGCGGTGCCAAGGCCGACTCCAACTACGGGGTGCCCATCCGCAGCCCCCAGGGCGGTGCCAAGGCCGACTCCAACTACGGGATGCCGAGCCGCAGCCCCCAGGGCGGTGCCAAGGCCGACTCCAAATACGGGATGCCCAGCCGCAGCCCCCAGGGCGGTGCCAAGGCCGACTCCAACTACGGGGTGCCCATCCGCAGCCCCCAGGGCGGTGCCAAGGCCGACTCCAACTACGGGATGCCGAGCCGCAGCCCCCAGGGCGGCGCCAAGGCCGACTCCAACTACGGGGTGCCGCCCCGGGACAAAGGCACCGCCTCCGGCAAGCCGCGGAAAGGCTGAGCGGCCCAGTCTGGAAGGACTCGGGTCAGCGGGCCTCCGCCCACGCATACTCCTCCCCGTGCGCCACCTGCTTCGCCAGGTCCCGCCCCTTCAGCTTCTCGATGACATGCAGCGCCCCATCGATGCCCGCGCTCAGTCCCGCCGCGGTCACGATGCGGCCGTTGTCCACATAGCGGCGATCCCCCACCACCTTGAGCTCGGGATGCCGCTGGGCGAGGCGGGGGAGGTTGCCCCGGGTGGTGGTCACGGTGAGGCCCTTCAGCAGCCCCGTGTTGGCCAGGATGAAGGCCCCGTTGCACACGCTGAGGGTGACCTGGTTCCGGGCCGCCGAGGCCTTGATGAAGGCCAGGGTGCCCGCATGGTCGACGGCGTCCTTCACGCTGCCACCGGGGATCACCAGCACGTCCGCCGCGGGGGCGTCCGCGAAGGTGTACCGGGGCACCACCTCCATGCCCATGACGGTCTTCACGGAGGCCCTGGAGGCCGCCACCGTGAACACCTCGAAGCCCGCGGCCCCGAACATCTCGTAGGGCCCCGTGTAGTCGATGATCTGTACGCCGTCGAAGATCAGGATGGCCACCCGCAGCGGGGTGGTGGCGAGGGGCATCCCGCAGTCATGGCAGGTGCCCGGCTTCTCGAAGGTCTTCCCATCGGAGGCGCAGCCGCAGGGGGGGCAGGCGTAACCCTTCGGGGCGGCGCCCTGGGCGGAGCCGAAGGCGGCGGTGAGCAGGGCGAGGAGGAGGGCCCGCAGGCCGAAGGCGAGGTTCATGGCGAACTCCAGCAAGGAAGGGTGGGAAGGGCTCAGGCGCGCTGGAAGCGGGCCCGATACTGGCCGGGCGGGATGCCCAGGGTGCGGAGGAAGGCGCGGCGCAGGGCCTCGGGCGTGCCCAGCCCGCTGAGCGCCGCGATGGCCTCCAGGGACTCGGTGCTCTCCTCGAGCAGGCGGCGGGCGGTCTCCAGGCGCACGGAGGCCACGAAGCGGGCGGGGGTCAAGCCCACCTCCTGGGCGAAGACCCGCGCGAAGTTCCGGGGGCTCATGGCCACCCGCCGGGCCAGCGCCTCCACGGAGAGGTCCTCCGCCGGGTGCTCCTGGATGAAGGCCTGGAGGTCCCGGAGGGGCGCCTGCTCCGCCAGCTGCACCGAGAGCTGGGCGCTGAACTGCGCCTGGCCCCCGGGGCGCTTCAGGAACATCACCAGCTCCCGGGCCACGGCCAGGGCCACGTCGCGGCCCCAGTCCTCCTCCACCAGGGCCAGCGCCAGGTCCATGCCCGCCGTGACCCCGCCGGAGGTGTAGAGGGCGCCCTGCTTCACGAAGAGGATGTCGGGCGCCACGGCGACACCGGGGAAGGCCTTCGCGAAGTCGGCGCAGTGCCCCCAGTGCGTGGTGGCCTGCTTCCCCTCCAGGAGCCCCGCCTCCGCCAGGAGGAAGGCGCCGGTGCAGATGGAGGCCATGCGCCTCACCTGCCCCGCCTGCGCCCGCAGCCAGGCGTGGAGCGGCGCCTGCGCCCGCAGGGGGGTGACCCCCACGCCGCCGGCCACCATCAGGGTGTCCACCCCCTCGCCCACCTCCGCGTACCCGCGGTCCGCATGGAGCCGCAGCCCCGAGGAGGTGGGGAAGGGCCCCGCCTCCAGGCCCAGGATCTCCACGGTGTAGGCGAGCCCCGGGGTGCGGCCCGTGTCCCGGAGCCACCGGGCCGTGCGGGAAAAGACCTCGAGAGGCCCCATCACGTCCAGCACCTGCACCTCGGGAAAGGCCAACATGGCCACCCGGCGGATCGGGGCGGGAGGGAGGGGGAGGGCCGGAGGGCGCATGCCCTCAGGGTGGCCCCGGGCCCGGATGGCAGCCAGGACAATGAACCCACCTTTTCGGCCGAAGCCCCTCGCCCCTGCAAACCCTAAAATGACGATGGATGCATGGGCTTGCGGCCCCTCCGGGTCCCTCCTAGGCTCGCGTCAAGCCCCATGCCCCTCCCTCCCCCGCCCTCCCTGGATCCCGCCCCTCCGCCGAGCCGCGGGGCCGTCGGCCTCCTGTGGGCCCTCACCCTCCTGGGCCTCGGCGGGGGCGCCGCCCGGGTGCGCTGGCTGCGTCCGCCCGCCCCGGAACACCGGGCGGCCGGGGAACCCCGCACCCTCGCCCTCACCCTCACCGAGCGCTTCGAGCCTCCGGTCCCCTCCCTGCCGGGCCCCGTGGGAGGGTCGAACCGGGCCGGCACGGGCTCGCGGGATCCGGAGGCCCCCGCCGCCGCCCTGGGCCAGGGGCTCCCGCCCATGCCCCTGGGCCCGCCGGAGGATCGGGACCTGGCGCTGCCCATGGACCTCCCGCTGGGCCCCGCGGAGGCGAGCCTCCCGGTCCGCCCCGGGGGCAATGGCCTCCCCCGGGGCACGGGCTCCGGGATCGGACGCGGGGAGGGCTCGGGCCTCGGCCCCGGCCGCGGGGGCGGCGGGAGCGCCTCCCGGCCCCCCACCCCGACCGTGGTGGACCTGGCCGCCCTCACCCTGCGCACCTCCGCGGCCGCCCTCCACACTGTCAAGTCCGGCGAGACCTTCGCGGACACCCTGGTGGTGGTCCGCCTCACCTTCGGCGCCGACGGCCTCCCCACCGCCTGGGATCCGCTCTATGGGGACCCGAGGCTCATCCCCGATGCCCTGCGGGCGGCCCGCGCCACCACCTTCAAGGTGTCCCCGCGCCTCCAGGCCCAGGCCCCGCTGCAGGTCCGCATGCAGTACCGCTTCCGCCACCTCGGCAGCACGACGCAGAGCCCCCTGCTGCCCACCGGGGTCCATGCCCAACTGTTCGAGGCCTCCGCCTTCGAGTGCCTCCAGGCCGCCACCCCCGCCTACCAGCCCCGGCCCGGGGAGCACTTCCTCGACCCCCGCGTGGTGCTGCGCGTGTACCTGAGGGAGAACGGCGTGCCCTTCGAGGCGGAGGCGGTGAGCGGCGACCCGCGGCTGCGGCCCTCGGCCCGGCAGGCCGCACTCGCCCACCGCTATCGGGTGCCCCCGGAGCTGAAGCGCCACGCCCCCCTGGCCCTGCTCCTCTCCTTCACCTTCGCCGACCTGCCCGGCTGAGGGCCCTGGATTCACCGGCCCCCTTCCGGAAGCCGATCCGGGGAGGGAGGAAGCCATGCACGATCGACTCCGCCAGGTGCCCCTGTTCTGGAAGCTCTTCGGCCTTGCCTTCGGCCTCACGGCCCTCTTCCTGGCGGGCCTGATCTTCTTCATCCTCCCCTTCTTCAGCACCCAGTTCCTGGAGGCCAAGCAGGAGGGGCCCCGGCAGGTGGTGGAGGCGGCCCTCAGCCAGATCGCCGCCCAGGAGGCCCTGGTGCGGGCGGGGAAGCTCAGCGAGGCGGAGGGCCGGGAGCGGGCCGTGGACGTGGTGCGCGCCCTCCGGTACGCCGGGGGCAACTACGTCTGGATCCAGACGGGGGAGCCCCGGATGGTCTTCCATCCCACCAAGCCCGAGCTCAACGGCACGGAGCTCGGCGCCATCAAGGACAGCCGGGGCAAGGCCCTCTACGTGGCCTTCGCCCGGGCCGCCCAGGATCCCAAGGGGGGCTTCGTGGACTACTGGTTCACCAAGCCCAACCAGGGGGGCGACTTCCCCAAGGTGAGCTACGTGAAGGCCTTCAGCCCCTGGGGCTGGGTGGTGGGCTCCGGCGTGTACGTGGACGATGTGCAGGCCCAGGTGGGCCAGGCCCGCACCCGCATGCTCTGGGTCTTCCTGGGCGTCGGCGTGGCGGGCTTCCTGCTGAGCCTCGCGGCCATCCGGGTGATCCGCGAGCCCATCGCGGACCTGCAGGAGGCCCTCGAGCGCACCGCGGAGGGGGACCTCACCCACCGCCTGGAGCTGAGCTCCCACGATGAGATCGGCCGCATGGCCGGGAGCTACAACCGCATGGGCGAGCACCTCCGCACCCTCATCGGCGAGGTGCAGCTGGCCGCGGAGCAGATCCGCACCTCCAGCGAGGAGATCGCCAGCGGCAACCTGGAGGTGAGCCACCGCACCGAGCAGCAGGCCGATGCCGTGCAGACCACCTCCGCCCACATGCAGGGCCTCTCCGAGACCGCCCAGGCGGGCGCCCGCCAAGCGGAGCAGGCCGCCCGCACCGCGAGGGACGCCACCCGGCGCACGGAGGAGGGGCAGCAGGCCGCCGAGCGCCTCCGCCAGGCCATGGGCGCCATCGTGAAGGGCAGCCACCGGGTCACCGAGATCACCGGTCTGGTGGATGAGATCGCCTTCCAGACCAACCTCCTCGCCCTCAACGCCGCCGTCGAGGCGGCCCGGGCCGGCGAGCAGGGCCGCGGCTTCGCCGTGGTGGCGGGCGAGGTGCGCAGCCTGGCCCAGCGCAGCGCCGAGGCGGCCAAGGAGATCAAGGCCCTCGTGCAGGAGAGCGTCCAGCAGGCGGGCCTCGGCGAGAAGGTGAACGAGGAGGTGGTGGCCATCATGGGCGCCCTCCTTGGCTGCACCCGGGAGCTCGCCGCCATGGCCGGCACCATCACCGAGGGGGCCCGGGCCCAGAACCAGGGCTTCGCCAGCGTCCAGGTGAGCCTCGGTCAGATCGACGCCACCGCCCAGCAGAACGCCGCCTTCGTGGAGGAGGTGGCCGCCTCCACCGAGGGCCTCCGCGAGCAGGCCGACCGCCTGGCCGAGGTCCTCCGCGGGTTCCGCACCTGAGGGCTCAGCGCCCCCGCCAGACCAGCTCCACCATCACGTTCCGCCCGGCCTGGGGCAGGTCGTGGGGGATGTCCACGAAGGCCGCGCCGGGCGCGGGGGCCTGGCTGGGCTCGCGCACGTCCCGGTCGAGGAGGTTGCGCACGCTCACTCGCAGGTCCAGCCACCCGAAGAGGCGCTCCCGACGCAGCACCGCGTCCACCGTGGTGTAGCCCCGGAGGTCGGGCCGGGGATCCGAGGCCGACCGGGGCCGCGTGCCCACCCAGGTGGCCTGGAAGTCCCCCTGCCAGTAGGTGAGGAAGCGCCGGTCCACCCGCAGGTAGGCCCGGGCCCGGGGCGCCTCGCCCAGGGGCCGATCCGTGGCCTCGTCCCGCGTGTCCTGGTAACTGGCGTTGGCCGTGATGCGGAAGCGCTGGCTGGGCGCATAGATCAGGCTCAGCTCGCCGCCCTGCCCCTTGAGGCGGTCGGCGTTCTGGGCCGTGCGGGTTCCGATGGGGTCCTGCTTGAAGTTGATGAAATCGCGGATGTGGGTCCGGAAGAGGCTCACTTCCCAGTGGAGGTCGGGGGACATCTGCCAGCCCAGGGCCACCTCCTGGGTGGCGAGGGTCTCGGGACGGAGGGTGGGATTGCCCAGGGACACCGGGTTGTTCCGGGTGTAGAGCTCCGTGAGGGAAGGGGCCCGGAAGGCCTGCCCGTGGAGGACCTTCACGGTCCAACCGCCCCCCAGGTCTCCCACCAGCGCAAGCCGGGGGTTCGTGCTGCTCCCGAAGTCCGAGTACCGATCGAAGCGGAGACCGGTGGTGAGCTGCCAGGCGGGATGCACCTGCCACTCATCCTGGATGAAGCCGTGCTGGTTCATGCGGCTCGCCCGGGGAAGGTAGTCCAGGGGGGTGCCCGAGACATCCGTCAGACCGCCGGGAAGCGGTGCGAAGGCGGCATTGAAGTTCTTGGTCTCCCGGACATCCGTCAGCTCGCCATGGTGGAGCCCACCCCCGATCCGGAAGCGGTGCACCCCGGAGCCCCGGTACGTCGCCGACCCCTCGATCCGACGGTTCACCTCCCAGAACTGGGGATTGCCCTGAAAGCCCTCCGGAAAGGCGCCGAAGAAGGCCCCGGCCGGGAAGAGGTGGAGACCCTGCTCCACTTCGTAGGTCAGGCGATACCAGCTGGCTTGGACCTCGTACGTCCAGGGCCCGGCGCCTTCCGGGCGGCGGTAGGTCAGGCTCATCAAGCTCCGGTGGCTGGCCTGGCGGCCCTCCGGGTCGAGCGCCAGGGCCAACCCCTGCCCCGTGCCCATGTCCGTTCGGGACTCCTGCCCCCACCGGAAGACCCATGCCCCCCACCCGAGGTTCAGGTGGAGGTCCCCGAACTTCCCCATGCGGTTCAACGCGCCCGGAGCCCGGGACACCGCGGGGGCGGGGACCGGAAACGTCGCTCCGACCCCATCCCATCCGGTCTGGGCGTCCGCCTGGAGCACCCCCCCGGGGCCATCGGTCCGGGTCAGCGAGGCGGTGAGCCCCACCTGCACCGGCCCCATCGCCCCCCCATGGGAGACCCAGGCCGATCGGGTGCCGTAGGAGCCGCCGAGGCCCGCGACCTTCGTCCCCTCGAGATCCTCGGCCGCCCGCGTGTGGATGTGGATCACCCCGGCGAAGGCCTCCTCCCCATAGACCGCGGAACCGGGCCCCCGGATCACTTCGACACGGGCGATGGAGATCACCGGGATCCGGGTCCCCACCGCACCCCGATCCCCGATGGCCACGGAGGTCAGCGGCACGCCATCCCGGAGGATCAGGACCTGGGGATTGAACAGGGAAGCGATCCCACGGAACAGGAACCGGGAACCCATGAGCTGGCCCGACTGCGACACGTGCAGCCCCGGCACCATGGCCAGCGCCTCATCCAGGGTGTCGGCCCCCATGGCCTCCAGGTCCGCCCCCGTGATCACGGTGACGCTGGCAGGCGTCTGCTGCCAGGGCGTGGGGGTGCCCGTGGCGACGAGGACCGGCAGCGTCATGAGCTCCCGCAGCTGCTGCAGGGAGCGGGCCCGATCGCCCTCCTCCGAGGGCCCCTGGGCCACCAGGACGGCGCTCAGGCACGTCCATCCCCACCCCTTCCATCCTTCGATTCTCATGGGACCGAGCTCCTGGGGCCTCTTCGGCTCCCGGGCGCGGCCCCTCCAATCCAGCTACTTCACGGCGAACCAGACCCTGGCTGCTTTTGCCTGGTCCGGCTTCAGGGTGCCCTTCACGCTGAAGACCCGGTCCACGGGGGCGCCGGCCTCCAGGAGGGCCTTCTGCACCGCATCGGCCCGGGCCTCCGCCAGGAAGCGCAGGGCCTCGGGGTCTTCCGGGATGGATCCCAGCAGCCGGGCCTCCACCTCCGCCAGGGGGGCCTCGGGGGCTTTCACCCCCTTGGGGGCCTTGGGGTCCGGGGGCGGCGGGGGGAAGGCCTGGTCGTGCAGGGCCCGCAGGGCCGTCTCCCGGGCGGCCGGGGTCGGCGCGAAGGTGGGCTCCAGGTCGCCCTTCTTCCCGGCCAGGCGCCAGGCCTGGGCCCGGATCCGGTCCTCCAGGGCCCGGCGCTTCAGGGCCGCGCCATCGGCCACGGGATCCGCGGCCCCCTCCAGCTCCAGGCTGAGGCCGGGCCGCTCCTGGAGGCTCCGCACGAGGCCCTGGTGCACCTTGGCGGCCTCGGGGGGCAGCGTGGCCTCACCGGGTGCGAAGGCCACGGCGCTGAGGTCGGCCCCCCCGCCGAAGAGCCCGCCCAGCATCGTGAAGGGGCTCGTGGCCGCCTTGGCGAAGAGGTTCAGCACGGCCTTCCAGGCGGCGGCGCCCCAGTGGATGTCCGGATCATCCAGGCTGCCATCCACGGGCACCTCCACCTCGATGACGCCGTGGCGGTCCCGCAGCAGCGCGAGCCCCAGCTTCACGGGGATCCAGGTGGCCTCCGGGCTCGGCACCTTCTCCCCGAGGGTGAGCTGATCGAGCTTGGCCTGGGCCACGGCGCTGAGCTTGCGCTTCTGGATGTGCAGGCGCAGGTTCGTGCTGAGCTTGCCCTTCTGGAGGACGTAGCCCAGGTACTTGCGGCTGTAGGGGTCGAGGTCCGTGAGCTCCGCGCCCTGCAGGCTCACGCGCACATCCGTGTCCTCGTCCGTGCGGAGCGGATAGGCCTTGCCCTCGATGCGCAGGGGCCCCACGCCCCCGGCCTTGCCCGTGAAGCGCACCTGGCTCCGGGCGCCCGGGGCCGAGGAGAGCTGATCGTAGGTGCCCTCCAGGTCGCTGAGCAGCAGGGCCGCGTTGGGGCTGAGGCTGCGGTCGATGAAGCTGAGGCGGCCCTGGCTCACCTTCAGCAGGCCGATGCTCAGGGGGATGGGCGCGCCCTCCACCTTCGGCGTGGGCGGCACCGCGGCGCCCGCGGCGGGAGGCGCCGCCGGGGTGAGCTTCAGGGCGCGGGTGACGTTGGTGGTGCCATCGGCGGCCACCACCATGCGGCCCTCCGGCGCCTCCCAGGCCAGCTCCTGCAGCTTCACCGCCAGGGGCGCGGTGCCCAGGGCCAGGCCCTTCAGGCCCAGGCGCTTCCAGCGCAGGGCCACCTCCTGGTCGCGGCCATCCGCCGCCTCGAAGGTGTCGATCCAGAGGTCGCCCCCGTAGCTGAGGCCCCCGGGGGATCCCGCCCCGAAGGCCGCGCGCAGGCGGCCCTTCAGGCCCAGCTGGCCCTGGCGGAAGCGCAGGTCCGTGGCGGGCGCCAGGTAGGGATCCAGGGGCGGCAGGGCCACGCCGGCCACGTCCAGCTGGAGGTCCGCGGCGGCGGCGAGGGGCTTCACGGTGCCCCGCGCCTCCAGGCGCCCCGTCTCCCCCAGCTGCGCGGCGAGGGTGAGGCCCACGGGCGCCGCGGGATCCAGGCTCAGGTCCGTGAGGGTCAGGGCCACGGCGCGGAGGTCCAGGGCCACGGGACGCGGCGGCACCGCGTCCTCCCAGCGGAGGCGGGCCTCCTCCAGGGCGAGGGCCTTCACGGTGAGGGCCAGGGGCTTCGCGTGGGGGTCCTTGGGCTTGGGCTTCACACCCGGGGGCGGGCTCAGCAGCCGCGCCCAGTTGAGGGTGCCATCGGCCCGCCGGGCCACGGTGGCCTCCACCCCCGCGAGCACGAGGCGGCCGAGGCTCAGGCGGTTGGCGAGCAGATCCCCCCGCAGGTCCTCCAGGCCCAGGCGCGGCAGGCGCAGGGCCTCGGCGCCCCCGCGCTCCGCCAGGACCAGCCCCTGGATCGCCGCGGAACCGCCCGTGAGCTCAAGGCTCGGCTTCGGGGCCAGCGTGAGGCGGTAGGGCACCGTGAGGTCGAGGCGGCCCTCCTTCAGGTCCAGGTTCACCGCCTCATGGAGGTAGGGGCCGTACTTGGGCAGGCGCAGCTGGGTCACCTTCAGGGTGCCCTCGGAGCTGAAGGGCTGGGCCACGAGGCTGCCCTCCCACAGGAGCTGCTCCCCCGCCTCCGTGCGGGCCTCGAAGCGCCCGCCACTGCGCGCCCCCACGGTGGTGCGGAAGGCGTGGAGGCTGAAGTCGAGGGGCCCCAGCTGGCTGCGGAAGTCCTCCTTCGGGCTGGCGTCGGAGAAGTCCACGGCCCCGCCCCGCAGGCGGAAGGAATCCAGGGCGAGGGTCCAGGGCCTGCCCGAAGCCGGGGCTTCGGGCTTCGCCGCCTCCTCCGGCCCCGCCAGCAGGTCCATGAACTCCGGCCGCCCCTGCTCATCCAGGGTGAGGATCCACTTGGGCGCATCCAGCTCCAGCTCTTTCAGCTCCGCGGTGCGCGTGAGCAGGGGCCAGAGCTCCGCGTTGGCGTAGAGGCGTGCGCAGCTGAGCCAGGGGGTGCCCTTCTTCGCGCGGACCTCCAGCCCCTCGAGGGTCACGGAGAGGGCCAGCGGATTCACCTTCACCTTGGCGAGGCGCACCTCCCGGTGGAGGGCCTGGGAGAGGCCGGCCACCAGCTTCCTCTGCACGATCCCCGGGAGGACCAGGAACCCGAAGAGGGCATAGGCCGCATAGAGCCCCCCGGCGATCCGCAGGGGCCACCGGAAGCGGCGGAGGAAGGTTCGGAGGACATCCGGCAGGGCCATGCCTGAGGGTATCAGGCGGCTCCGCTACACTGCGGCCACGCCCTGGAGTCGCCATGAACCGCCCGGCCCTCATCCTCTGCGCCAGCCTCCTCGCCCGGGCCCAGGCCCCGCAGGCCGAGGTCATCTACCACCGCGGCCCCATCCTCACCCTGGAGGAGGCCCAGCCCCGCGCGGAGGCCCTGGCCGTGAAGGACGGGCGCATCCTCGCCGTGGGCCCCGCCGCCGCCGTGATGGCCCACCGGGGTCCCCGCACCCGGGTGGTGGACCTGCGCGGCCACGCCCTCCTGCCCGGCTTCGTGGATGCCCACGGCCACCTCGCCCAGACGGGGCTGCAGGCGGCCTCCGCCAACCTGCTGCCGCCCCCCGATGGCACCGGGGCCAGCATCGCCGCCCTGCAGAAGCTCCTGCGCGCCTACGCCCAGGGCCCCGTGGCCCGGAAGTACGGGATCATCCTGGGATTCGGCTACGACGAGGCCCAGCTGAAGGAGCAGCGGCCGCCCACGCGCCAGGAGCTGGATGCCGTCTCCCGGGAGCTCCCGGTGATCATCATCCACCAGTCAGGGCACCTGGGCGTGCTCAACTCCAAGGCCCTCGCCCTCGCCGGCCTCGGCGCCGAGTCGAAGGATCCCCAGGGGGGCCACAGCCGGCGGGAGGCCGACGGCCGCACCCCCAACGGCGTGCTGGAGGAGACCGCCTGGTTCCTGGCGGGCCTCAAGCTCGTGCGGCCCGACGCGGAGGGCTACGCGGCGCTGCTCATGGAGGGCCAGCGGCTCTACGCCCGCTTCGGCTTCACCACCGGGCAGGACGGCCGCTCCGATGAGGGCAGCAACCAGACCTGGATCGCCCTCGCCACCCGGAAGCAGCTCCTGCTGGACGTGGTGAGCTACCCCGACCTCGCCATGCCCTTCACCGAGGGCCTCATGACCACGCCCTGGGCGGGCCGCACCTACACGAACCGCTTCCGGGTGGGCGGCGTGAAGCTCAGCCTCGATGGCTCCCCCCAGGGCAAGACCGCCTACCTCACCCAGCCCTACCACGTGCCGCCCGCCGGGCAGCCCGACTCCTACAAGGGCTACCCCGCCTTCACGGACACGGAGGTCACCCGCTACGTGGATCGCGCCTACGCCCAGGGCTGGCAGCTGCTGGTGCACGCCAATGGCGATGCGGCCTCCGACCAGATGCTCGCGGCCGTGGAGGCCGCCACCCGGGCCCATGGCCTTGGCGATCGCCGCACCGTGATGATCCACGCCCAGACGGTGCGGGAGGATCAGCTGGACACCCTGCAGCGCCTCGGCGTGGTGCCCTCCTTCTTCGGCATGCACTGCTACTACTGGGGCGACTGGCACCGGGAGTCCACCCTGGGCCCCGTGCGGGCCGACCGCATCTCCCCGGCCCGATCCGCCCTGCGCCGCGGCCTGCGCTTCACGGAGCACCACGATGCCCCCGTGGCCTTCCCCGATGCCATGGCCATCCTGGATTCCGCCGTGAACCGCCGCACCCGCAGCGGTGACATCCTGGGGCCCGACCAGCGCCTCACCGTGATGGAGGCGCTGCGGTCCATCACCCTCTGGGCCGCGTGGCAGCACTTCGAGGAGGACCGCAAGGGCAGCCTCGCCGTAGGCAAGCTCGCCGACCTCGTGATCCTCTCGGAGGATCCCACCGCCGTGCCCACGCACCGCCTCCGCAGCCTCAAGGTGCTGGAGACGATCAAGGAGGGCACCGCCATCTACCGCGCCCCCGGCGCCCGGAGCTCCCGATGATCCTCCTCCTCCAGGCCCCGGCCCCCCTGCCCTCCGTGGCGCTCCCCGCCGAGTTGGACCGGGTGCTGCGGGACTACGAGCGCGCCTGGCAGGCCAAGGATGCGGGCGCCCTGGCCGCGCTCTTCACGGAGGACGGCTTCGTGCTCGCGCTGAACCGCCCCCCCGTGCGGGGCCGCGCCGCCATCCGTGAGGCCTACGCCGGGGCCGGCGGGCCCCTCGCCCTCCGCGCCTACGCCTTCCACACCCAGGGCGACCTGGCCGTGATCCTCGGCGGCTACGCCACCACCCCGGGCGGCGGCGACGTGGGCAAGTTCACCCTCACCCTCCGCCGGGTGGAGGGGCGCTGGCTCCTCTTCAGCGACATGGACAACGGCAACGCCGCCGCCCGTCGGCCCCCGACCCCGCCCGCCGCCCCCTGAGCCATGGGTCCCCTAGCCCTCGCCCTCCTCCTCACCGCCCCCACGGCGCCGCCCACCCCGGAGGTCCGCGTGGCGGCGGCCCGCGCCCAGATCGGCGTGACCCTCCGCTACGATGCCCGCTACGTCCGCCTCCCCTACCCCGGCGGGGACGTGCCCCCGGATCGCGGGGTGTGCACCGACGTGATCCTCCGCGCCTACCGGGCCCAGGGCTTCGACCTGCAGAAGGCCGTGCACGAGGACATGGCCCGCGCCTGGGAGGCCTACCCGCGGGACTGGGGCCTGCGCCGCCCCGACCCGAACATCGACCACCGCCGCGTGCCCAACCTCGCCGTGTTCTTCACGCGCCACGGCCAGCGCCTCCCCCTCCCCCGCACCGCCGCCGACGTCCGCCCCGGCGACCTCGTCACCTGGCGCCTCGCCTCCGGCGTCCCCCACATCGGCCTCGTCTCCGACCGGCGCAGCCCCGCGGGCACGCCCCTCGTGATCCACAACATCGGCGCGGGCACCCAGGAGGAGGACCGCCTCTTCGCCTATGCCCTCACCGGCCACTTCCGCTTCGAGCCCCCCGGAGCCACGCCCTAGGTGTCGCGGGCCACCTGAGGCGTTCAGCCGGATCACCAGGGGTGGAACCCTGAAGCCGCGTGCGCCTGAGAGGGCGTGCCGGGAGGGCCTTCCGTCGATCCCCGCGAAGGCGCCCGCCCGGGAGGGCCTGGTTCCCCAGGTCCGGGGCTCCGTCTTCCATCGGGCGGCCTCCCTCAGGGCGACCGGTCCGGCGGAACCCTTCCGGCAAACGGTGGCTCCGTGGGCGGTAGGGGCGGATGGGCCCCAGCCGCTCCGGCCCGTGCGGAGAGGGTGTCCCGGAGGGGGCGGTTGCGCTGCGAAGGTGCAGCCGCCGATCGGGGCCGTCCCGCGCTGGGCCGGCCGCCCTCCCCCCGCCTTCCGCCCTCACGCCCCGCTGGGCCCCGAGGTCTGGTCGGTGCTCCGCGCCGCCTCCTGCCGAACCTGGTCCAGGCGCCTCGGCACCCCTTGGTCAGCCCAAGGGTGTCCATCAGGGTCGTCTCCACGTCCATAGGCCCCAGCAGCGCCTGCGCGGTGCGGAGGCCCTGTCCTGCATGGCGCAGCTGGTGGCAAAGCAGAAGGTCTTGGTAGCTGCGGCCGCGCGGTCCGCCACCCGGACCCACCCTCAGGCCGCCCCCGGCCCCGAGGCCCGATAGGCGCTCCGCGCCGCCTCCTCCCGCACCAGGTCCAGGGGGCTCGGCACGCCCCGTCCCCCCTTGTTCAGCACGTGCGTGTAGATCATCGTCGTCTTGACGTCGCT
>CAZVKM010000062.1:0-1318 GCA_964627685.1 uncultured Solibacteraceae bacterium | reverse complement strand
GTCCTTGTGCCCCAGCAGCTCCTGCACGGTGCGGATGTCGTGCCCCGCATGGAGCAGGTGCGTGGCGAAGGAGTGCCGCAGGGTGTGGGGCGTCACGGGCTTCGCGAGCTCGCCCGAACGGGCCGCCTCCCGGATCGCGCGCTGCACGGACTCCGGGCTCAGGTGATGCCGACGCAGCACCCCGGAGCGGGGATCCTTCGAGCGCGACACCGAGGGGAAGACCCACTGCCAGCCCCAGGCCTGGGCCGAGTGCGGGGACTTCACCTCGAAGGCATCCGGCAGCGCCACCCGCCCATGCCCTTCCGCCAGGTCCCGCTCGTGCAGGGCCCGGGCCTTCAGCAGGTGGGCCTTCAAGGCCTCCACCAGCGCCTCGGGCAGCATGGTCACCCGATCCTTGCCCCCCTTCCCCTGGCGCACCGTCACCTCCAGCCGCTCGAAGTCCAGGTCCTTCACCCGCAGCCGCAGGACCTCCATGAGGCGCATCCCCGTGCCGAAGAGGAGCTGCGCCACCAGCCCGAGGGTGCCGTTCATCTGATCCAGCAGCACCCGCACCTCACTGGGCGTGAGCACCACGGGCAGGCGCCGCTGCCCCTTCGCCTGCACCACCGCCCCGAGCCAGGGCAGGCGCACCTTGAGCACCTTGTCGTAGAGGAACAGCAACGCCGCCTTCGCCTGGTTCTGCGTGGAGCTGGAGACCTTCCGATCCGAGGCCAGGTGCGAGAGGAAGGCCTCCACCTCGGGCGCCCCCATCTCCCTCGGATGGCGCAGCCCGTGGAACCGCACGTACCTGCGGATCCAGTTCACATACAGCTGCTCCGTGCGGTAGCTGTAATGCCGCATCCGCACCTCCTGCCGCACCTGCTCCAGCAGCTTGGGCGCGCGTCGGGCTCCGGGGGCGAGGTCATCCATGGACCCAATATGCATTCGCATTATTTTCGCGCAAGGCCCGCCGCCCACACTTCCGTCTTTTCAGTCCCCGAGGGCCGTTCCCGCCCCCTGCTTCCTCCCCACCCAACCGTTGAACGCCATGGAAGCCAACCCTTCCACCCCAAGCCCACTCCATTCGCCAATCCACGACCCTGCTTATACGGCCCATATCCAGGAATTCCCCCAGGCACCCCGCCCAATCCCCACCCAATCCCCACCCCTCCGCCACGCCTTAGGCGGCCTATCACCCGATCCCCATACCTTGCTCCAAGGGATTCAGGGCACTTACCCTATCCCCCCACCCCTTATCCCGACCCTCTCCCCAAGGTTCAATTCAAAGTTGGGCGGCGCATGAGTGATTGGGCCTGCTGAAAAGCAGGCAGGCACCACG
>CAZVKM010000061.1:4960-15649 GCA_964627685.1 uncultured Solibacteraceae bacterium | reverse complement strand
CGGTGCTGTCCGCCCCCTCCAGGCCCACCACGTTGCGGGCGAACTCCACGGAGGCCATCTGCATGCCGAGGCAGATCCCGAAGAAGGGGATCTTCCGCTCGCGGGCGTAGCGGATGGACTCGATCATGCCGCGGGTGCCGCGCACGCCGAAGCCGCCGGGCACGAGGATGCCGTGGCAGTCCTTGAGGAAGGGCTCGGGGTCGTGGCCCTCCAGGTCCTCGGCCTCCACCCACTTGAGGTCCACGTGGGTCTCCAGACCATAGCCGGCGTGATGCAGGCTCTCGATGAGGCTCTTGTAGCTCTCCTTGAACTCCACGTACTTGCCGACGATGGCGATCCGCACGGAGCCCTTGGGGTTGTGGATGCGACGGAGAAGGTCCGTCCAGGCGCTGAGGTCGGGCTGGCGCTCGGGGAGGTTAAGGAGCGCGGCCACCTTCGCGTCGAGGCCCTCCTCGTGGAGGTTCTGGGGCACCTCGTAGATGGAGCTCGCATCCTTGGCGCTGAACACCGCGTCCTGGGTGACGGAGCAGAAGAGGGCGATCTTGTCCTTCAGGTCCCGGGGGATGTCCACGTCCGCCCGGCACAGGAGGACGTCCGGCTGGATGCCCAGGGCGCGCAACTCCTTCACGCTGTGCTGGGTGGGCTTGGACTTCAGCTCCCCGGCCGTCTTGATGAAGGGCACGTAGGTGAGGTGCATGTTGATGGCGTTGCCCAGGCCGGCCTCGAGCTTGAACTGGCGGATGGCCTCGAGGAAGGGCTGGCTCTCGATGTCACCCACGGTACCGCCGATCTCGATGATCACGACGTCCATGTCCTTGGCGACCTTCTTCATCACGCCCTTGATCTCGTCGGTGATGTGGGGGATCACCTGCACGGTCTTGCCCAGGTAGTCGCCGCGGCGCTCCTTCTGGATCACGGTGTTGTAGATGCGGCCCGTGGTGATGGTGTGGTTCTGGGTGGTGGGCACGCTCGTGAAGCGCTCGTAGTGGCCAAGGTCGAGGTCGGTCTCGGCGCCGTCATCGGTGACGAACACCTCGCCGTGCTGGAAGGGGCTCATGGTGCCGGGATCCACGTTGAGGTAGGGATCCATCTTCATGAGGGTCACCTTCAGCCCACGGGCCTCCAGCAGCGCCCCCAGGCTGGCCGCCGCGATGCCCTTGCCCAGGCTCGACAGCACGCCGCCGGTCACAAACACGTACTTCGTCATCCCACACCCCCGCAACACGTCTTGGATTGAGCAACTGAATCGAAACTGGAGCTACATCTCGTCGGGCGCCTGCACGCCCATCAGGAACAGGCCCTGTCGCAGCGCCCGGGCCGTGGCCACGCAGAGGGCCAGGCGCGCGTCCCGATCCGCGGGGGCCGTGCCCTCCTTGAGGATCGGGCAGTTCGTGTAGAAGCCGCTGAAGGCCCGGGCCACCGCCAGCAGCTGCCGGGCGATGGGCGTGGCCTGGAGCTGTTCCTGGGCCAGGCGGTAGGCGCTGGGCAGCCCCGCCAGCTCGAAGAGCAGGGCCTGGGCCTCGGGCGTGTCGAGCCCGGCCACGGACTCCGGCAGGCCGGCTGTGGCGAAGGGCACCACCGCGGTGGCGCGGCCCTCGAAGGCGCCCGGCGTGGCCTGGGCCGCCCAAGTGCCCCCGGCCTTGCGCAGCACGGACATGATGCGGGCGTGGGCGTACTGCACGTAGGGGCCCGTGTCGCCATCGAGGGCCACCACGCGGTCCCACTCGAAGGTGATGGCCTTGGTGCGGTCGTTGATGGCGTTGAAGAACACCACGGCGCCCATGCCCAGCATGTCGGCCACGGCGGCCTGGTTGGCCAGATCGGGGTTCTTCTCCTGGATCACGGCCAGCACCCGCTCCTTGGCCTCGTCCAGCACGTCCTCCAGGAAGATCACGTTGCCCTTGCGGGTGCTCATCTTGCCCTCGGGGAGCTTGATGAGGCCGAAGGGGGTGTGCACCACCTTGCCTTCCGTGAACCAGGCGGGATCCAGCTTCTTCAGCACGGCGAAGACCTGCTGCATGTGGAGGATCTGCTCGCCGCCGATGACGTAGATGCACTTGTCGTAGCGGTAGTGGTCGCGGCGGTACACGCCGGTGGCCAGGTCGCGGGTGGCGTACACGGAGCCGCCATCGGCCTTCACCACCATGCAGGGGGTCTTGATGCCCACGTCCTCCAAATCCACGATGCGGGCGCCCTTGTCGCCCTCCACCAGCAGGCCGGCGGCCTCCAGGGCCTGGATGGTGGCGGCCATCTTGTCCTCGTAGAAGGCCTCGCCCTCCTCGAAGGTGTCGAAGCCCACGCCCAGGCGGTCGTAGAGGCGCTTGAACTCGGCGAGGGAGATCTCCCGGAACCAGGACCAGAGGCGGCGCGCCTCGGCGTCGCCGGTCTCCAGCTTGCGGAACCAGGCCCGGGCGTCGTCCCGCAGGGCCGCGTCCCTCTCCTCTTCGGCGTGGAATCGCACGTAGAGCTGGAAGAGGCGGAAGAGGGGCGTGCGGCGCTTCTCCGGGGCGTCTTCCGCCCAGTCGAAGTCCTTCGTGAGGTCGGGGTTGGGGCCCTCGGCCCAGAGCTTGTAGGCGGCCAGCAGGGTGCCGAACTGGGTGCCCCAGTCGCCCAGGTGGTTGAGGCGCACCACCTCATCCCCCAGGAAGCGGTGCACCTGCACCATGCCGTGGCCGATCATGGTGGAGCGCAGGTGCCCGATGGTGAAGAGCTTGGCGATGTTCGGGGAGCTGTACTCCACGATCACCTTCCGACCGGAAGGGGCCCCGGCACCGAAGGGGCGGTCCGACAGCAGGCTGCCCACCAGGATCCGGGACCGGGTCTCGGGGGTGAGCCGGAGGTTCAGGTAGGGCCCGGCGGCCAGGAGTTCGGCGCCTTCCACCTTCAGGGTGGCGGCCAACTCCTGGGCGATGAGGGCGGGGTTCTTGCCGGCGGCCTTGGCCGCCCGGAAGCAGGGGTAGGCCAGGTCGCCCAGCTCCACCGACTTGGGACGCTCGAGGGTCAGGTCCGCCCCGGGCAACGCCCCGGCCAACGCCTTTTGAAAAGCCTCGCGAATGCGCTCCATGTCAAATCCCGAATCCGGAGGCCATTCGCCTCCGACCAGTCTGCCTGGGTGCAGGGTACGATGGAAGGCCCGGAAAGCCCCTTGAGGCCTGCTTTTTCCCCTTGACCGGAACCCCGGGTTTGGTAGGATAACCCTTCGCGCTTCCGTTGGACGGGAGCAGGAGTCACGCAATGGCCAATCACAAGTCTGCCGCCAAGAAGGCCCGCCGCGATGCCGAGGCTCGCCTCCGCAACCGTGCGAACCGTTCCAGCATGAAGACCGCCGTGAAGAGCTTCCTGGCCGCCGTGGCCAGTGGCGACAAGGCCAAGGCCGTGGCCGCCCTGCCCGTGGTGATGGGCGTGGTGGACGTGGCCGAGCGCAAGGGCGTGCTGCACAAGAACGCCGCCAACCGCCACAAGTCCCGCTTCACCCTGAAGGTGAACGCGATGGCCTAACAGCCGACCGGCTGTGGGATGAGGACCCGGGTGACCGGGTCCTTTCCTTTTGAGGTCTTGCGTATCCCCACCGGGGATACCAAGCAGGTGAACGCGATGGCCTAACAGCCGACCGGCTGTGGGATGAGGACCCGGGCGACCGGGTCCTTTCCTTTTTCAGGCCCAGGCTTCGGGAACGGCCACGGGCCCTGACGGGACCCGGTCCCAGGCGAAGCGGGGCAGCAGGTCCGCCGCCCTGCAGGGCTCCGGCGTCTCCAGGCACCCCAGGCTGTGGCCCAGCCAGCCCACGACTTCCTGGGTGGACACGCCCCGAGCCGCCAACTCGGCCAGCCCCAGGGCCCCGTGGCGCTTTCCCAGGCGACGGCCGTCGGAGGCGGTGACCAGGCCCAAGTGGGCATAGGTGGGGCGGGGGAGGCCCAGGGCCTCCTGCAGGCGCACCTGGGTGGCGGTCACGGACTGCAGGTCCGCCCCCCGGACCACCTCGGTGACCCCCTGGGCGCCGTCGTCCACCACCACGGCCAAGTGGTAGGCGAAGCAGCCATCCCTCCGGAAGAGGAGGGGATCTCCCGTGAGCGTGGCCGGGTCATCCATCTGGGGACCGCCCAGGCGGTCGGTCCAGGCCAGGGCTCCCGCGGGGAGCCGGGCGCGGAGGGCGGCCTCGAAGCCCTCCAAGGGGCGCGGCCGGCAGGTTCCGGGATAGGGGCGGAGGCCATCTTCCGCATGGGGTGCGCTGGCCAGCGCCTGCAGGTCCCTGCGGGTGCAGCGGCAGGGATAGAGCCGGCCCGCGGCCTGCAGCACCTCCAGAGCCTCCCGGTAGGCGGCCCCGCGCTCGGATTGGCGCATCACGGGCCCCTCCCAGGTGAGCCCCAGGGTCTCCAGGTCCCTCAGCTGCCGGGCCTCGTGCTCAGGGCGGCAGCGGGGACCATCCACATCCTCCACCCGCAGGACGAAGCGTCCTCCGGTGCTCCGAGCCGAGAGCCAGGCGGCCAGGGCCGTGCGGAGGTTGCCCAGGTGCAGAAGCCCGGTGGGCGAAGGGGCGAAGCGGCCGACGGCCCCGCGATCACCCTCGCCGTGCGAGCCCAGCCCCATGGAATCCCTCCTCGAAGGGGCGCGGGCCCTTGGGCTAGGATAGGCGATCCCACCGGAGACCCCATGACGGATGCGGCCGCTGCGGCGCCCGAAGAGCGGCTGGCTTCGATCGATGCGGTCCGGGGCCTGGCCCTGCTCGGGGTGTTCCTCGTGAACATGCTCTTCTTCGCCAGCACCATGGACGAGCACTTCCTCCGCCCCTTCTCCATCCACGCGCATCCCTGGCTGATGCGGGCCCTCGTCCTGCTGGCCCAGGGGAAGGCCTACACCCTGTTCTCCTTCCTCTTCGGCCTGGGCTTCGCCCTCCAGCTGGAGCGCTGGGAGGCCCGGGGACTGGAGGGCCCCCGGATCTTCCGCCGGCGGCTGGGCTGGCTGCTCCTCTTCGGCCTCCTCCATGGCGTGCTCATCTGGGCCGGGGACATCCTCGCGGTCTACGCCCTCCTGGGGTTCCTCCTCCTGCCCTTCCGGAAACGCAGCGACCGCGCCCTGCTGGGCTGGGCCTTCGGCCTGCTCACCGCCCTCAGCCTCACCTTCCTGTGGGTCGGCTGGAGCCTCTCCCGGAGGGGAGCCCAGGATCCGGCCTGGTTGGCCCGGGAGGCCACAGCCCAGCGCGCGGAACTGGAAGGCGCCATCCGCGCCGCCCACCAGGCCTATGCCCAGGGCCCCTTCCCGGTGCTCTTCCGCCAGCGCCTGAAGGACCTGATCCACAACTACGCCCTCACGCTCGCGATCTCCGCCCACCTGTTCCCCATGTTCCTGCTGGGCCTGTGGACCGGTCGCCGCGGGGTGCTGCGCGACCCCGCTTCCCATGAGCGCCTGCTGCGGGGCCTGGCCACCTGGGGGTTGCTGCTGGGCCTGATCCTGAACGGCCTCTACACCACCCTCATGGGGCGGGGCATGCCCGGCCCCCTCAACCCCCTGGGGATGGTCGGCATGGCCCTCTACGTGCCCGGATCGGCCCTGCTCTGCCTGTCCTACGGCGCCTTGGTGGTCCGGGCCCTCCACGGAAATCCCAGGGCCTGGGTGGGGTACCTCGCCGCTCCGGGTCGCATGGCCCTGAGCTGCTACCTGCTCCACGCCGTGGTGTTCACCCTCCTCTTCAATGCCTACGGGCTGGGGCTCTACGGCCGGGTGGGTCTCCCCATCTGCCTGGTCCTGGCCGTCGGGCTCTGGCTGGCCCTCATCCCCCTCTGCGGAGCTTGGTTGAGGACCTTTCGCATGGGACCCGCGGAATGGGCCTGGCGCCGCCTCACCTATGGCGCGCCCCTCCCTTTCCGTGGCGTGGGGACGCATCTGTGATTCAGCTTCCGGGGAGGGGCACTCGATAGGATCCCCATGGACGCGCCCCTCGATCCCACCACCCTCCAGGCCCTCCGCATGGTTCCGGGTCCGAACGGGGCGCCCCTGCTGGACCAGGTGGTGGGCCTGGCCCTCGCGAGCCTCCCCGAAGCGCTGGCCAACCTGCGGAAGCACCGCGAAGCCTCCGAGTGGGATCCCCTCCGGCGGGTGGCCCACACCCTGAAGGGCAGCTCCGGAAGCTTCGGTGCGAAGCCCCTCTCGGCCCTGGCCAAGGATCTGGAGGAGGCGGCCAGGGAGATGGACCTTCCCCGGATCGATCCCGCCCTGGCCCGGGTGGAGGCGGAGGCCGCCCGCGTGATCGCCAGCCTGCAGGCCCTTCAGAGCTCCTGAAGCAGGGCTGAAATCGCCCCGAGCAGGGCCGAGACCGGGGCCTCCAGGTCCGGCCCCAGGTCCTCCGGAAGCTCCGCGAGAGCCCCCTGGAGGGACATCAGGATCTCCCGGGCATTGCAGCCCTCGGTGAGGGCCCTGAGCAGCGCCGTGGCCTCCTCCGATCGCCCCGCGGCCCGCAGGGACGGCAGCAGCTCAAGCACCCTCCCCAGCACCTCATCCACGGCCACCCCCCCGGCGCGGGACGGGGCCGGCCTTCGGCCGGGGTGGGGAGCTCGCTGCGTGCATGCGGGTAGCATAGTCGCTTCATGGCCACCGGAACCCGCCTCCCCGTGCTGAGGGCCCTGCTCGCCCAGGGCCTGGCCTTCCTCATCACGCTGGCCCTGGCCCGGGGCGGGGCCTGGACCTCGCCTCCCCTGGCCTGGCTGGGGCTGGCCTCCGTCCTCGCCGCCCTGCTCGGGGCCGGCCTCCGCCTCCCGCGCTGGTGGCTTCCGATCAACCTGGGCCTGCCCTGGCTCGTGCAGCTCGCCCTGGGGGCCCACCTCCCCGGGGGCCTCTACTTTGTGGGGCTCCTCCTGCTGGGGCTGGTCTTCGGGGGGGGGCTGCTCACCCGCGTCCCCCTCTACAACGCCAACGCCGCTGCCTGGCGGGCCCTGGAGGACAGCTTGCCCAGGGAGGCCCGCGCCGTGGTGGACCTGGGCTGTGGCCTGGGAGGTCCCCTTGCCCACCTCGCCAAGGCGCGCCCCGACCTGCGCCTGGTGGGGGTCGAGGCCTCCCCGATCACTTGGCTGCTGGCCTGGCTCCGCTGCCGTCGCCACCCGGGAGTGGAGATCCGGCTGGGAAGCCTCTGGCAGGTGCCCCTCGTGGAGTTCGATGTGGCCTATGCCTTCCTCAGCCCCGCGCCCATGCCCCGGCTCTGGGGGAAGGTGCAGGCGGAGATGCGCCCGGGCACCCTCTTCCTGAGCCACACCTTCGCCGTGCCCGGCCGCCCCGAAGACTGGAACAGGCCCCTCCCCGGGCGGGAAGGGGCCTGCCTCAGGGGCTTCCGGCTCTGAGCCTCAGCCCTTCTTGGGCGTCCCGCAGGGCCAGGTCTCACCCTTGGGTGGCATGCCCACGGTGATGCCCCGCTTGGCCACGTCGCGGCTGGTGGTGGGGGCGCCGCTCAGGCGGCCCCGGGAGGCGTACTCGGCTTTGAGGCGGTCCATGAGCTGCACGCGGCGATCCGCCAGGCGCTTGGGCTGGCGCTTGTCGGCGCGGCTCAGGATGTAGGCCGTGAGGATGGGCAGGGCGATGGTGGTGTCGGTGTAGCAGACCACGGCATCAGGCAGCTGGTCGGGATCGATCTTGCCCCAGCTCACCGCCTCGCCGGGGGTCGCGCCGGAGAGGCCGCCGGTGTCGGGGCGGGCATCCGTGACCTGCAGGAAGTAGTCGTGGCCGCGCTCGTCGATGCCGAGCACCTCCTGGATCTGAGGCTCGGTCTGGAGGATGAAGTTCTTGGGGGAGCCGCCGCCCAGGATCCACACGGCGCTCTTGCCGCCGGAGAGCTTGGCGTCGAGCACGATGGAGGCCGTCTCGTTCACGTCGGCGTTCACGTCGTACATGAGCTGGTTGCCCTCCAGTGCGAGGGCGGCCACGTTCATGCCGATGCTGCTGTCGCCGGGGCTGGAGGTGTAGATGGGCATGCCGGCCTGGTAGGCCGCGGAGAGGATGGACACGGTGCCGATGCCCAGGGCCTGCTCCCGCTCATGCAGGGCCTGGCCCACGAGGGTGTGGAACTCGGCGGTGCTCATGGCCTTCTGGAACTGGGGGGCCTTGATGAGCTCCCGGTAGAAGGCGTCGGTGTCCAGCAGCACCGTGTAGTCGAAGAGGATGTCGTAGATGCGCACCACACCCGCGTCCCGCAGGATGGTGTCGCTGGTGAAGGGGTTGCCCCGGTGCAGGGCCAGGTCCAGGGCGAAGTGGGTGTCGTGGTAGAGGTTGGCCCCCGTGCTGATCATCCAGTCGATGTAGCCGGCCTGGATGAGGGGGATGAGGCAGCTGCGGCCGAGGCCCGCGGGGGTGAGGGCGCCCGTGAGGGTCACGCCCAGGGTCACCTCGGGCTTGAGGACCTTCTGCACCAGCAGGCGGGCGGCCTCGCCCAGGCGGCCGCCGTTGTAGGCCAAAAAGGCCTCGTCGACCAGGTCCGCGGCGGAGATGCCGGCCCGGATCCCGCCCGGGGCGATGCGCTGGCCGTTCAGGAATTCCGAGGGATCATCCAGGGGCTCGTGCTGGGACATGGCAACCTCCAACCGCCCATTGTGCCACCGGGTGTCCGGATGGGCGCGCGGGAATGGTCACAGGGCCCCCTCCGGGAGGCCGATTGGCACGCCTGCTGCCAACCCTCCCCGCCCATCCCGGGGCCCCCGGGACCCGGACCCCTGAAACGCCGGGCTTCCAGCGCGCCCCGGGACCCATGACCAGATTCAAGACCCGCCCCCGGGACCCGATCAAACAGGCAGGAGCTGCACCATGTTCGTAATCATCGGCCTCGTGGTGGTCATCGGCGCCGTGCTGGCCGGCTACATGATGGAAGGCGGCCAGATCGGGACCCTGATCCACCCCCTTCCCGCGGAAGGCACCATAATCGTGGGCGCCGCCGTGGGTTCCTTCCTCGTCACGAACCCCATGTCCGTCATCAAGGCCGTGGCCGGCAGCATCATGCTCCCCCTGAAGGGCAGCCCCTACACCAAGGCGGTGTACATGGAGGCCCTGATGATGCAGTACGAGGTCTACGTGAACATCAAGAAGGGCGGCCTCCTGGCCCTCGAGCAGGATGTCAACGACCCCCACAACAGCGCCATCTTCAAGAAGTACCCCACCTTCACGCACAACCACCACGCCATGGACTTCTACTGCGACTCCATGCGCCTGCTCATCAACGGCAGCGCGAAGATGGATGAGATCGACCAGGCCATGGAAGCGGATCTGGACGTGCACCACGCCTTCTCCGCGGTGCCCGGGGCCGCCCTCAACGAGATGGGCGACGGTTTCCCCGCCTTCGGCATCGTGGCGGCCGTGTGCGGTGTGGTGGTGACCATGGGCTTCCTGGACCAGCCGCCCAACGTCATCGGCGGCAAGGTGGGTGCGGCCCTCGTGGGCACCATGCTCGGCATCCTCATCAGCTACGGCATCGTGAAGCCCCTGGCCAAGAACATCGAGCAGGTGATGCACAACGAAGCCTGGTACTACAACATGCTGCGGGCCGGCCTCACCTCCTTCGGCAACGGCGCCGCCCCGGTCACGGCCGTGGAGTTCGCCCGCCGCAACATCCCCCATGCGGATCGGCCCGGCGCCGGCGAGCTGGAGGAAGTGGTCCGCCAGATCAAGCCGCGGTGATCGGCCATGTCCGAGCAGCAACAGCCTGAAGTCAAAATCATCGTCAAGAAGAAGAAGGGCGGCCACGGCGCCGCCCATGGGGGTGCATGGAAGGTGGCCTACGCGGACTTCGTGACCGCCATGATGGCCTTCTTCCTCCTGATGTGGCTCCTGAACAGCGCAAACGCCAACACCAAGGCGGGCATCGCCGGGATGTTCAAGGACACGAACTTCTTCGCCACCGAGCGGGGCAAGGAGATCCTCTCCGAGCACGGGAAGGGCATCCTCCCCGGAGGGCGGGGCATGGCCCCGGGCCCCGATGGCGATGGCGGAGGCCCCGATCAGAACGCCCTGGAGGCCGCCGCGGAGCAGGAACGGAAGGCGATGCAAGAGACGGCCGACGCCATCGGCAAGGCCTTCCATGACGACCAGCTCCTCCAGGCCTTCGAGGATCAGCTCCAGATGGACTTCACGGACGAAGGCCTGCGCATCCAGATCAGCGACAAGGCCGCCCAGGTGCTCTTCGATTCCGGTTCCAGCCAGCTGAAGCCCTACACCCTTTCGGTGCTGAAGGAGATCGCCCGGGAGCTGGGCAAGCTGCCAAACCGGGTGGTCCTCGGAGGGTACACCGACAGCCAGCAGTACTCGGGAAAGGGCTACACCAACTGGGAGCTGAGCGCCGAGCGGGCCAACGCCGCCCGCCGCGTCATGGAATCGGTCCAGGGCGGCCTCCGGGTCGGTCAGGTGCGGCGCGTCACCGGGTACGCCGACACGATCCCCATGGAGAACAAGGACCCCAAGGACCCCGCCAACCGCCGCATCAGCATCGTCGTGCTCAGCGCCGGCACCGAGGCCGCGGAAGCCCAGCGCACCCGCGCCAAGGCCACGAAGCCCGCCCACGAGGCCCCCGCGACCGAAAAGGAAAAGACCGAGGAGAAAGCTCCCGCCAAGCCGGAAGCCCACGGTCATTGACCCACGCCCGCCGATCCGGGTTCTTGGACCAAAGAGAAACGCGCCGAGGGAGGCTCCACCTCCCTGAGCGCAGGGCGCGAAGGGGAGCCC
>CAZVKM010000061.1:0-4860 GCA_964627685.1 uncultured Solibacteraceae bacterium | reverse complement strand
GCGCGCAGCGCCCGCCGAGCCGGGATCCTCGATCAAAAAAGGAAACGCGCCGAGGCGGGCGCGTTTCGTGAGGGAAGATTTGGAGGGGTGAAGAAGGTGGGAAGAGATTGCGGGCGTGCCATGGGGGCACGGGTTTCATGTGGTGGGACTGAAGGTGGCGGGAAGCCCCGAAGGGCACCTCGTCCATCAGTGTAGGGCGCCCGCGGCCGTGGCGCCAGGGATCCCGGTCAGGGCTTCCCCTCGAGGGTGAAGCGCTCGGAGCGCTCCGCCTCCGGGGCCCAGGCGCTGAAGGCCAGGCGAGTCCGATCCCCCTGGGGCCCCTCCACCACCATGGCGCGAAGGACCGGGCGCCCAAGCACGGGATCCCCCGCCTCGAACCGCACGGTGCGCGCCTTCTTCCCGCTGGCGAAGGAGAACTCCGCCTTCACCGGGCGGTGCCCTTCCACCGTCAGCCATAGGACGGCCCGCGGATGCGTCACCGAGGCCCGACGGGCACGGAGGGGCACGCGATGACAGGGCACCCCATCCACCCCCTCCATGGACCGCTCCCCCTCGGGTTCGTAGTCCTCGCGGAACCGGGTGCGGGCCAGGTCGCCCCCACTGGCCGGCCCCATCAGACGCTGCTGAGGGCTCACCTTCACGGGCTTCCGGGCGGTCGGCAGCTGGAGCCACATGTCATCCCCAAGCACCAGCACGCTGCGTCCCTTCTCCTTCTCGGACAGGCCTTCGACCCAGGCATCCCCGTTCTCCCGGGTGTGCACCCGCCACCGCTGCTCCCCAGGACCTTCGCCCAGCCGGATGTCCACGCGGAAGGCGGGCCAGGGATGGCGGTGGCGATCCGCATCGGCGAGCAGGGTCTCCGGGGACTGGCCCCGGACCACCAGGGCGATCAGGGCCGGAAGGACCCTACGCACGACCGTAGTCATCCTGCAGCCGCTCGATGTCCGCCTCGTCGAAGGTCCCGAAGGAGACCTCGAGCACCCGCACCGCGTGAGGGGTCCCAGCCTCGCAGCGCAGGCGATGGGAGCACCCCGCCGGGAGCCAGACCTGCTCACCCACCGCAGGGGTCAAGGTCTCACCATCCCGGTCCACCACGACGCCCGCATCGAGGGCCACCCAGAGCTCCCCGCGATCCCGGTGACGCTGGAGGCTGAGCCGGCACCCAGGCGCGCACGTGAGGATCTTCACGGTGCAGCGCTCATTGAGGGCGAACTGATCGAAGCTGCCCCAGGGCTTGTCGACGTGGAGGGGAGTAGGGCGTTCCATGATGCCGTCCAGCCTATAACAGATCTTCGCGGCCTTCGGCCTTCAGCCGCTCCACGATCTTCTTCACGCTCTGCGCCTTGTCCCGATGGCAGAGGAGCAGGGCGTCCTCGTCGTCCACCACGATCAGGTCCTCCACGCCGCTGGCCGCGATGAGGCGTCGCCCCCCGAAGAAGGCGCTGTTGCGCGTCTCCAGGAGGAGCACCTCCCCCTGGGTGACATTCCCCTCCCCATCCGCCTCCCGGAAGCCGATGGCCGCAGGCCAGCTCCCCACATCGGACCAGGTGAAGGTGGCGGGAACCACCGAGACCGCCTGGGCCTTCTCCATCAGGGCCACGTCGATGGCCACCTCGGGGATCCGGCCATAGGCTTCGGAGAGGAGGGCCGGATCCGCCCCCGCCCCGACCCAGGCATCCAGCGGCCCCAGCACCTCGGGGGCATGGGCCATGAGCTGGGACCTGAAGTCCGTGAGGGTCCACACGAACATCCCGGCGTTCCAGAAGTGGCGCCCGCTCTGGAGGTACTGCAGGGCGACCTCCATGGGGGGCTTTTCACGGAAGGCCACCACCTTCTGGATGGCGCCATGGCCCTCCGACTCGATGTAGCCGAAGCCCGTCTCGGGATAGGTTGGGCGGATGCCGAAGACCACCAGATCACCGGTCCACGCGGCATGCTTCACCGCCTGCCCGATGTCCTCCAGGAAGGCCTCGCGGTTCCCGATCCAGTGGTCGGCACTGAGCACCGCCATCACCCCGCCGGGCACCTTCCGCTCGATCTGCACCAGGGCCAGGGCCAGGCAGGGTGCGGTGTTGCGCCCCTCAGGCTCCAGGAGGATGTTCTCCCGGGGGACCTCGGGAAGGATGCGGGCGCAGGCCTCGGCGAGATCCGCGGTCGTCACCACGAACACGTGGCGGGGCTCGAAGGCCCCCTCCAGCCGCGCAAAGGTCTGCCTCAGGAGGCTCTCCTCCCCCACGATGCTCAGGAGCTGCTTCGGCCGGTGGGTCCGGCTCCGGGGCCAGAAGCGGGTCCCACGGCCCCCGGCCATGATGACGGCGACTTGGGTGTGATCTGGGCGTGGGGAGGACATCGGGGCCTCAGCTGAGGGTCCAGCCTAGCGCATCAGCGGGAGAGAATCGGCACGAGTTCCCCCAGGATGGGCGCGGGAATCGGAGGGGTGCCTTCCAGCGCGTGGAAGGGCTGGACCACCAGGTCGCCCTTCTGGCACCCCAGGTAGAATCCGGACTCCCCGCGGGCCAGGCGCCGCACGGCTTCGGCCCCCCAGCGACTGCCCCAGATCCGGTCGAGGGCCGAGGGGCTGCCCCCCCGCTGGATGTGCCCCAGCACCACCACCCGGAGATCCAGGCCGTGCTCGGCCCTCAGGCGCTCCCCCACGGCATAGGCGGAACCCATCCGGTCCCCCTCGGCCACCACCACGATGGAGGCCCGCTTGCCCCGGGCCCAGTTGGCCTGGAGGCTCCCCACGAGGGTCTGGTAGGTGTCCGCCTCGGACTCGGGGTAGAGCACCGCTTCCGCCCCACAGGCCAGGGCCGTGTGCACGGCGATCATGCCGCTCTTCCGGCCCATCACCTCCACCAGGAAGAGGCGCTCGTGGCTGCTGGCCGTGTCGCGGATGCGATCGATGGCCTCCACGGCCGTGTTGAGGGCCGTATCGAAGCCCAAGGTGAGGTCGGTGCCCGGCAGGTCGTTGTCGATGGTCCCGGGGATGCCCACCCCCCGGATCCCCTGCTCCTCTTCCAGGGCCCGGGCCCCCCGGAAGCTGCCATCCCCCCCGATGACCACCAGGGCCCCCACCCCCTCCGACCGGAGGCCCGAGGCCACCCGGGCCCGGATGGCGGGATCCCGGAAGGCGGCGCTGCGGGCCGTGTGGAGGATGGTGCCGCCCCGCTGGAGGATGTTGGCGCAGGCCCGGCTGGTGAGCTCCCGCCAGTCGCCCTCCACCAGCCCCTCATACCCCCTGCGGATCCCGAGCACCTCCAGCCCCAGGGCATCGGCCTGCCGCACCACGGCCCGGATGGCGGCGTTCATGCCCGGGCTGTCGCCCCCTGAGGTGAGCAGGCCGATCCGCACCGGTCAGCGGGCCTTGGAGGCCCCACCCTTCGCACCCTTCCCCCTGCCGGCCTTGCGACCCGGGCGGGCCTTGGCGGAGCCCTTCTTGCCCTTGGAGGCCTTGGCGCGACGCGCCCCGCGGAGGTCCTTGGGATGGGTCTCGGGCGGAGGCAGCGGGGGCGGCTCCACCACGCCCCGCGGCACAGGAGGCAGGTCGCCCGAGGTGGCGGTGCGCTGGGCGCGGGCCCGCATCACCGGATCCTCCTGAGGCAGGGCCTGACCCACCAGGGCCGTGGCGAGCAGGGAGATGAGGGTGACGCGGCGTCGGACCATGAAGGCGCCTCCGGGTCCAGGATACGCCCGCGCTCAGCCCTTGTCGGCCTTCTTCGCCGCCTTCTCCGCCAGGGCCTTGGCGAAGAACTCCGCCACCACGCTGTCGGCATCCACCTTCTTCACGTCGTGGACCTGGGCTTCGCGCTCCATGATGTCGCGACCCGCGGGGGCCATGTGCTTGGGGAGCTCGATGTCCGCCGGGGACAGCCGGCTGAGCACGTACTGGCTCACCTCGATGAGGCTGCGGCCCACCTTCTCCAGCTTCTGCCGCACCACGTCCTGGTACTGGTAGAGGTCGAAGGCACCCTGGATGTTGTAGGCCCCGTTGTCCGCGTGGAAGCCGATCTGTTCCATGAGGTCCACGAGGGCGTCCTGTTGCTCGATGGGGAGGTCGAGGCCCCGGAGGATCTCCTGCACGGCCTTGGTGAGGGACTGGATCTCCTCGAAGCTGTTCTGGACCACCTCGATCTGGCCCAGCACGCGCTCCGCACCGCCCTCCTGCTCCGAGGCGATCTGGCGGAGTTGATCGGGGATGGCCTGTTCACTGCGTTTGGGTTCCGACATGGACCGGTCTCCATCCCTGGCATCGGCCCGACCGGCCCAAATCTGAATTTCGGCCCGATTTTCCCGCCCGCGCTACACTTGAAGGCCATACCTGACCGGGCAAGTCAGGTTTTGACAGGAGTTGCCATGACCGCCTCGGAAGCCTCCCCGGTCGCCGACACCGCGCTGGAAGCCTGCCTCCGCCCCTTTCCCGGTTCGGAGAAGGTCCATGTCCAAGGCTCCCGGCCCGACCTCCGCGTGCCCTTCCGTGAGATCCGCCTGAGCCCCACCCGGCGCATGGACGGCGCCCTGGAGCCCAACGAGCCCCTGCGCGTCTACGACACCAGCGGGCCCTACACGGACCCCACGGCCCGTCCCGACGCCACCCTGGGCCTCCCGGCCCTCCGTCAGGCCTGGATCCTCGAGCGCCAGGACACCGAGGAGCTGGAGCACGCCTCCAGCTACTACCGGCAGCTGCGGGAGCGGGATCCCGAGCTCCGCGACATCCGCTTCCAGGCCCAGCGCAAGCCCCGTCGCGCCCAGCCCGGGAAGAACGTCTCCCAGATGCACTACGCCAGGCAGGGGCTTATCACCCCCGAGATGGAGTACATCGCCATCCGTGAAAACCTCGGGCGGGAGGCCGCCGGCCTCAAG
>CAZVKM010000060.1:0-15650 GCA_964627685.1 uncultured Solibacteraceae bacterium | reverse complement strand
CGAACAGGCCAATCCCGAGAAGAAGGGGAAACTCGTCTCGCTGGCCACGGAGACCGACCGCACCCTCTTCTTCGATTTTCTGCCCCTCGACATGGGCACGGTGAAGGGATTCAAGGTCCGGTTCCACCTGTACACGGTGCCCGGCCAGGTCTTCTACGATGCCAGCCGCAAGCTCATCCTCCGAGGGTGTGATGGCGTGATCTTCGTGGCGGACAGCCAGAAGGCCCGCATGGAAGCCAACATCGAGTCCATCGCGAACCTCGCCACCAACCTCAAGGAGAACGGGTTCGACATCCGGACCATCCCCTACGTCCTCCAGCTCAACAAGCGCGACATGCCCAGCGCGGCCGGCGTCGAGGAGATGGAGCGCCTGCTCCGCTTCCGGAACGAGCCCATGATCGAAGCCGTGGCCAACAAGGGCACGGGCGTCATCGAGACGCTCAAGGCCGCCGCGCGGCAGATCCTCCTCGAGCTCCAGAAGACCTGAGACCCGAGGTGAAACCTTGATCGGGCGCCGATTTCTGGTACCCTGATCAGACCCCTTTCCGGAGTAGCTCAGGGGTTAGAGCGGGTGGCTGTTAACCACTAGGTCGGGGGTTCAAATCCCTCCTCCGGAGCCAACAAAGAGTCCTGGAACCAACAGTTCCGGGACTTTTTCTTGTGTGCCAAAGAGCCCTTCCAACTCGCGCACGAGGGGGTTTCAGAAGCCAAAAGAGTAGGGCAGGTGCAATAGAGGTGCAAGTCCCCGAGGGCTGAAAACCCTTGATGGACCTGGGATTCCTCGCGATGCCGGGCGTAGGAAGTGCCAAGGTGCCCTGCATGCCTCTCGCCCGGGGCTCCTGCCTCGGGTCCCCCAGAGTCCGTTACGAAAGGTGGGCATGGTCGCCTCGCGGGTTAGGCGTGGCGAGGTGGGGGGCTGACACCCTGGGGACCGCCCTGGAGGTGCAATAGAGGTGCAAAACCAGGGGGTGGGTCCCGTTGGCTGGGGGAGTGAGGGGCTGGGGTGATTTGCTAAGATACTAATTTTAAGTGTCTTAGGTACCCTGATCAGACCCCATTCCGGAGTAGCTCAGGGGTCAGAGCGGGTGGCTGTTAACCACTAGGTCGGGGGTTCAAATCCCTCCTCCGGAGCCAACACGAGGCCGTCCTGCGGGACGGCCTTTTCGCATCTCCCAAGGGGATTTGAACCCCCGAGTGGGATCGCGGAGGCAGCCCGGTGGGCTGCCGGGAGCGAGACCGGCACGCGGCGCAGCCGTGGGCGGTTCAAATCCAGGAAGGCGGCTCGCGGACCTCCGCCGGAGCCAACACGAGGCCGTCCTGCGGGACGGCCTTTTCGCATCTCCCAAGGGGATTTGAACCCCCGAGTGGGATCGCGGAGGCAGCCCGGTGGGCTGCCGGGAGCGAGACCGGCACGCGGCGCAGCCGTGGGCGGTTCAAATCCAGGAAGGCGGCTCGCGGACGACCAGGGCCCCCACGAGGTCGACCTGCCGGCCGCCCAATCGTGCCCATCCTTGGCCCCGGGTTCGGGTCACCTCCCCCGTCGAGCCATGGAGGGAAGGCGGCCGCTCACGCTTGGGCGAATATCCCCCGGGGGGGTCAGTCCTTCTTCCCGAGCTGATCGCGTAGGTGACTGGGAAGGGCGGGCACTGGCTGGGTGGTGAGGAGGTTTCGCGGCGAGGCCGGGCTGGGAGCGGGGGCGGCGGGCCGGGGCTGGGCCGGGGCTCCCTTGGTGGGACCCTCGAGGAGGGACCGCATCTGGTCGGCGTCGGCGGCGAGGTCCAGCTTCTCCAGCATGGAGGCGGTGGGGAATCCCACGTAGCGGAGGCGCCGGGGGCCCCAGACGGGAACGGGCTCCCCGCGGAATTCCGCCAGCCGCGGCAGGGTGGTGCGCACGTAGAGGCCCAGGGGGCGACCCTCCCGGTTGATCAGGGCCAGGAGGTCCACCTCGGGGATCAGGACCGCCCGGTCGCCCTCCTGCCAGGTGGCCACCGTGAGGGTGCGTCCCTGCGGCGTGCGGATGAGGCCGGCGGTGGCGGGCTCGCCGAGACCGGGGTCCAGGTCCAGGGCCTGGGCACGGAGCGCCTCCAGGAGGTCGAGCTGCTTGAGCTCCTTCTGGGGGCCCGCCATGGGGTGGGGCTCCTGGAGGCGGGCGGGCACCAGCTTGTCGCCCACGCGCTGGAGGAGCGCCGCCTGCAGGAGCCCTTCCTTGAGGCCCTCCCCGATGGCCTCCACGAGCTTGGGCAGCAGGATCTGCGGGGCGACGAGCAGGGTGTGGGCGTTGGGGATGCCCATGAAGGGGCTCTGGTCCGCGAAGAGGGGGTGCCAGACCTCAGGGAGGAGGAGGCGGGTGGCGTCGAGTCCATCCTTCCAGGGGCTGCGGTAGATCCCGCTGGGCAGGCGGACGAAGGCCTTCTCCTGGGTGCGGGCCCGGAGGTTGTCGAGGGCCCGATCGAGCACTTCGGCTTCTTGCCGGCACCACAGGACCAGCCACTCGGAGGGGATGGGCGTGCCGTCTAGGACCAGGCGCTGGTGGAGCCCTTCGATGAAGAGGCGCTTCCAGCCACCTTCACGTTCGGCCGTGAAGGTGGGGACCAGCTGCGGGAGCAGGCTCTCCTGGACCTCCTCGAAGGGGGCGGGAAGGGAGAGCCCCTTCCGGTGCAGGTCCGCCAAGGCCGAGGCCCAGGCTTCCCGCTCCAGCACGGAGTTCAGGTGGTCGTATTCCGGGCGCAGGGGGTTCAGCCCGGCGAGATCGCCGGGGCATTCCCGCGCGGCGAGCAGCTCCTCCAGGGGAGGCAGGGCCGCCTGGCCGCGGCGGCCGAAAAGGGTGTCAAGCAGGCCCATGTCGTGATCCGTCTCAAAGCTTTCATTGTGCCGTGAACCCGCGGGATATGCTTGTGCATATGGCACGCCTGGACCGGTTGAACCGGCCCCTCGGGGCCCTGAGGATCTCGGTCACCGACCGGTGCAACTTCCGCTGCACCTACTGCATGCCCCGGGAGGCCTTCGGCCCGGATCACCCCTTCCTGCCGAAGGATCAGGTGCTCACCTTCGAGGAGATCGAGCGCCTGGCGAGGATCTTCATCGATCTGGGGGTCCGGAAGATCCGGCTCACCGGGGGCGAACCGCTCCTCCGGCGGGGCCTCCCGGAGCTCGTGCGGCAGGTGGCCCAGCTTCCCGGCCTGCAGGATCTGGCCATGACCACCAATGGGGGCCTCCTGGCGGAGCATGCCCCGGCGCTCCGGGCGGCGGGCCTCCGGCGGCTCACCTTCAGCCTGGACACCCTCCGGCCGGAGCGCTTCCGGCAGCTCTGCGACACCCCGGTCCCCCTGGAGAAGATCCTGGCGGGCCTCAAGGCGGCGGTGGCGGCGGGCTTCCCCCCGCCGAAGCTCAACTGCGTGCTCCAGCGGGGCGTCAACGACGACGAGGTTGAAGCCCTCGCCGCCTTCGCCCGGGAGCAGGGGCACACCCTGCGGTTCATCGAGTTCATGGATGTGGGGACGACCAACGGCTGGCGTCTGGATGCGGTGGTGCCCGCCGCGGAGGCCCGCGCCAGGATCGGGGCCCGCTGGGCCCTGGAGCCCCTTGAGGAGCCCCTCGGCGGGCGGGTGGCCGAGCGATGGCGCTATCGGGACGGGGGCGGGGAGGTGGGGTTCATCTCCTCGGTGACGGCCCCGTTCTGCGGGGGCTGTGATCGGGCGCGCCTCTCCGCGGAGGGCCGCCTCTACACCTGCCTCTTCGCGTCGGAGGGGCTGGATCTCAGGGGCTTCCTCCGCGCGGGCCACTCCGATGCGGAGGTGGCCACGGTGCTCACGAGCCTTTGGAGCCGGCGGGAGGACCGCTACTCGGAGCTCCGCACCCTCGGCACCGAGCAGCTTCCGAAGGTCGAGATGAGCCGGATGGGCGGCTGAGGCTCCACCTTGGCGGAGGGGGGGCTTCCTGGGACCATGGGCGCGATGCCCCGTCGACCTGAAGCCCGCTCCCTCGCCACTCGCCTGGCCGCGGTCCAGGATCGGCTGAGCGCCTCCCACCGGCGCATCGCCGACCGGCTGCTGGGCGGAGGACGGGAAGCGGCCTTCTGGGGGGTGGAGGAGCTCGCCCAACGGGCCGAGGTGAGCGTGGCCACGGTGGTGCGCTTCGCCCAGCTCCTGGACTATGCCGGGTTCCTCGAGCTGAGGCAGGACCTCGTGGCCCAGGCCAAGGATCGGGGGGCGGAGGATCGCCTGCTCCAGGCCCCGAAGGGGGCCGCGGCGACCCTCGTGGAAGTGGCCCACCGGGATGTCGCCAACATCGAGCAGCTGCTCGGGCAGGTGAGTGAAGACCTCCTCAGCACCGCGGTGGCGATGGTGAATCGCTCCCGCCACCGGGTCATCCTCGGTCATGGCGTGTCCGCCCTCATGGCCCAGCACCTCGCCTACGTGCTCACCCAGGCGGGGCTCCCGAGCATCGCCGGCAGCCCGGCTGAGTTCGCCTCACAGGTGGTGAACCTCGACTCGAGGGATCTGGTGATCGCCTTCAGCGTGAGGCCCTATTCCCGCGAGACCTACGACGCGGCGGCCTATGCCCGCACCTTGGGGGTCCCCGTGGTGGCCTTCTCCGATCGCCTTGAATCCCCCCTGGCGAAGGTGGCCCGGGCCACCCTGCCCATCCCCGGGGAGAACCTGCTCTTCTCCCACAGCCTCGCGGCCTTCGCCGTGCTGGCCCATGCCCTCGCCACCGCAGCCACCGCGGGGGACCGCGCGGAAGTGCTCCGGCGCCAGCGCGACAGCGCCAAGGTGGCCTCCGCGGAATACGTCGAGGAATGAGTCGGTAGGCCCTAGAAGGGGAGACGGGTTCCCAGGTCCAGGCCCTGGCCCGGCCCCAGCAGGTGGAGCTTCATGCCCGTGAAGGTGCCCTCCCGGCTGACCATGCCGCGGGGATCCACCACGAGCACCCGCCGGTTCCCGAGGACCGTGCACCGGCCCTCCCGGACCAGCAGGGCCGTGTCCTCATCGATGCCGAGGCCCAGGTGATCCGGGTGCTCCATGGCGAGGGAGAGGAGCCGGTTGTGGCGGGTGCGGCGCAGGAAATGCTGATCCACGATGCAGCCCGGCAGGAGGCCGAGGCCCTCCACCGTGCGGTAGGTGCCGGGCGCCGTGTCCCCCAGGTCATCGGTGCCCTGGATCATGATCCGGGACATGACGGCGGCCCCCGCGGAGGAGCCGCCCACGGTGCCCCCGGCCGCATGGCGGTCGAGGACGAGCTTGTGGAGCGGCGTGCCCACCACGAAGGTGTGGACGCGCATCTGGTCGCCCCCGGAGAACCAGAAGGCGCCGCAGCTCCGCGCGGCTTCCAGGAGGGCGGGCGCGCACGCGTCGGCCCGGGAGGCCACGGGGAGGTGGATGGCCTTGATCCCGTGGGGGGCGAGGCGCTCCGCCATGGCCTCGAAGGCCTCCTTGGGCTCGCCGGAGGAGGCGGTGATGACCCCCACGCGCGAGCCGGAGCCGCCGGCGGCCTGGGCAAAGGCCTGGTAGACCGCCGGAGGCAGGCTGCCGCCTCCGCCGATGATCAGGGGGCCCTGCGCCTGGAGGGGCAGAAGGAGCAGGGCGAGGTGGGCGAGGAGGCGGTTCATCAGAAGGTGATCCTCACACCGATGCGCAGATTCCGGGAGGCCTCGACGCTGGTGGGGCGCTTGTAGTCCACGTAAGTGTCGTTGGCCTCCGGCTCGGTGCCATCTTCGGAGCGGATGGCGTTGCGGCGGGTGGTCCAGGCGAGGGCGGAGCCGCCGTTGAGGGCGTTGAAGACGTCGAGGAAGGCCTCGGCTCCGAGGCGGTCCCTCCTAAACAGGGTCTGGCTCACCCGGAGGTCCAACTGGCGCCGGGCGGGGTACTTCTCGCCTCCCCGGGGGGTGGCGAACAGGTTCCAGCGGTCGCGGTTGGCATCCCGGATCGTGCTGATCGTGGGTGTCCACCGCTCGCCCGAGAGGTAGGTGAAGCTGGCGCTCAGGCGCATGCGCCAGGGCAGCTCGTAGGAGAGTCGGAGCTTGGCCTCGTCCTCGTTGTAGCCCGGCAGGCGGCCGTCGAAGTTGATCTGGGTGTTGGGGCTGGCGAAGGCGTCGTCATAGCCGTTCGAGCGGTTCAGGTTCCCGTGCCGGAGGGCGCGGGTGTAGCTGGCGAAGAGGCTCCACCCCTCCGCAGGGCGGCGCTCCGCCGTGGCGCTGAGCGCCTGGTAGGCCCGCTTGGCGGCGCTGCTGTTGGTGATGAAGTAGTCGTGGGTGGTGCCGCTGGTGGGATCGAAGAAGGGGATGATGGTCCCCGTGATGGGGTTGTAGGCGTTGTTGATGAAGTCGCCGGTGAGGGCCCGGTTCGTGCGGATGAGCAGGTCCTTGGACTGGCGGTGCACGAAGGTGCCGGTGAAGGACCAGAGGGCCCCCACGCGCTGCTCGAAGGAGAGGGTGGCCTCATCGATGTAGGGGTGCTTCACCTTGGGATCCAGGGTGCTGATCTCGTCCAGGGAGGCATAGGGGGTGGGATCGTAGGGGACCGCGCCTGGATTGGAGAGCGTGAGGGGGTCTCCATAGGTCCAGTCATGGCGGGTCTCCACCTTGTAGGCGCCCGGGATGGCGCGGTCGAAGAAGGCCACCGTGAGGCCATCGTAGTACCGGCCGAGGTGGGCCTTGAGGAGGCTCCGCTGGTCGGAGGTGAGGGCCCAGGTGAGGCCGAGGCGCGGAGCCAGGGTGGAGGTGCCCCACACGGCCGCGGAGCTCCCGTAGGGTCGCCCCTTGAACTGCTCGAAGCGCAGACCGGGGCGGAAGGTGAGGCGGTCGTTCACGGTCCAGGTGTCCTGGGCGAAGGCGGCGAGCCGGTCCATGCGGGCACGGATGTCGTAGCCGCCCCCGAGCTGCACGAAGTCGGTGTAGAGGGCCCCGGAATCGGAATAGCCGTTGTAGCTGATGCCACCGGGGAACCGGCTGGATTCCTCATCCCCCGCCTGCTCCCGCTCGAGGCCGAAGCGGAAGGCATGGGCGTCCGTGGACGAGAGGAGGCCCGTGCGATAGAGATCCAGGATGGCGCTGAGGCTGGCCCGGGATTTGAAATTCTGTTCGACGGTGTAGGCGTTCCTGAAGGTGTAGATGAGGCCGTTGGAGCTGGTGGGATCGGTGGGGTTGAAGCCGCCGTCGATGTAGACGGAGGGGGTCTCCCCGGCGTAGGCCTTGTAGTCGTCGCGACCGGAGAAGCCCGTGGCCCGGAGGGTGAGCACCGCGTTGCCGCCCAGCACCTGCGTCCACGTGAGGCCGTAGCTGTGGTTGGGCCCCTCCTGCTTGCGGGAGGCCTCCACGGCCGTCTCGTTGTCGATGCCGCGGTGCTCACGGTACACGGCATCGTATTCGGCGAAGGCCTCCAGCGTGGCGTTCGTGGTGGCCTGCCACGTGAACTTCATCAGGTAACGCGGGTTCTTCAGTTCCACGGGCACCGGGGCGCCGATGGGCGTCTGCTGGTCCACGATCTGCTCCGCGGAGACGAAGTACCAGAGCCGGTCCTTCAGGATGGGGCCGCCCACGCTCAGGGAGAGGTCCGAACTGTGGGCGCTCGGGTTGGTGCGGGGCAGGCTGCTGTCCCGGTTGCTGGTGAGGGCCTGCCAGGAAGAGGTGCTGTAGTAGCCATTGAGGCTGCCCTCCACCTGGTTGCCGCCGCGCTTGATGATGGCGTTGATGAAGCCGCCGGTGAAGCCGCCGTACTCGGCCGGGGCGCCGATGCCGCCCACCTGGACCTCCTGGAACCACTCCGGGTTGGCGTAGATCCAAGGGGTGCCCAGGCCGGGATCCCCCACGTTCATGCCATCCAGGAGGTAGGCGTTGGCGTTCTGGCGGTCCCCGCCCCAGGCCACGCCGTTGTTCACGCCGGGGGTGAGGCTCGCGATGGAGACGAGGTCCCGCTTGTAGGGCAGGGTCTCGAGTTCGTCCTGGGAGTAGGCCTTGCCGAGGCCCGTGGGGGTGGGCTCGAGGACGGCCGCACGGCCCGTGACCTCCACCACCGCCTGGGCCTGGCTCCGGAGGGCGAAGGGCAGGTGCAGGGACTGGCCCAGGCCGAGCTGCACCACCTGCTTCAGGGTGGGGAAGCCCTGGGCCTCCAGGGTGACGGTGTAGCGGCCCGGGGGCAGGGCCGCGAAGCGGAAGGTGCCCTGGGCCCCCGTGAGCGCCGTGCGGGCTCCACCGATGAGGCTCTCGGAGCTCACGGAGAGGCGGGCCCCGCCCACGGGCTTCCCGGCGGGGTCCTTCACCTCGCCGGAGAGGGCCGCGGTGGTGGTGCCCTGGGCCGCCAGGGCGAGGCTGAGGGCCGGGAGGAGGAGGGTGGCGCGGAGGCGACGGTGCATGGGCATGGCAGCTCCAGAGGGGGGTGGCTTGAAAAGTTGAAAAACTTTATCCAAAAATTAGAAGCGAAGAAAAAAAATTTCGCCCCGTGCTGGCCCCAAGGATGCGAGGCTGGTCCGTGCCCCTCCCAGGAAGTCCAATGCTGCGTCTGATCCGCGATGTCGAACTCTTCGCCCCGGAACCCATGGGCCGGCAGGACCTCCTCCTGGGGGGCGGACGGATCCTGGAGGTGGGCCCACGGATCCGCATGCCCCGGGCGCACTGCGAGACCGTGCAGGGCCGGGGCCTCTGGGCCACCCCGGGGTTCATCGACGGGCACGTGCACCTCATCGGGGGCGGCGGCGAGGGCGGCTGGGGGACCCGCACCCCGGAGCTTCCGGTGCGGGATGCCATCCAGGGCGGGGTGACCACCCTCGTGGGCTGCCTCGGCACCGACGGCATCACCCGGACCCTTCCCGCCCTCCTGGCCAAGGTCCGCCAGCTGGAGGCGGAGGGGCTCACGGCCTACATGTACTCGGGGCACTACGGACTGCCCGCGAAGACCCTCACGGGCAGCGTGGAGGAGGACCTGATCCTCATCGACAAGGTGATCGGAGTGGGGGAGGTGGCCCTCTCGGACCACCGCAGCTCCCAGCCGACCTTCGACGAGCTGGCCCGGCTCGGGGGCGATGCGCGGCGGGGCGGCCTCCTCAGCGGCAAGGCCGGCCTCGTGGACCTGCATCTGGGCGATGGCCCCCGCAAGCTGGACCTCCTGCTGAGGGTGCTGGCGGAGACGGAGCTCCCGGCTTCCCAGTTCCTGCCCACCCACATCAACCGCAACGGAGAGCTCTTCGAGGCCGGGGTGGCCTATGCGCGGTCCGGCGGCTTCGTGGACCTCACCACCAGCACCGTGCCCCAGCTGCTGGCCCAGGGCGAGGTGAAGGCCAGCTCGGGTCTGGCGCGCCTGCTGCGTGCGGGTGTGCCGGCGGAGCGCATCACCTTCACCTCCGACGGCCAGGGAAGCCTGCCGGACTTCGACGCCGCGGGCCGCCTCGTGGGGCTGTCGGTGGGACGGGTCACCTCCCTCCACGAGGAGTTCCGGGATGCGGTGAAGGTGGATGGCGTGGGCTTCCCGGAGGCGCTGAAGGTGCTCACCTCCAGCCCCGCGGACCTCCTGAAGCTCCCCCACAAGGGCCGCTTGGCCCCGGGCCTGGATGCCGACCTCCTCCTGCTCCGGCCCGAGACCCTCGCCCTGGACACCGTGATCGCCCGGGGGAACCTGCTCATGAGGGGCGGACGGATGATCGTGAAGCCCACCTTCGCCTGAAGCCCACCGAGGACGCCCGCATGACCGCGACCCCCTCCCCGCGATTCCGGATGCCCCACACCCTGGTGGTGGTGATGGGCCTCGTGGCCCTCGTGCTCGCCCTGAGCTGGATCATCCCCTCCGGGGAGTTCCAGCGCGTGGAGGCGGTGGTGGAGGGGGTGAAGCGGACGGTCACGGTGCCCGGCAGCTTTCATTCCCTCCCCAAGGCCCACCTCGGCCCGGAGAAGCTGCTGCTGGCCCCGCTCCAGGGCTTCGCCGACGGGGCGGGACTCGTGGCGTTCCTCTTCGTGGTGGGTGGGGCCTTCGCCGTGCTGGAGCAGACGGGAGCCGTGGCGGCGGGGATCCGCCGGCTGGCCCGGTTCCTGGCGGAGCGCCCCGTCTACGAGCGCTTCCTCATCCCGGTGATGATGGCCGCGTTCTCACTGGCGGGCGCGGTCTTCGGAATGTCCGAGGAGGTGATCCCCTTCATCCTCATCTTCGTGCCCTTGGCCCGGGGTCTCGGTTACGACGGGGTGGTGGGCGTGGCCATCCCCTTCCTGGGTGCCTCCGCGGGCTTCGCCGCGGCCTTCTTCAACCCCTTCACGGTGGGCATCGCCCAGCAGCTCTCGGGGCTGCCCCTCTTCAGCGGGCTCCCCTACCGGCTCCTGACCTGGGTGGTGGGCACGGCGGCGGTGACCCTCTTCACCATGCGTTATGCGGCCAAGGTGAAGCGGGATCCCGGAGCGAGCGTGATCCACGACCTGGAGCGCACCCACACGGAGGCCCAGGCCGGGGGGGTGACGGAGGTGGCCTGGACCCGCCGGCATGGGTGGGTGCTCGCCCTCTTCGCGGCGATGCTGGGGCTGCTCATCTGGGGCATCCTCAGGCGGGGGTGGTTCTTCGAGGAGATCGGTGCGCTCTTCTTCGCCCTGGGGATCCTGCTGGGATGGGTGGGGGGCCTGAGGGGCGATGACATCGCGAGGGGCTTCGTCGCCGGGGCCAAGGACATGGTGGGCGTGGTGCTCATCGTGGCCTGCGCCAAGGCCCTCCTCGTCATCGCCCGCGACGCACGCATCCTGGACACGCTGCTCTACCATGCGGCCGGAGGCGTGTCCCACCTCCCTCGGGTCCTTGCGGCGCCCATGATGTTCGCCGTCCAGTCCGTGATCAACTTCTTCATTCACTCGGGCACGAGCCAGGCGGCGCTCACCATGCCCATCATGGCGCCGCTGGCGGATCTGGTGGGGCTCACGCGGCAGACCGCGGTCTACGCCTTCCAGCTCTGCGAGTTCGTGAACCCGATCCTGCCCACCAGCGCCGTGACCATGGGGGTGCTGGGGGCCGCGAAGATCCCCTGGGAACGCTGGGCCCGCTGGTTCCTGCCCCTGCTGGGGTGGCTGGTGGTGCTGAGCCTCCTCCTGTTGATCCCCCCGTCGGTGGGGTTCCGCTACGGCCCCTTCTGAGCGCGGATCACCCCACCCGGGAGAAGGTGGGATCGACCCGCGGATAGCTGCCGAGCACCTGCGGCTCGGCCCCCAGGGCCGTGAGGCTTCCCAGGGCGGCCTGGAGCGAGGGATCTTCCCGATGGGCCTCCACATCCACGAAGAAGGCGACCTCCCAGGCCCTCTTCCGTGTGTGGCGGCTCAGGATGCGGCTGAGGTTCACGCGGAACCGGGCGAAGGGCTCCAGGAGCTTCAGCAGGGCCCCCGGGCCGTCGGGAGCCCGCAGGAGCAGGGTGCTCCCATCCCGCTCGGTGCGCGGATGGGCTTCGCCGCCGATGACGAGGAACCGGGTGGCGTTCCCCTCCAGGTCCTGGATCCCGGGAGCGCCCACCTGCAGGCCCAGGCGATCCGCGAGGGGAGCCGGCCCGAGGGCGGCCGCCCCGGCCTCCAGGAGGGCGCGCTGGGCGGCGGCGGCCGTGCTGGACGCCTCCTCGAGCCGGGCCTGGGGCAGGTGGGCCGCCAGCCAGCGCCGGCACTGCGCGAGGCCCATGGGGTGGCTGTGGACGACGCGCACCTGGGCGAGGGAGGCCCCCTCGGGCAGCAGGAGGGCCAGCTCCACGGGGAGGCCCAGCTCGGCGGTGACGGGCAGGGGCCACTCGAGGAAGGCGTCCAGGGTGGCGTCCACGCTGCCTTCCGTGGCGTTCTCGACGGGCACCACGCCCAGATCGGCGCGTCCCCTCGCCACGGCCTCGAAGACCGCCGCCACCGTGGCCTGCGGCAGCTCCGCCGCGCTGCCGCCGTAGAGGCGGCGGGCCGCCTGATGGCTGTACGTGCCCTCAGGCCCGAGGAAGGCCACCCGCAGCGGCTGTTCCAGGGCCAGGCAGCCGCTCATGATCTCGCGGAACACCCGCGTGGCGGCCTCCGGCGGGAACGCGCCTCCGGCCTGGGCCACCCGGGCGACCCGGGTCAGCACCTGCCGCTCCCGCTCCGGGGCGTGGAGGGGGCCCGTGGGGCGGACCGTCCGCTTGATCCGGCCGATCTCCCGGGCCGCCTCGGCCCGCGCCGACAGGATCCTGAGGAGGTCGTCGTCGAGGGCGTCGATGCGGCCCCGGAGCTCGTCCAGGCGGTCGGGGTGGGGGAAGAGGTGCTGGGGGGCGGGGGGCATGGGAGCTCCTGAGGGGACCCAACGAAAAACCCCCGAGCCGGGGAGGTCTCGGGGGTGTGGCGGGAAGAGGCTGGTCTAGTGTGACGCGCCGCCGGTCCACGCACCCGAGGGGGCGTAGGCAAAGGCGGGATAGAAGAAGCGGAGCGTCATCGCGTGTTCTCGAATCCGAACAATCTGACGGAATCGCGACGAATGGTCAAGCCCCTTCGGTGGGCAGCCCCAGCTCCACCCAGGCCCGTCCGGGGAAGGGCGGGGGCTCGAGGTCCATGATCCGCATGAGGGCGGTCATCTGGGCTCGGTGGTGGACCTCCTCCACGAGCATCACCCGGAGGTAGTTCCGGGGCGTGCTCCGGTTGCCGAAGCGGGTGATGAAGGGCACGTCGAGGTCCGCCTCCTTGAGCCCGGCCAAGTGGTCGAGGCAGCGCGCGTGGTGCTCGGTGAAGGCCCGGATGAGGGACTCGGAGCCCCCCTCCCACTCGGGGGCTTCGAAGCGGGTTCCGAGGCCCGCGGTGTCCAGGCCCGCCAGCGTCCGGCAGATGCTCTCCCGCACGAGGGCCAGGTGCAGCAGCTGGTCCCGCAGCGCTGGGGCGGACCCTCCGGGAGCCCGGTCCCAGGCCCCTTCGGGGATCGCCCCGATCACCGCGAGGGTGTGGGCGGCGTTGACCTCGAAGGCGGCCCGCTCGGCCCGCATCAGGCCTTCAGGAGGTCGAGGACCTCACGCAGGCAGGCCTCCCAGGTCTCATCCGGGGTCTCCTCGAGGAAGAACTCCACGGCCTTCCCGGCGGGACGGGCCTCCGGGTGTGCGGACCAGGCGTCGAACAGGGCGTCGAGGCGGCTCGGATCCAGGCGGTTGCTCCGCAGCTTGTGGCTCTTGCGCCCCCGATCGGGATCGGGGCCCTTCATGAATACGCCATGCCGCTTGGTGGCCTCGAAGACGAAGGCCTCCATCCAGTGGGCGTCGATGAGCTGGGTGAAGTGGAGGAAGGTCCCATGGTTCGAGGCGGTGACCTCCAGCTTCCGGTGCTTGCCCGTCCAGGCCTCGGCGAAGCGGCTCACCAGCGCGGCGAAGCGCGCGCGGTCCCGCGGGTGGGGCACGTAGCGCTCGGCCAGGGCGAGGTAGTCCTCGAGGGGGGAATCCGATGGTGCGTGCGCCATGCTCCCAGTGTGGCGCAGCCGGGGCCGAGGGGATGACAGGATGATGAAATTACCCAGCGAAAGCCACCTCCCCCGGGTGTAGGATGGCCGGCACCCCGGAGATCCCGTGCCCCCCGAAGTCCGACCCCCCTGGCCGGCGCCGATGGATGCCTATCAGCGCCATCAGGCCTTCCTGGAAGCCACGCCCCTGGGCGTGGTGGAGTGGGATGTGGAGGGCGTGATCCGGGGCTGGAACCCGGCGGCCTCGGGCATCTTCGGCTGGGCCGCGGAGGAGGTGGTGGGCCGGCCGGGCCTGCCGCTGCTGGTGCCCGAGGAGGAGCGGGAGCGCGTGGGACGAACCATCGAGAGCCTGAAGGCCCGGCCCCAGGGACAGGTGACCTCCGCCCGGAACCAGCATCGGGATGGGCGGATCCTGGAGTGCGAGTGGCACACGGCCCCGCTCCACGACGACGATGGCCGCCTGTTGGGGTTCACCTCCGTGGTGCAGGACATCACCGAGCGTCGCCACTCCAAGGAGGCGCTGCGGCTCGCGCAGAAGCTGGAGAGCCTGGGCGTGCTGGCCGGGGGGATCGCCCACGACTTCAACAACCTGCTCACGGCCATCCTGGGCCATGTGGATCTGGCCATGGGGAAGGTGGGACCTGGCCATCCCGTGGTGGCCCACCTGTCCCAGATCGATGCGACGGCCCGGCGGGCCTCGGAGCTCAGTCGGCAGATGCTGGCCTACAGCGGGCGGGGCCCCTTCCAGGTGGCGAGCCTCGACCTCAACCAGCAGATCCGGGAGATGACCGGTCTCCTCTCGGTGTCCGTGGCCAAGAAGGTCGCCTTGCGGCTCGACCTGCAGGACCCCCTCCCAAGGGTCCAGGCGGATGCCGCCCAGTTCCAGCAGGTGATCCTGAACCTGGTCACCAACGCCAGCGAGGCCATCGGTGACCGTGGGGGATCCGTGGTCCTGCGAACGCGCCTGAAGTCCCTGGAAGGGGAGGCGCTGATGGCGGAGTTCCCGGGGCAGGTGCTCGAGCCCGGGAGCTACATCCGGCTGGAGGTCCAGGACGATGGCTGCGGCATGGATGCCGAGACCATCGGCCGCATCTTCGACCCCTTCTTCACCACCAAGTTCACCGGGCGGGGGCTCGGCCTGTCGGCGATGCTGGGCATCGTGCGGGGCCACCGGGCGGGCATCCGCGTGGAGAGCATCCCCCGGCAGGGCACCACCTTCATCCTGCTGTTCCCCATCACGGAGGAGCCGGCTCCGGTGGAGACCCTCGACGCCACGCCCTCGGAGACCCAGCTGAAGGGCCGGGTGCTGGTGGTGGACGACGAGGAGATCGTGCGCGACCTCTCCCAGATGGCCCTGGAGGCCATCGGCCTCGAAGTGCTCACGGCCCGGGATGGGCTGGAGGCCGTGGCCACGGTGGAGCTGCACGGCCCCAGCCTCCGGATGGTGCTCATGGACCTCACCATGCCCCGCATGGACGGGGCCGAGGCCCTGCGGATCATCCGGGCCATGCAGCCCCGGCTGCCCGTGGTGCTCACCAGCGGCTACACCGAGCAGGAATCGCTCCGGGGTGTGGAGGGCCTGGATCCCTCAGCCTTCCTCCAGAAGCCCTTCCGCGTTCCCGACCTGCAGATGCGGGTGCAGCGCGTGCTTGGAGAGCCCCAGGCCTGAGAAGCCCACGGGTGCCGCGGCACCCGTGGGCCCCCTGGGGGTGGTGGCTCAGGCCTTCTGGTAGACCTCGGCGCCCTTGTCCGCGAACTCCCGGGCCTTGTCGGCCAGGCCCGCCTGCAGGGCTTCGCCCTCGCCATACCCGTGCTCGGCGGCGTAGGCCCGCACATCCTCCGTGATCTTCATGGAGCAGAAGTGGGGGCCGCACATGGAGCAGAAGTGGGCGAGCTTGGCCCCTTCGGCGGGGAGGGTCTCGTCGTGAAAGGCGCGCGCGGTGTCGGGATCCAGGGCCAGGTTGAACTGGTCCTCCCAGCGGAACTCGAAGCGGGCCTTGCTCATGGCATCGTCCCAGAGCCGCGCGGAGGGGTGCCCCTTGGCGAGGTCCGCGGCATGGGCGGCGATCTTGTAGGTGATCACGCCGTCCTTCACGTCCTTCTTGTTGGGAAGGCCGAGGTGCTCCTTGGGGGTCACGTAGCAGAGCATGGCCGTGCCCATCCAGCCGAACATGGCGGCCCCGATGGCGCTGGTGATGTGGTCGTAGCCGGGGGCGATGTCCGTGGTGAGGGGGCCCAGGGTGTAGAAGGGGGCCT
>CAZVKM010000059.1:0-15714 GCA_964627685.1 uncultured Solibacteraceae bacterium | reverse complement strand
CAGCGATACCCTCATGTGGGACTGGTACCTGCTCCTGACCGACCTCCTCCCGGCCGAGATCGCGACGCTCAAGCAGGGCCACCCGATGGACGCCAAGAAGGGACTGGCCAAGCGCATCGTGGCCGACTTCCATGGCCCGGAGGCTGCGGAGCGGGCCCTGGAGGCCTGGGTCCGACGCTTCTCCGAGCGCAAGACCGAGGACGCCCCGGAAGTGGACGTCCCGGCCACGGAAGGGGAGGTCCCCCTCTCCCGCCTCCTCACGGAGCGGGGCATGGCCCCGTCCAGGAAGGAGGCCGAGCGTCTCATCGCCCAGGGGGCCGTGAGCCTGGACGGGGAGAAGGTCGCCGATCCCTCCTTCCGCCTGGCGCTCAAGACCTCCATGGACCTGCTGGTCAAGGTCGGGAAGCTGAAGCTGGAACGTTGGAGGGTCCGATGAGCTTGGCCGCGCTCCAGGATCTCTTCCTGCGCCACCGCGAGCGGAGGAGCGGGGTCTGGAAGGTGGGGCAGGAACCCAGCCGCACCCTCTATCTGGATGCCGGCGACATCGTCTTCGCCCAGAGCACCGCCCCCGAGGATCGCCTCACCGCCATCCTCGTGGAGAAGGGGAAGCTCACCCAGGCCCAGCTGGACTACGCCATGGGGAACCTCAAGCCGGGGCTCTCCATCGGCAAGAACCTCATCGAGATGGGCTTCATCACCCAGCGCGACCTGCTCGACACGGCCCGCTCGCAGGTGGAGCGGATCGTGTGGGGTGGCATGGCCACCGAGGGCGTCGTCCCCACCTTCGACCCCAAGGAACTGGAGCCCACCGTGGTCCGGCTCCCCCTGGACACGCCCGCAATGCTCCTCGCGGGGCTCCTCAACCTCCGGAACCGGGAAGGGGTCCTGGACCTCCTCGGCCCCCTGAACCAGGTCGTCGTCCTGGAGGGGCGCCGCGTCAATGATCTTCAACTTCCTCAAGATTTGGCAAAGATCCTTCCAATGCTTGACGGAAGTCGGACCCTCTTGGAACTCAGCCGCGAAGGCAGCGTGGAGCCTTTCCGCCTGGGGGCCTTCAGCCTCTACCTCCGCTTTATGGGATGGGCCCGCCTGCATGAGCTCCCCCCGCTGGACCGCGGCGCCCTCGACCGGGCCCTGCTGCCCGAAGCCGAGCCCCTGAGCGCCGACCTCCCCCCGGCCGCTCCCGAGCCCGCGCCGGCCCTCTTCGCCGCCATCGAGGCGAGTCAGCGGCCCACCACCAACCTCGAACACCTGAGCCACGCCCTCGACGAACTGCCGGAAGCCCCCGAGTTCCCGGAGCCTGCCCCGACCCCGGCCCTGCCCCTCCCCCCGTTGCCGGAGGTGGAACCGGAGGAGCCGCGGCTGGAGATCCACGAGGGGAGCACCTTCGCCATCGAACCCCCGTCCATGCTCCAGGCCCCCGCGGAACCGGCATCCCCCTCCAGGCTCCGCCCCATCCTCCTGGCCCTGGTGGCGGCCGGCCTCGCCTTTGGAGCCTGGCGATGGAAGCAGACCCGGGCCAGCGCCCCCCCGCCGGCCCCCGTGGCCCCACCCACCACCCTCCCCCCTCGACCCCACATGGAAGCCCGGCCCGCCCCCGTGGAGCCCAAGGCCGCGGCCCCCCAGGAAACGCCTCAGCCGCCCGTCGTTGAAATCACAGACAAGGCCTCTGAAAACAAGAAAATACAGCCAGAATCTAAACCCCAGAAAGAAACCGACGCCAGCCCCAAGGAGCGCCTCTCCGCCCTCCAAGCGGGGGACATGGACCGGGCCCTGGCCCAGGGTCGCCGGCACCTGAAGGCCCTGAAGACCACCCATTGGACCCTGCGCCTCGAGGTGGCCTGCCAGACCCCGACCGTTCAGAGGGCCGCGGAGATGCTCGGCGGCTCACCCGACCTCTGGATCCTCTCCATGCGGATGCGCGATGGCAAGGATTGCTACCAGGTGATGTTGGGGGACTTCGCCACCGAGGCGGCGGCGAACCAGGCGGCCACGCGCCTGCCCGCGGCCTTCCGGGCCCCTGGCAATCGGCCCAGGGCCTTCCGGTTGGATCAGATCCCAGACAAGCAATAAATCGCATCACATATTAAATTTACCATTTCATATGGTCCACAAGTCTTCCAAAGGGTAGACTTGAATTTATTTAATCGACGGATCATAAAATCTTGTTATGCTCTACGGTTGAGGGCGCGAGTCATGGGCGTGCGCCCCCTCCTTGGAGCCCCATGGATTCTTTGAACACCCCCACCAACTGGAGCAGGGCCTGCGCCGTCTGGATCGAGGAGATCCGGGTGGTCTTCGACGCCGAGCCCGTTCCGGTCCAAGTGGGCCGTGGAGGGTTCCTGCGGTCCATGCGGAAGGCCACGGCGCTGCTGGCCGTCGGGGTGTCCCTGAGCTTCACCCTTCACTGCACCCGTCCCCCGGCCGTGACCCATCGCAACGGCTCTGCCTCGGGGCGTGGCTCCGCAGCCTTCGGCGGGCGGGTCTTCCAGGAGGAGGGTCAGGCCAGCTGGTATGGCGGGAATGGAGATGGATTTGAGGGTCGGCCGACGGCCAACGGGGAGATTTTCGATCCGGAGGCCCTGACGGCCGCCCACAAGACGCTTCCGCTGGGGACCGTCGTCGAGGTGGAGAACCTCGACAACGGGAAGAAGGTGCTGGTGCGAATCAATGACCGGGGTCCCTTCGTCCGGGGCCGAGTGCTGGACCTCTCCAAGCGAGGGGCCCGGCAGCTCGGATACCTGGGACAGGGCACCGCCAATGTCCGGCTGCGCACCGTGGATGGCCTCGGCAATCCCGCCCCCGTCGACGAGACGCTTGAGAAGGGCAATCCCTACGTCGTCCAGGTCGCCGCCCTGACCGATGCCCGGAACATCGAAGCCCTCCGGAAGGAGCTGGAGCCCACCTACGGGCCCCTGTCCATCCAGGAGGCCGTCCTCAGGAACGGGCAGGACGTGAAGCGGGTCCGTGTCGGGTCCTATCCCACCCGGGACGAGGCCGAGAAGGCCGCCAACGAACTCGCCCGCCGGCTCAAGGATCGCGGGGTGGATCCCTTCATCACCCGCCGCCGCTAAGCTGGAGCCATGGCGATCCAAGAGGTGTTCCTGGTCATTCCGGCCGGAGGGCGGGGGCTCCGGATGGGGGGCGGCGTTCCAAAGCAGTTCCGGGAGTGGCAGGGGAAGGCCCTGCTTCAGATCACCCTGGAGGCCTTCTTCCTGCCAGGGATGCCTCCCTTGACCGGGATCGCCCTGGCCCTCCCTCCCGAGCGCATGGCCCAGGTCCAGGCCTGGCCCCTGCCGGTCCCGACCTTCCTCGTCCCCGGCGGAGAGAGTCGACAGGACAGCGTGGCGGCGGCCCTTGACGCCCTGCCCGACCGGCCCGAAGCCGCCGTCCTGATCCATGACGGGGTGCGCCCCTTCCCCCCCGCCGGCCCGATCCGGCAAGCCCTGGAATCCCTGGAAGATTGGGAGGGCGCCCTTCTCGGCGAGCCTTCCACGGACACTTTGAAGCGGGTGGATGCCGCAGGGCGGGTGTTGGGAACCGAGCCCCGGGAAGCGCTCTACCGCGCGCAGACCCCCCAGGTGGCACGTCTCGGGACATGGCGGAAGGCGTTTGCCGCGGCCCGGGAGGACGGGGTTCAGGCCACCGACGACGTCGCCCTGCTGGAGCGCCTGGGCTTGCGGGTGCGCATGGTGCCGAGCCCATCCAGCAACCTCAAGGTGACCACCCCGGAGGACTGGGGCCGGCTCGCACCACACGGTGTGGTGGGCTGACCCACGGCGTCCCGAGGCCTTTATTTATTCAACTATATTTTTTTCAATATTTATAAAACGGCACGAAACAAGCTTACCCGTCCCCAGAGGTAGCTGTGTCCCGTTCCCGTGTACCCCAGACCCTGAGCCGTGAGATGACCATCTCGGGCCGGGGCCTGCACGGCAATCAGCCCTGCGAGGTGCGCCTCGTCCCCGTGGACCATCCCACCGGCCTCACCTTCGTGCACCTGTCCAGCGGGGTGGAGATCCCCGTGCGGGCCGCCCACGTGGGCGACATCCGCCTGGCCACCACCCTGGTGAAGGACGGCGTCCGCCTCCAGACCATCGAGCACCTCCTCTCGGCCCTCATGGGCCTCGAGGTGGAGCACCTCCGCATCGAAGTGAAGGGTGTGGGCCTCGACATCGAGCTCCCCATCCTGGATGGCAGCGCCGCCCCCTGGGTGGAAGCCATCCTCCGGGCCGGCGTCCAGGGCCTGGATGGCAGCCGCCGCTTCATCAAGATCACCCAGCCCGTGGAAGTGAAGCAGGGCGAAAAGTGGATCCGCGTCTCCCCCTTCGAGGGCTTCCGCGTCCGCTACACCATCGACTTCCCCATCCCCGCCCTGGGTCGCCAGAGCCGCGAGCTGAGCCTCACCCCGGAGAAGTACCGCCGGGAGGTGGGCCAGGCCCGCACCTTCTGCCTGGAGCAGGAGATCGAGTACATGCGCTCCAAGGGCTTGGCCCTGGGCGGCAGCCTCGACAACGCCGTGGTCTACGGCGCCGACGGCCCCCTCAACGACGGCCTGCGCTACGAAGATGAGGCCGTGCGCCACAAGATGCTCGACCTGGTGGGCGACCTGGCCCTCCTGGGCGCCCCCCTCATGGGCCTCGTGGAAGTCCACGCCGGCGGCCATGCCCTGCACGTGGCCCTGTGCCAGGCCATCCTGTCCGACGTGCGCGCCTGGGCCTGGGTGGAGGCGGAGGAACCCGCCCCCCGCGCCAAGGCCTTCTTCCAGCCCCTCCAGCCCGCCTTCGCCTGAGTCCCGACGAAGTTACAGGATGGTGGCGGTGGGGCCCGGGGCCCTGCCATGCTCCTGAGTTCACGCCCCCGAGGTGTTCCGGTGTTGCTTCATCTCCCCCAGCTCCCTGCGTAAACCAGCCGACCGGTCGGCCCTTCTGGGCGGCCTGTCCCGGGATCCTGAGACGGAGATCAGCACCCAGCGGGTGGTGATGGACGTGCTGGCGGCCGTGAAGGCCCAGGGCTTCCCTGCGGTGGCCGAAGCCACCCGGCGCTTCGATGGCCTCGAGCTCGATCCCGGCGCCCTCAGCGTGCCCCGGGAGGCCATGGCCGCGGCTCTGTCGGAGGCCGAGGCCAAGCGTCCCACCCTGGTGGCGGCCCTGCGGGAGCTCATCGGCGGCGTGCGCCGCTTCGCCCGGGCCCAGCGGACCGCGCTGGCGGACCTGAACCTGCCCCTGCCCGGGGGCGGCACTGTGGGCGAGCGCTGGGTGCCCCTCCAGGCCGTGGGGGTCTACGTGCCCGGGGGCCGAGCCTTTTACCCCTCCACCTTCGCCATGACCGTGATCCCCGCCCAGGAGGCCGGCGTGAAGCGGATCGTGGCCGTGACCCCGCCGCGCCCGGAGGGCGTGGATCCCCTCATCCTCACCACCGCCGCGCTGCTGGGCGTGGACGAGCTGCTCACCGTGGGCGGCGCCCAGGCCATCGGGTGGCTGGCCTTCGGCGAGAACGTGGACCTCATCGCCGGGCCGGGCAACCGCTTCGTGGCCGAGGCCAAGCGCCAGCTGGTGGGCACCGTGGGCATCGACAGCGTGGCCGGCCCCACCGAGCTCCTCATCCTGGCCGACGCCAGCGCCGACCCCGCCTGGCTGGCGGAGGACCTGCTCGCCCAGGCGGAGCACGATCCCGAGGCCGCCGCCGTGCTCGTGAGCGCCGACGCGAACCTGCTCCAGGCCGTGGCCTTCGAGCTGCGCACCCGCGCCGAGGCCTCTTCCCGTCGGGAGATCCTCACCCAGAGCCTGGCCCGCTTCGGCCGCTTGGTGCAGGCCGACCGCGCCGAGGCCATCGCCTTCGCCCAGGCTTGGGCCCCGGAGCACCTGCAGCTCTGCCTCGCGGATGCGGAGTCCTGGGTCCCCGAGCTCACTACTGCCAGCGCCCTCTTCGTGGGCACCGCCAGCGCCGAGGCTTTCGGGGACTATGGGATCGGGCCCAACCACGTGCTGCCCACCCTTCGCTCCGCGCGCTTCAGCTCCCCCCTGGGCGTGGCCACCTGCCTGAAGCGCCAGAGCCTGCTGCGCCTATCTGAGCTGGACGCCGCCGCGGCCGCCCCCTGGGTGGCCGAGCTGGCCACCGCCGAAGGCCTGCCCCACCACGGGGCCAGCGCCGCCCTGCGCGCCCACCATCATCCCCAGCCCGCCGGCGTCTAGTCCCCCCTTCGCGGGCGGGCCGCGTGTTTGTGATTGCAAGGGGCCGCCGCTCCAATGTTCAGGAATACCCATGAACCACCAGCGGCCCGACCTCGCCAGCCTGCCGCCCTACACCCGCCCCCCGGAGGCGGAGGTCGGCGTCCGCCTGCACCTCAACGAGGCCCCGGAAGACTGGCCCGCCGAGGCGAAGGCGGCCCTGCTCACCCGACTCGCGGCCCTGCCCTTCCAGCAGTACCCCGAGCGGCAGCCGGACCTGCAGGCGCGCCTGGAGCGGCGCCTGGGCGCCCCCGAGGGTTCCGTACTCCTGGGCCCCAGCAGTGGCGCGCTGCTGGACCTCATCGCCCTGGCCGGCCTGCGGGCCGGCGACGCCGTGGCCATCCCCGAGCCGGGCTTTAGCCTCTATCCCATCCTGGTGAAGCGCCACCAGGGCCGCGTGCACCGCGTGCCCGTCGGCACGGGCTTCCCGGTGGCCCCCTGGTTCGAGACGCTGACTTGCCGCCAACTCTGGCTCACCCTGCCCAACAACCCCACGGGAGCCTGGCTGCCGCCCGAGGAGTTGGTGCCTCTGCTGGACGCCGCCGCCGACCAGGCGGAGCCGCCGCTCGTGGTGCTGGACGAGGCCTACGCCGAGTTCGCGCCCCGCACCCACCGCCTGCTGGTGGACCGCTACCCGAACCTCCTGCTGCTCCGCACCTGCTCCAAGGCCCTGGCCAGCGCCGCCTGGCGCCTGGGCTACCTGCTGGGCGACCCGGCCCTGGTGGCGCGGCTGGCCTCGCTCCAGTTGCCCTACAGCGTGCCGGCCCCCAGCCTCGAGGCCCTCGACGTGGCCCTGGACTTCGCCCCCGCCTTCGACCGCCGCATCCGCGACCTGGCGGACCGGCGCGACCGTCTCGCGACCGCGCTGAGCGATCGCGAGGTGGCCCCGAGCCGGGCCAACTTCCTGCATGTGGCACCGGATCCCAGCGCCGCCCTGGAAGCCGCGGGTCTCAAGGTGCGCAAGCTCCCGGGCACCGATGCAGCCCGCATCGGCGTGGGCGTGGAACCCGCCGCCGCCTCCGTGGCGGACACCCTGGGGCGCACGCTGCCCGTGCCGACGCCCCGGGCGCCCCGCCGCCTGCTCGTCCTGGACATCGATGGCGTGATGATCGACGCCGACCGCAGCTTCGCCGAGGCCGTGGCCCGGGCGCTGGCCAAGCTGCGTCCCGCCCTGCCCTGGAGCGACGACACCTTCCGGGCCTTCAAGCGGGTTGGCGGGTTCAACAACGACTTCCGCCTCACGGCCGGCGCCCTCGCCCTGGCGGAGGCGGAAGGTGATGTGGACCTCGTGCCGAAGCTCGTCGCCGCCGAAGGTCGGGGCTTCCCCGCCCTGGAGCCCCGCATGGCCGCCCTGGAGCCCGAGGCCCAGCGCGCGGTTCAGGCGGAGTACGCGATCACGGTGGAACTGGAGCGCCCCCTCGTGACCCTGCCGGAGCTGGAAGCCACGGGCTGGGATCTGGCCATCCTCACGGGGCGCCCCCTCGAGGAGCTGGACCTGGCCTGGCGGGTGCTCGGGTTCCGCCTGCCCGCCGTGTGCGACAGCGCCCCCCACCTCCGCAAGCCCGAGCCCGCGGGCCTCCTGCAGCTGACCGAGGCCTTCCGCGCAGAGGTCGTCTGCTTCGCCGGCGACACCCGCGACGACGCCAAGGCCCTCCAGGCCGCCCGCGCCCTCCGCCCCGACCTCACCTGGACCTTCGCCGCCCTGGGTCCCGACCGGGACCGCTTCGCCCAGTCCGGCGACCTCGTGCGCCCCACCCTCCGCGACCTCCTGAAGGACCTGCCATGAGAACCGCCACCCTGCACCGCGCCACCGCCGAGACCGACATCCGCCTGAGCCTGGACCTCGCGGGTGGCGACATCGCCATCCGCACGGGCCTCGCCTTCTTCGACCACATGCTGCACCAGCTGGCGAAGCACGGCGGCTTCGGCCTCCAAATCGAGGCCAAGGGCGACCTGCCCGTGGATAGCCACCACCTGGTGGAGGACGTGGGCCTCACCCTGGGCGACGCCCTGCGCGAGGCCCTCGGCGACCGCCGTGGCATCGCCCGCTGGGGCGAAGCCCACGTGCCCATGGACGAGACCCTGGCCCGGGTGGTGGTGGACCTCTCCGGCCGTCCCTACTGCGTCTTCCAGGCCCCCCTGCCCAGCCTCGTGCTCGGCGATGGGTTCCAGACCGAGATGGTGCGGGAGTTCTTCATCGCGCTCAGCATGCGCGGCCAGCTGAACCTCCACGCCGCCGTCCTCTACGGCGAGAACACCCACCACAAGGTCGAAGCCCTCTTCAAGGGCCTGGCCCGCTCCCTCAAGGCCGCGGTGCGGGTGGAGGGCGATGCCCTCCCCAGCACCAAGGGCACGCTGACGGAGTAAGGGCGATGATCACGATCCTCGACTACGGCGCCGGCAACCTGGCCTCCCTGGAGGGGGCCCTCGACCGCCTGGGCTTCCAGCACCGCCGCGCGGAACGGCCCGACCAGATCGCCGACAAGGGCGCTCTCATCCTCCCGGGGGTGGGCCACTTCGAGGCGGCCCAGAAGGCCCTCCGTGCCCGGGGCTGGTGGAGCACCCTGCCCCACTTCGTGGCGGAGGGGCGGCCCTTGCTGGGCATCTGCCTGGGCCTCCAGCTCCTGGCCGAGGGCAGCGAGGAGGCACCCAGGGCTTCGGGTCTGGGCCTGTTGCCGGGCCTGGTGCGCCGGCTCGGGCCCGGGGTGAAAGTGCCCCACATGGGCTGGTCCCCCGTGAAGGCCACCTACGCCCACGCGGCCCTCCCCAACCTCGCCAGCCCCTGGCTCTATTTCGTCCACAGCTATGCCCTGGATGCAGGCCCTGAGTCCCTGGGGCTCGCCACCCACGGCCGCCCCTTCACCGCGATCACGGCCCGGGGGCGGGTCCTAGGCTTCCAGCCCCATCCCGAGAAGAGTGGCCCCGCAGGCCTCCGACTGCTGAAGTCCTCCCTCGCCTGGATGGGCGAGACCACCCCCAACGACCTCGGAACGATCCAATGATCCAGCTCATCCCCTCCATGGACCTGCTCGGCGGCCGCATCGTGCGCCTCCGCCACGGCGACCGCGCCCAGGTCACCTTCTACGAGCTCGAGCCCACCGCCTGGATGGAGCGGCTCGTGGAAGCCGGGGCCACCCGCATCCACCTGGTGGACCTGGACGGCGCCTTCGGCGAGGCGCGGCAGGCCCGGGCCTTCGCCGACTTCCCCACCCGCTTCCCCGGCGTCCGCTTCCAGCTGGGGGGCGGGCTGCGCAGCCGCGCCGGCATCCAGGAGGTGCTGGACCTGGGCTTCGAGGCGGTGGTGGGCACCCTGGCGGTGGAGCGCCCCAAGGAGCTGGTGGGCCTCGATCCCGCCCGCATCATCGCCGCCCTGGACCTCAAGGGCCGCCAGGTGGTGACCCGCGGCTGGACGGCCTCCTCCGAGTGCGACTCCACGGATGTTTTCGAGACCCTCCTCACCTTCGGCTTCCGCCGGGCCCTGGTCACGGACGTGGACCGCGATGGGACCTTGGAGGGCCCCGGTCTGGAGGCCCTGCGCTTCGTGGCCCGGGAGGGCTTCCAGGTGCAGGCCAGCGGGGGCCTGCGCGACCTCTCGGACCTGGCGGACCTCGGGGGCATCCCGAACGTGGTGGGCGCCATCAGCGGCAAGGCCCTGCTGGATGGCCGCCTCGACCTGTCGGCGCCCGCCACCCGCGCCGCCCTGGGAGGTGCATGATGCCCGCCAAGCGTGTGATCCCCTGCCTGGACGTGAAAGAGGGCCGCGTGGTGAAGGGGGTGCAGTTCAAGGAGCTGCGCGACCTGGGCAGCCCCGTGGAGCTGGCCGCCCGCTACGACGCCGAGGGCGCCGACGAGCTGGTGTTCCTGGACATCGCCGCCACCCTGGAATCCCGGGGCACCCAGGAGGCCTGGGTGCGCGAGGTGGCCCGCACCCTCTCCATCCCCTTCACCGTGGGCGGCGGTGTGCGCTCCGTGGAGGACGTGCGCCGCCTGCTTCGCGCCGGGGCCGACAAGGTGGCCATCAACACCGCCGCCCTGGAGCGCCCCGAGCTGCTCTGGGAGGCCGCGGAGATCTTCGGCCGCCAGTGCGTGGTGCTGGCTGTGGACGTGGCCCGGGACGTCGAGCTCGGCTGGCGGGTCTTCAGTCACGGAGGGAAGCGGCCCACGGACCGGGCCGCCACCGAGTGGCTCACCTGCGCCGCCACGGAGCTGGGGGCCGGCGAGGTGCTGCTCACCTCCATCGATCGCGACGGTACCGGCCAGGGTTTCGACCTGGAGCTCCTCCACGCCGTGGCCACCCTGCCGGTGCCCGTCATCGCCAGCGGCGGGGCCGGCACCTTGCAGCACTTCGCCGACGCCCTGACCCACGGGGCCGACGCCGTGCTGGCCGCCACCCTCTTCCACGAAGGCACCGTGCCCATCCCCGACCTCAAGACCTTCCTCACCAACGCCGGCTTCGAGGTGCGCCCGTGCTGAACCCCACCGACCTCCGCTTCGACGCCCAGGGCCTCATCCCCGGCATCGTGCAGTCGCCCGCGGGCGACGTGCGCATGCTGGGCTGGCTCAACGCCGACTCCTTGCGCCTGACGCAGGATACGGGGTTCGTCACCTTCTGGAGCCGCTCCCGCCAGGCCCTCTGGACCAAGGGGGAGTCCAGCGGGAACCGCCTCCGGGTGGTCGACCTCGTGGCCGACTGCGATGGCGACACCCTCCTCATCACCGCCGAGCCCGAGGGTCCCACCTGCCACCGCGGCACCGCCACCTGCTTCGGCGCGGGGCGCATCCAGGGCCTGCCCTTCCTGGGCGAGCTGGAGCGCATCCTCCGCGCCCGGCGCGGCAGCGCCCAGCCCGATGGGAGCTACACCCAGAAGCTCTTCGCCCAGGGCACCGACCGCATCGCCAAGAAGGTGGTGGAGGAGGCGGGCGAGGTGATCCTCGCCGCCAAGAACCTGGCTCCCGGCGAGACCTCCCCGGCCCGGGAGGAGTTCCTGGGTGAGGCCGCGGACCTGCTCTTCCACCTCCAGATGCTCCTGCTGGACCGGGGCTGCACCCTCGCGGAGGTGGCCGAGGTCCTGGCCCGCCGCCACAGCGCGCGCACCGCGCCCACCGCCGGATGACCATGCCCACGCACACGCCCCACTTCCCCGACCTCCTCTTCACGCCCGCCGCGCGCCTCCGCGCCTGGGAGGGCGCCCTCATGGACCTGCTCCGGGGCGCGGCCTTCCGGGAGCTGCACCCTTCCCTCATCCTCCGGGAGCCCCTGGAGGACGGCAGCCTGGCGGCCCCCCACGTGCAGTTCTTCGATGGGGCCGAGCGCGTGGCCCTGCGCAGCGACTTCACCCTGAGCCTCGCCCGCCTCCTCTCGGCGCGCTTCGCGGAGCCGCCCCCCCGCATCTGCTACGCGGGCGCCGTGTTCCGCCGGCCCACCCAGCCCTGGGAGGCCGTGGAGCGCTTCGAGGTGGGCTGCGAGCGCCTCCACCTGGAGCGCAGCGACGAGGCGGACCTGGAGCTGGCCCGCCTGCTCATGGCCGTGCCCGGCGTCCTGGGCCTCAAGGGCGGGTTGCTGCAGCTGGGCCACGCGGCCCTGCTGGGCAAGCCCCTCCAGGCCGAGGGGGTCACCGGTGAGCTGAAGGCCGCCATCGTGCAGGCCATGGGCCGTCGGGCCCTGCACCGGGTGCGGGAGGCCCTGGCCGGGCACCCCGCCGAGGCCCGGCTCGTGGCCCACGCCGCCTGCCTCCTCGTGGACCCCGATGGCCCCGAGAGCCTCGGGCCCCTGGCGACCAGTCCCTACGCAACCCTGCTCGCCGAGGAAACGGCTGAGTTGCGGCGCGCGGCGACGGCCTTGGCGCCGATGCTGCCCCCGGGCCTCGCCCTCCGCCTCGATCTGGCGGACGTGGCCGGGCTGGACTTCTACACCGGCCCCACCCTGCGCCTCTGGACCGAAGGCGCCCAGGCGGAGCTGGCCAGCGGGGGCCGCTACGACGGCCTTTACGCCAGCCTCGGTCGGCCCTGGCGCGCCGCGGGCTTCTGCGTGCGCCTCTCCCGCCTCCTGGACCTGGCGGAGACCCGCCCCGACCTCTTCACGGAGCTGCCATGAGCCCCCTCCTCATCGCCCTGCCCAAGGGCCGCATCGGCGACGAGTTGGTGCCGAAGCTGCGCGGCACCGCCCTGGCCCTGGACGAGGCCGCCCTGAAGGGCCGCATCCTCCACATCCCCACGGCCACCCCCGGCGTGGAGGCCCTGCTCCTCAAGGGCGCCGACCTGCCCCGCTACGTGGCCGCCGGCGTGGCCGCCCTCGGCGTGGTGGGCTCCGACACCCTGGATGAACTGGACGCGGACCTGCTGGAGCTGGCCGACCTGGGCTTCGGCGCCTGCCGCCTCTCCCTCTGCGCGAGGCGGGGCACCACCCTGGTGGACCTCACCGCCCGGGCCCACCTGCGCCTGGCGACGAAGTTCACCCGGGCCACCGAGCGCTGGCTTCAGCGGGAGGGCCTGGTAGCGGAGCTGGTGCCCCTCCAGAGCAGTGTGGAGCTGGCGCCCCTGCTGGGCCTGGCGGACGCCATCGTGGACCTGGTGCAGACGGGCTCCACCCTGAAAGCCCACGACTTGGAGGAAGTGGCCGTCCTGGGCACCTCCTCGGCCCGCCTGGTGGCCTCCCGCGGGGCCTTCCTGGCGGACCCGGCCCGCGTCCGGCCCCTGGCGCAGGTGCTCGAGTCGGCCCTGGGCGTACACTGAGGCCATGCGCGACGCCTTCCTCCCTCTTCCCGACGAGAGCCGCCTCTGGGTGCGGGCCCTGGCCCAGGAGCTCGATGCCGACGGTCGGGCGCGCCTGGAAGCCGGCCTGACCGAGGTGCTGGGCAACTGGCGCCACAAGGGTCACGTGTACGAAGGCGCCTGGGAGATCCTGGAGAACCGCCTCTTGGCCGTGGTGGAGCCCAACATGGCCACCAACCCCAGCGGCTGCGCCATCGACGGCATGCTCCGCAAGGTGGACCGCCTCACCCAGGAGGCTGGGGCCCCGATGCTGAGCGAGGATTTCGTGGTGGTGCGCCTCCCCGAGGGCCTCCGGTCCTTCCCCAAGGCCGAGCTGGGGGACCGGCTGGCCGAGGGCACCCTCACGGCCGAGACCCCCGTCCTGGATCTGGCCCTCTTCAACCTGGGCCAGTTGCGCCAAGGTCAGCTGGAGAAGCCCCTGGCCCGCACCTGGATCGGGCGCAAATTCAGGGTGGCCGTGCCCGCCTGATGAGGCGTCCATAATGGAAGAGGGCCGCTGCAGCGGCCCTCTTCCTGTTCCGGGAAACCGATCAGAAGACCGGGTCGCCGGGCTTGCGCTTCCAGGCTTCCTGGCGCTTGTTCTGCGCATCGGGCTTCACGCCCGGCTTGGCGTTGGCCAGGGCGCTGATGAGGCTTCCGGAGAGACCCGCGGCCACGGCCTTGGCGGCCTTGGGATCCACGGTGGGGACGGGAGCGGGCTTGGCGGCATCCGAGGCCAGGGTGGTGGCCTTCTGATTGCGCTCCTTGAGACGGCGCTCATGCCAGGCCTTCCGCTTGGGATCCACCGCCTTCTTGGAGCTCACACGCTTTCCGTGGAGGACCTTCTTGGGCTTCTGGCGGTCCTCACGAAGTTCGGACTCGGGGTTGGAGGCTGCTTCAAGGATCTTCGCCAGGTTGGCCAGGCTTCCAAGTCCGCGCATGCTGTATGTGGCTCCTCTGGGGCGACGCGCCCAACACTTGAGACTATCCGAAGAATCCCAGATTTCCCAAGGAGATTTGACGGACTCCCCCCGGAATTCCGACCCCCTCGGCCATTCCAGGGTGAAATGGGGGATGCCCCCGCCCCCCTCCGCTCCCAGCCTCCGCCGGCAACTCCTGGCCCTGAAGGAGCGCTACGACCACCCCGGGGCCCTGGCGTTGGATCCCCTCGCGATCCCGCTCTCCCATGCGGATCCGGCTGATCGGGAACTCACCGCCTGGGTGGCCGCCACCCTGGCCTACGGGAAGGTGGCGCCCATGCTTCGAGCCATCACCTCCGGGCTCGCCCCCCTGGGGCCCCGCCCAGCCCTCTGGCTCCGGGAGCGGACCCCGGCCCAGATCCTTCGGGCCTTGGGGAAACCCCTGGGTGCCTGGGCCTGGCGCTTCCACACGGCGGAGGACCTCATCCAGTGGCTGCTGGCCTGGAAGCGCCTGGATGCGGAAGGGGGCCTGGAGGCGGCCTTCACCCCGAACCCCGGCGAGTCCCCGGATGAGGCCCTGTCCCGCCTGGTGCAGCGGCTCCGCCGTGAGGGGCCTGACACCTACGGCACCCGGTTCTCCCTGCCGGATCCCGCCGAGGGGGGCGCCTGCAAGCGGTGGCGCATGTTCCTGCGGTGGATGGTGCGGCCAGGCTGGCCCGACCTGGGGGTGTGGCGGACCCTTGATCCAGCGGACCTCGTGGTCCCCCTGGACACCCACGTGGCCCGCACCGCCCGGTTCGTCGGGCTCAGCGCCCGCGCGACGCCCGATGGCCGCATGGCCCGCGAGGTCACCGACGCCCTCCGGAAAGCCTGCCCCGAAGACCCCCTCACCTTCGACTTCGCCCTCAGCCACCTGGGGATCATGGGGGACTGCCCGGGGGTGCGGCACCGCCTCGCCTGCCGCCCCTGCGCGCTGTACGCGGTGTGTCGGGCGGGGAGATGAAGGGACCCAGGCCGGGGTCGCCATGTGGGCGACCTGGCAGGTCGTGAGGGAAGCTCCAGTGGAGCCTCCCATTCGGGCCCCCGGCCTGCCTGCATCCATGGCGGGCACAGCCCCGAAAGGGGCCGGGCTTGCCACGGCACTCGGGGACACGCCTTAGGGCTGCTTCTTCCGACCTGACCCGGTTCGACGTGACCCGATGCATGGGGCCCGGCTTGAGTCCATCTTAGGCTGCACCTGACAAAAAGCCCAGGCCAAACCCTCGCCAAATCTGCATCTGCACATTTTTTTGGAGTTGTTAAGGGATGTTAAGTCGGTCGCCGTTGCCCCTTGACACCCCTACATCTTGGGGTGATCCTTTTCCTCCGACACAATCCCTAGAGGTCCGACGGAGACTCCCCCAAGGCTTGGGGCGGCTTTCCGTCGGGGCTCCCAGGGGATGTGCCCCCGGTCTGCCCGCCCTCCCCTCCCTCTTCACCCTCCTCCCACGAGGCGCCCGCCATGAAGATCGCCCGCCACTTCACCCAGGCCGGATCGGATCCCCTCCAGAGCTTCACCTTCGTGCCCCGCACCAGCCGCATCACCAAGCTGGACGGGAAGGTGGTCTTCGAGGCCAAGGATGTGATGGTCCCCGATTTCTGGTCCCAGGTGGCGGTGGACATCCTGGCCCAGAAGTACTTCCGCCGGAAGGGCATCGACGCCCAGAACAACGGTGAGACCGACTCCCGGCAGGTCTTCCACCGCCTGGCGGGCTGCTGGCGGCACTGGGGCGAGACCCATGGGTACTTCGACTCCGCCGACGACGCCCAGGCCT
>CAZVKM010000058.1:14380-15893 GCA_964627685.1 uncultured Solibacteraceae bacterium | reverse complement strand
CCGCGGTGACCTACCTGAACCCCGGCTCCTTCGGCGCCTGCCCCAGGGCGGTGCTGGCGGTGCTGGCCGAGCTGCGGGCCGAGCTGGAGCGGGAGCCCGTGGACTTCCTCGTGCGCACCCTGCCGCGGCGCCTGGAGGAGGCCCGGGGCACCCTGGCGGCCTTCCTGGGCGCGGAACCCCAGGACCTCGCCTTCGTGCCCAACGCCACCACCGGCGTGAACGCAGTGCTGCGCAGCCTGAGCTTCGGTCCCGGCGACGAGCTGCTCACCACCAGCCATGTCTACAACGCCTGCCGCCTCACCCTGGAGCACGTGGCCCGCACCTCCGGCGCCCGGCTGGTGGTGGCGCCCCTTCCCTTCCCCGTGGCGGACGTCGAGTCCCTGGTGGCGCCGATCCTCTCAGCCGTGACCCCCCGCACCCGGCTGGCCCTGCTGGATCACGTCACCAGCCCCACGGCCCTGGTGCTCCCCCTGGCGCGGCTCGTCCCCGAGCTGGAGGCCCGTGGCGTGGCCTGCCTCATCGACGGCGCCCATGCCCCCGGCATGATCCCCCTCGCGCTTCACGAACTGGGCGCCTCCTACTACACGGGCAACGCCCACAAGTGGGTCTGCGCGCCCAAGGGGGCGGCCTTCCTCCACGTGCGGCGGGACCGGCAGGCCGGGCTCCACCCGGGCACCCTGAGCCACGGCTACGGCTCCGGTTTCCTCGCCGAGTTCGACTGGACGGGCACCTGTGATCCCTCGCCCTGGCTCTGCATCCCCGAGGCCCTGCGTGTCGTGGGTGGGCTGCACCCCGAGGGCTGGCCGGGCGTGATGGCCGCGAACCATGCCCTGGCCCTGGCGGGCCGGGACCGGCTGGCCTCCGCCCTGGGCGTGCCCCACCCCGCGCCGGATGACCTGCTGGGCAGCATGGCCGCCCTGCCGCTGCCCCCCGGGGAGCCGGGCTCCGCCCTGGCCGAGGTGGGCGCCGCGGGCCTGGCCGACTGGTGCCGCGCCCGGGGCGTGGAGACCTGGGCCTACCCCCACCCCGTTCCCCTCGTGCGCCTCTCCGCCCAGCGCTACAACGACCTCTCCCAGGTCGCGCGCCTGGCGGATCTGCTGGAGGAGGCGCGCCGTGGCCGATGATTCGCGCATCGCGCCCAGCCTCACCACCTTCGACACCGCCATGGTGGTGTTCAGCCTCGTGGTGGGCATCGGCATCTTCCGAACCCCGGCCCTGGTGGCCCGGGCCGCGGGCACGCCCGGGCGCTTCTTCGCGGCCTGGATCCTGGCGGGACTCGCCAGCACGCTGGGCGCCCTCACCTTCGCGGAGATCGGCTCCCGGCGGGCGCGGGCCGGCGGCTACTACCGGGTGGTCGCGGACTGCTACCACCCGGCCCTGGCCTTCGGGCTCAAGCCGTCCGAATCGTCCGACCCGCCCGGATTCTCCTGCGGCGACATCCTCACCGGGAAAGCCACCACCCCCGCCTGCCCCCGGGGCACCCGATCGCGATCTGCATGGCGTCTGGGCGGCG
>CAZVKM010000058.1:0-14370 GCA_964627685.1 uncultured Solibacteraceae bacterium | reverse complement strand
ACTACCGGGTGGTCGCGGACTGCTACCACCCGGCCCTGGCCTTCGGGCTCAACTGGACCCAGTCCCTGATGCAGGGGGCCGGCGCCGCGGGCGTGGCCGCCATCGGTGCGGAGTACCTGGCTCCACTGGTGCTGCCCACCGCCTGGCGGGACGCCCAAGGCACCCTCCTCCTCGCGGGGACGCTGCTCCTCACCTTGATGATCCTGAACCACCTGGGCATCCGCTCCGGCGCCCGCACCCAGAACCTCCTCTCGCTGCTCAAGGTCACCATGATGGGCGGCCTCGCCCTGGTGGGGCTCCTGGCCACGCCCAGCTCGGCGGCTCCCGCCTCCACGCCCCCCGCCAGCACCCCCTTCCTGGCCGCGCTGGTGCCCTGCTTCTACGCCTACGGCGGCTACCAGATGACGATGAACCTGGGCGCCGACGTGAAGGACGCCCGCCGCGCCTTTCCCCGGGCGGTGGTGCTGGGGATGGGGTTGGTCATGGCCCTGTACCTGCTCCTGAACGTGGCCTACCAGCGGGTGCTGGGGCCGGAGGGCGTGGCGGGGACGCCCCTGGTGGCGGCCTCCCTCGCCCGGGCGGTGTTGGGGCCCCGGGGCGAAGCGGTGGTCTCCGTGGCCATCTTCCTCTCCGCCGCCGGCTTCGTGAACGCCGCCATCCTCCAGATGCCCCGGAGCTACTACGCCATGGCGGAGGATGGCACCCTGCCCCGCGCCTTCCTCCGCGTGGACCCGCACACCCAGGTGCAGGTGGTGGGCCTCTGGTTCTTCGGCGCCACCCTGCTGCTGCCCCTCCTCGTGCTCCGCTCCTTCGAGAAGCTCCTCAGCTACGTGATGTTCACGGACGCCCTGTCCCTGGTGGTGGTGGCCTCCACCCTCTTCGTGCTGCGCCGGCGCGATCCGGAGGCGGGTGCCTTCCGGATGCCCGGCTACCCCTTGCTCCCGGGCCTCTTCCTCGCCTGCCTCCTGGGGGTGGCCCTGCACCTGCTGGTCACGGAGCCCCGCACCTCCGGGATCGGACTCCTGCTCATGGCCACGGGCGTGCCCCTCTTCTTCCTGGGGCGGCGGCTCACGGGGGCCCGACCCCGGGAAGGCGCCTGACCGGAGGCCGTGGCCTCAGTCCCGGATGGACAGGCGCACCCGCGTGGGATCCTTGGGGATCACCAGGGCCGGCACGGTCACGAGGCCGTCCCCTCCCACCGTGAGGGCGCCCGACTGGAGCAGGCCGCCATCCGAGATCCGCGTGAGGGACCAGGTGAGGGCCGCTCCGGGGGCGGGGACGAAGGCCTGGGGCCGGCGCAGGCTCACGTCCACCGTGATGGAGGCGGCCGCCGGCACATCCGCCGGCAGGGAGGCGGTCCCCCGCACCCAGAGGTCCACATCCCAGCCATGGGCCGTTTCCGTGATCGTGTCGGGATCCCAGAGCAGGTACCCGCCCCGGGTCCCCCAGGACTGGCTGGTGTCGGTATCGGTGCCGACCTCCTGGCTGAAGGCGGGGTAGCTCTGGGTCCGGCGGATGCCCGTGAGGGCTCCGATCCGGAGCCCGGCGCTGCCCACCCAGTGGCCGGTCCAGGCCGGATTGTGGAGGCGGGTGTCCCACCAGATCTGGACTCCGGCCCGCTGGCTGTTGAGGCTGGAGATCTTGGTGGGCTTGTCCGTCCAGGGGATCACCCCATCGGCCACGCCCCAGAGGTAGTGGGCGGGCGGCAGAGGGCCCGGGGCGAGGGCCACCGTGGGATCGTGCACCTCGGCCATGGTCACGCCCAGGCTCGTGGGGAGGTTCTGCGCCGGGGTGCCGCGCAGGTAGTCGCCGATGGTGCCGGAGGGCATGGAGGTGTGGAAGAGCAGGGCCAGGCAGGCGGAGAACTTCTCCGGGGCGTAGCGGGCCAGGGTGGACGCGCCGAGCCCCCCCATGCTGTAACCCGCGGAGATCACCCGGTCCGGATCCACCCCCAGGTCGCGCACGATCCAGTCACGGATCCAGGCGTTGCGGCGCAGGGTGTAGGGGTGGACGAGGGAGCCGTTCGGCGGTGTGGAGAGCCCCCCGGCGAAGCGGTCGAACCCGTCCCAGCTCCCGAACCACCGCGTGGGCCCCACGGAGACGCCGCCCCCGTCGTCATAGGCGAAGGCATCATCGAGGGTCACCAGGAGGCCCGGATCGAGGGCGAGGTCGATCCCGGAGTCGGAGGCCACGGGGCGGTGATCCAGCCAGGTGCCGCCGTTCCCGTGCATCATCAGCACCGCGGGCATGGGGGTGGCGGGCGTGGGGCTCCCGTAGACGCGGAACACGGTGGCCATGCCGTTGAAGCTCGGGGGTCCCATCACCGGGAAGTCCACACGGCCGGGGTCCGAACCGGCCCGCCCATCCAGCCAGAGCGCATAGTCCGTGTAGCTCCGTCCCGAAGCGGGATCGGTGCCCGAACGCTGAGGGTGGGGCGAGATCGGCGCCACCGATTCGTCCACCGGTCCGAACTTCAGGGAGGGCGTGAGGGACCCGCCATGGGGGATCACTGCGTAGAAGGCGGTGGCGGTCGCGTGGGGCGTGTGGGTGAAGTGGGCCTCCTGGGGAAGCAGGGCCACGGTGCCCCCCCCCGCGGCGGGGAGCACCCAGGTGGCCGCCCCGTCCGCGAGCTTCAGGCGGCTGGCGGTGACGTCCTCCGGCAGCAGCCGTCCCACGAGGGTGGCCGAGGCCAGGGAGTCGATGGGCGCCTCGGATCGGTACACATCGTAGGTCTGCACCCCGCTCAGGGGGAGCGTGTCCGTCCACTTCAGCCACACCTGGCCGGCGGCGAACCAGATGTCCCCGGGGTAGGGTGTGACGGTGATCGTCTGAGTGCGCACCACCTCATAGCCGAGGCTGTTGGCGGCCCGGAGGGTGTAGGTGGTGGTGCGGTAAGGGGAGACGGAGCGGGAGGAACCACTCACGGGGGTCCCATCCAGGGTCAGGCTCACGGCCCCGGTGGAGGACCAGGTCAGCAGGCTCGAGTCCCCCACCCCGAGGGCGTTCGATGAGGCCGAAAGGGTGAGCGTGGGCGCCGCCACCACCGTGATCCGCACCGTGGCCTGCACGGCGGCGCCCAGGCTGTTCCGGGCCTCCAGCACGTGATCGCCCGTCGCCGTGGGGGATAGGTTCAGCGAGGTCCCCGTGACGGGCGCGCCATCCAAGAAGAGCGTGGCCGCCTGCTGCACGTCCCAGGAGAGCAGCGTGGACTCGCCGGCCGTGAGGGCGGTCCGTGCCGCGCCGAAGCTCGTGATGACGGGCGCCGGCACCACCGTGATCCGCACCGTGGCCTGCACGGCCGCGCCCAGACTGTTCCGGGCCTCCAGCACGTGATCGCCCGTCGCGGCGGGGGAGAGGCTGAGCGAGGTCCCCGTGACGGGGGCGCCATCCACACGCAGCTCCGAAGCGCCCAGCGTCGTCCAGCGGAGGAGGGTCCCCTCCCCGGCCGTGAGGGTGGCCGCGTCCGACGTGAAGGCCAGGATGCGGGGGACGGCCACCACGTCCACGTGGACCCGGGCCTGCACGGAGGCCCCCAGGCGATTGGAGGCTTCGAGGACGTGGTCCCCACTGGTCAGGGGGGTGATCGTGGCGGAAGTTCCGGACACGGGGCCGCCGTCCAGGCGGAGCTCCACCGCATCGGCCACCTGCCAGCGGAGCACGGTGCCCTCCCCCGCGGTGAGGGCGGAGGCATCCGGGGCGAAGGAGAGGATGCGTGGCGCCGCCACCACCGGGAGGTCCACCTGCGCCTGGACCACCGTTCCGGCCTCATTCTCCGCCTCCAGGAGGAAGCGCTGGTCCTGCGCGGGGGTCACCTCCCGGCTCGTGCCGGTCTGGGGGAGCCCATCCAGGCGGACCGCCTGGGCCCCCGAGACGGACCAGCCCAGCAGGGCGGGCTGGCCGGCCGTGACCTCACTGGGGGTGGCGGCGAACCCGAGGATGCGGGGACGGGCCACCACGCGGACCGGGGCGGTGGCGGAGCGGGCCGGGTCGGCGAGGGGGCGCGCCACCACCGTGTAGGTGCCCGGCGTGTCCGGGGCCTGGTAGACCCCCGCGGCGGAGATGGCCCCACCGGCATTCCCTTCCAGCACCATCCAGGTGACCCGGGCATCGGTGGTTCCCGTCACCTCGGCCTGGAAGGTGCGCGGGTCCCCGGTGCTCAGGGCCCCGGAGGCCGCCAGGATGCGGATGCCCACCGGCTCCGGGGTGGGCTGGGGGCTCCCGCCCTGGCCTCCACAGCCGGCGAGTCCCAGCAGGAACACCAGACCCAACAAGCCTTGGAAGGCTCGATGAAGGGCACGGGCTCCAGAGGGAAGGGCAGGCATCACGGAGGGTCGGATTGTAAAAACCAAGCATAGCAAATCAGGAGACGAAAGCCCGCCACCTGACAGGGTGAGGGGGGCTCCGAAGGATTTCCTCCCGGCGGGTGAACGGATGGGCCTCCCGAGGGCATCACCGAGTCAGGGGCCTCGGGCCCCCTCCCCAGCCCCTTCCACCCGGCCTCCCTCGGGGCCCCATGCCAGGATGCCTCATGCGCCCCTCCATCCCCCTCCTCCTCCCCGCCCTCCTGCAGGTCCTCAGCGCCCAGGCCCCGGTTCCCTTGAAGGCCCCCATCACCCGGGTCCGGCTGCACCCGGATGAGGCCTGGGTGACCCGGCTGGGCCGCCTCCGGCTCGAGGAGGCCGGCGTGCATCGGCTGGAGCTCCGGGATCTGCCCTCGGGCCTGACCCTCGAGGACGTGCAGGTGAGCGCCCGGGGGCCCGCGGGCACCCGGCTCGGGGACGTGGCGGTGCGGGCCGATGTCCGGGCGGTGACGGAGACCGAGGCCTGGAAGAAGCTGGAGGCGGAGCGCGAGGGGCTGCGGGACCGGAGGGATGCCCTGGAGGCCACCCGGGACTCGGTGCTCAACGAGGTCAAGTTCCTCAAGGAGATCCAGGCCACCCACGCCAAGGAGCTCGGCGGCCGGCTCACCTACGCGCTGCCCGCCACCCAGGGTCTGGTGGACTTCGGGAAGGGCCTCCAGCAGCGCCTGGCGGGGCTGATCCAGCAGGAGCGCCGCGCCACACGGGAACTGGAGAAGCTGACCCGCGAAGAGAAGCGCGTGGAGGCGGAGCTCGCCCAACGCCAGGGCCAGCAACGCACCGCCCCCAGCCTGATCCAGGTGGAGGTCACCACCCCGGGGCCGGGCGGCGTGGAGCTGGAGGTGGCCTACCGTCAGGCCCAGGCCCGGTGGCGACCGGCCTACGAGGCCCGCCTGGCGGAGGACCGGAAGACCCTCGCCCTGGGCCTCTACGCGGCCATCACCCAGCGCACCGGGGAGTCCTGGGAGGGCGTGAAGCTGGAGATCAGTAACGCCCGGCCCAGCCGCGGGTTGAACTACTCCGCCTTCGAGGGGCCCCAGGTGGTGGCCTTGGCGCTGCTCCAGAAGGGGACCGTGGAGGTGGTGGCCTCCCTCCCCACCGGGCGTCCCATGGGCGCCACGGCCCAGCTGGCCGGCGGGGTGGCCGCCGACACCCGGAGCAACACCTTCCTGGTGGACGGCGAGAACGTCACCGAGGACTCCGCGGAGATGGTGGAGGAGGCCTCGGGCCTGGCCGCCACCTGGCTCCTGGAGGGAGCGAAGGACATCCCCAGCGACGGCCAGCCCCACCGGTTCCGGGTGGCCGGGAGGGACCTGAAGCCCACCCTCGCCCTGGTGGCCCTGCCCCGCCTGGAGGCCAACGTCCAGCAGGTGGCCCGCTTCGAGGCCCCCGGCCAGTTCCCCCTCTTCCCCACCGCCCCGGTGACCCACTACGTGGGCGCCCAGCGCCTGGGGCAGAGCGCCTTGGCCCTGCCCGCCCCCAAGCAGCCCTTCGAGCTGGGCTTCGGGCCCTTCAAGCCCCTGCGGGTGGGGCTCCGGAAGCAGGACCGCAAGGAGGAGGTGGTGGGGACCTTCACCAAGGAGCGGCAGTGGACCCTGCGGGACTTCCTGGAGGTGTCCAATGACGGGGCGGAAGCGGTGGAGGTGGAGGTGCAGGACCGCGCCCTCACCTCCAACCAGGAAGCGGTGAAGGTGCTCACCCTGGCCGACGCCACCCCCGGCTTCGAGGAGCGTGTGCACGGGGTGCGGACCTGGAAGCTGAAGGTGCCTGCGAAGGGCACGGGCACCGTGGTGGTCGCCACCCAGGTGAAGGCCCCCCTGGAGGGCCAGGTGGTCGGCCTGGACTGAGCGCTTCAGACCGCGGCAGTGGAGCCGGGGCCCGGGCCCCGGCATACTGCTCCCATGCCCCTCCCCCCGAGCTTCCTCGCGCGCCTGCGCCGCCTCCCCCTGCGCATCCGGGGGAAGCTCTCCGGAGGCACCGAGGGCCTGCACCCCAGCACCGTGAAGGGCGCCGGGCTCACCTTCGTGGAGAACCGGCCCTACCAGTACGGGGATGATCCCCGCTTCATGAACTGGCCCCTCACCGCCCGCGCCGGGGAGCCCATCCTCAAGCGCTTCGAGGCGAGCCGGGAGCTCATCCTCTGGCTGGTCATCGATCCCTCCCCCTCCATGTTCCTGGGGGATCCCGTCTCCCCCCTGCGCTGGGCCCTGGAGCTCTCCGGGGCGGCCTTCGCCACGATCCAGGCCGGAGGGGATCGGCTGGGCCTCATCGTCCCCGGCGATGCCCGGACGCCGCCCCTCCGCCTGGCCCCACGCCGGGGGCGGGTGCACGGCCTGCGGGCCCTGGAGTTCCTCATCGAGCGTGGACCCGCCATCCCCCGGCCCGAGGACTGGCAGGCCGCCTTCGGCCACTGGGGTGAGCATGGCAAGGGGCACCGCCTCTGGCTCATGAGCAACGGCGCGGGCCTGCAGGGCCTTGCGCCCGTGCTCAAGCCCATCGCCGCCCGGCATCGCGTGGTCTGGTTCGAGCCCGAGCTGCCGGCCAAGGCGAAGGCCATCCACTGGCCCGACCCCGGCCTCCCCTCCACGGTCTCACGCCAGCGCTGGCCCATCCTCGAGGACCCGGTGCCCCGCCTGTCCGCTTACCTGAAGGGGACGGGGGTATGAGGCCGTCGGTCCGCGCGCTGCCGCTGCTGCTGGTCCTGCTGGGCCCCCTCTCGGCCGGCCCCCAGTGGCGGGCCCCCAAGGAGCTGCGCTTCGGCATCCTGGAGGTTCTGGAGCTCCGGGAGGATGACCCCACCGCCAAGCCCCTGCCCCGCCCCGTGGTGGACGAGAAGCTGGGGCCGCTCCGGGTGCGGGCCCTCGAGCCCCTCCCCGACGGCAAGGGCTGGCGCTTCCAGGTCCAGGCCCTGGAGCCCGGCACCGCCGTGATCCCCGCGCTGGACCTGGGAGACGGCCGGGCCGCCCCCGAGCTCCGGGTGGCCGTCCCCCGCTCTGCGCCCCACGGGGCCCCCTGGATGGGCTGGGGCGGCGGGCGGGAGGATCAGCTCCCGACCGTGCCCTTCCCCTTCGGGTGGGCCGCCCTCACCCTCAGCCCGCTCCTGCTCCTCCTCGGGGCCCTGTTCATGCTCTGGCGCCGGGGCGCCGCGGGTCGGCGCCAGCGCGCCGCCCGCCACGCCTTCGCCAAGGCCTGGCCCCCCGTGCGGGAGCGACGCGCCCTCGACGTGGCTCACGAAGCAGGACGCACCCTCCTCGGGTCCCACTTCGGGGCCGCCGCCGAGGCCTGGGGCGTGGAGGACCTGCGGGGGCGGGGCCTGGATCCCTGGGCCCAGTGGTGCGCCAGCCTCGATGCCGCGCGCTTCGGCCTGCTGAGCCCCCCCTTCCCCGACCTGGCGCTGCTCCTGAAGAACCTCGAAGCCAAGGCTCATGAGCCCACGTCGCCCCCGGCACGGAAGGGACGGCCATGATCGCGCTCCGGACCCCCTACCTCCTGGCCCTCCTCCCCCTCCTGCTCTGGCTCGTGTGGCGGAAGCCCTACCGGTGGGGCATCCCCTCCTCCCGGCCCGCCTCGCGGCTGGCGCGGCTCACGGCCCGCTGGTTCCCGCCCCTGCTCACCACCCTGCTCGTGCTCGCCGCGGCGGGCCCGGAGTGGCGCGAGGATGTGAAGGGCCTGGCCCCCGTGGTGGACTTCGCCGTGGTGCTCGACGGCTCCAGCTCCATGCGCATCATCGACGGGGATTCCGCAAAGGTGGAGGATCGCTGGGCCGCCGCCAAGCGCCTGCTCCGGGCCTTCATCGCCAAGCGGAGCGACGACCGGTTCGCGCTCATCCTCTTCAGCGCGCATCCCGTCACCCTGAGCCCCCTCACCGCGGATCACCCCCGACTCATCCGCATCCTCCAGCGCCTCGACCTCTCCAGCCGGGACGACGGCACCGCCATCGGCAGTGCGCTCATGACCGCCGTGCGCCGTCTCGCGGACAGCCCGGCCCGGAGCCGCGTCATCCTCCTCCTCACGGATGGGGCCCAGAACCGAGGCCGCGTGGCCCCGCTGGAAGCCGCCCAGGAGGCGCGGGACCACGGCATCCGCATCCACACCGTGGCCATCGGCCGGGCCGGCGAGAGCCTCGTGCCCATCGACGGCGGAGGCTTCGTGCGCCTCAAGGTGGAGGCGGATCCCGAGACGCTCAAGGCCGTGGCCGCCGCCACCGGCGGGGAGAGCTTTTCGGCTGAGGATCCCGACGGCCTCCGCAAGAGCCTCCTGGCCATCGATGGACTTGAGAAGACTCGCCTGCCCGTGGATGCTCCCAGCGAAGGCAAACCGCTGGCCCAGTGGGCCCTCCTCCTCGCCGCCTTGCTGGCGCTCCCCCTCGGCCTGGACCTCGCCCGCAAGCGCGGCGCCCCGCGGCCGGAGTGGGTGGGGGAGCGCGCATGATGGACCGGTTCGCGGAGCCCCTGTGGCTGGCCCCCTTCGCGCTGTTCGCCCTCCTCGCGCTGGGATTCGGCCTCCGCGCCGCCCTGCGCCCGGGCCTCGGCGTGCGGGTGATCGGCCAGCGGCCCGGTCTCCAGGGCCTGGGCATGACCCTCGTCCTCGCCGGCCTCGGCCTCGGCCTCGCCCAGCCCCGCTGGGGCCTGCCGGAGGCGCCGCGCCTCACGGCCCTCGCCCTCATGGATGTCTCCCGCTCCATGGCGGTGCGGGATGTCGGCCAGGCCACGCGCTTCGAGGCGGCCACCGCCCTGCTCCACCAGCTGTGGCGGGAACCCCGGCCCGGCTTGCGCTGGGGCCTCTCCCTCCTCAGCGGGGATGAGATCCCCCTCGTGCCTCCAGGCGAGGACAAGGGCTTGCTCAAGGACGCCCTCTCCGCCATCGTCCCCGGGGACGTGGGCAGCCCCGGCTCCAGCTTCGGCCGGGTGATCCCCCAGGTGGCCTCCCAGGTGCCGAAGGGCGAGCCCACCCTCCTCCTCCTCCTCAGCGACGGCGAGGAGACCTGGGAGGCGGAGGAGCCCGCGCTCCAGCGGGCCCTGGAGGCCCTCAAGGAGGCCCACCTCCCCCTCTACGCCCTCACCTTCGGCGGCGAGACCCCGCAGCCCGTCCCGCCCCGCGAGGGCGCGGCCGCGCCCGGGGAGCCGGCCCGCAGCGCCGCGCGACCGGCCTTCCTCCGGCGCCTCGCGGAAGGCAGCGGCGGGAAGCTCCTCACCCCCGCGGAAGCAGGGCCGGTCCTGTCGGAGCTGCTCTCCGGACATCGCCCCCTGCCCGCCCGGCGGAGCCTGATCCCCACCCACCCGGAGGCCGGGGCCTGGGTGGCCCTCCTGGGGCTGATCCTGTGGCTCCTGGCCGCGGGCCATCCCCTTCAGCGCTGGCGGCCGGTCCTCGGGCTGCTGCTCGCCCTGGGCGCCACGGGGCTTCGCGCCCAATCCCTCCCCATCCCGGTTCCCGGGGGCGTGAGGGCCTGGATGGCCCAGCGGGCCCTGGAGGCCGGGGACCTGCCCGGAGCCCAGCGCTGGAAGCCCCAGGCGGATCTCCCGGAGCGGGCGCTCCTGAGAGCCGCCATCGAGCTGCGGAGCGGCTTCCCGGCCGACGCCCTGAAGAGCCTCGAGTCCCTCACGGGCCAGGGGGCCCCGCGTCCCCTGCCCGGCTGGCGCCCCCGGGCCCTGCTGCTGGCCGCCCGCTGCCAGACGGAGCTCTCGCGCCCGGCGGAAGCCCGCGCCCTCCTGGAGCGCCTGCTCCTGGAGTCCCCCGGCATCCCCGAGGCCATCCACGACCTCCAGTCCCTGGTGAAGGACCCCACGCCCCCCCCGCCCCCGGATCCCAAGAAGCCGCCGCCGCCCCCGCCCCCGCGCCCCAGCATGGGCGCCCAGCAGGATGAGCTGGAAGGCCTCAAGCAGCGCCTGCCCCGCCCGAACCCACCCCAGGGCGGCGTGCGCGACTGGTGATCACTCTTCCGTGAACTCCAACAACCAGCCCCGGCCCGGGGCCACGGGGATCGCTTCCCCGGGGGTGAATGGGCGCCCCTCCTGGAAGCCTTCGATGGGCCTGGCCACGATCCGCGCTCGCGACAGGTCGAATCCCAGCCCCTTCCCCTCGAAGTGGAGCTGGAGGTCGATGGGGGCCGCCGCCCAGGAGGCCAGGGCCACGAGGGCCTTCCCGGGCTTGAGGTAGACGGTGGCCTTGACCTGCCCATGGCTGGGCTTCACGGGGCAGGCGGGATCCCACCATCCGACCATGCGGGTGCCCACCATGCCGAAGGCGTCCCAGGCCTTCCAGAGCGGGCGGGGATCGCTCTTCTCCCAGGGGAGGCGGCTGGTCATCCCGAAGACCATGCCCCGCCAGGGGTTCCCCCCATCCTGGAGCATCTCCCCCATGAGCCCGAAGGGGAGGCCGCTCACCTCCACGAGCCACTGGTCGGGGTCCATGTCGTAGTCGAAGTACTCCCCGAACCAGAGCCGGTCCAGGTAGGGGAAGTGCTCCAGGTAGAGGTTCGCGCTGGAGGCGAAGCCATCTCGCAGGTTGAACTGGTTGGCGCTGTGGAGGTCGAGCAGGCCGTGGCGCCCGCCTTGGTCCAGCACCCGGCGCAGGCGCTTCATGGTGGTGCGGTCGAAGGCGAGGTCATCCAGGTAGAGGCCATCGACGCCGAGGTTCCGCACGAGGAAGTCGAGGCCCTCGACGTAGTGGTTGTGCCAGCGCGAGACCCCGCTGGTGACGACGGCGGCGTCCTCGATCTCCGGCACATGCCAGGCGGGGAGGTAGGGGGGCTCCAGGTGCTCCTGCAGCCAGGCGCTGCCACCGCCGGGCCCGGAGCTGATCACCTCGTCGCCGAGGGAGCGCAGCGCCGGCAGCTCGGGCGCCTTGGTGGTGAGCTCGCGCACGGTGTAGTAGAGCTTCACCTGCTGCCCTTGGGCATGGGCCCCGTCCACGTAGGCCTTCAGGGCGTCCGAGGTGAGGAATGGGTAGTTGATCCACGGATTGACCGCCGTGGCGTGGTGGATGTTGAGCGCGGTGGCGCCGGTGGCCTTCGCCTCCGGCAGGGACCGGTAGGCGTGGAGGAAGCGGGTGCGCCACTGGGCGTCGGTGTTCACGGGGTGGAAGGGCGTGATCAGGAGGCGCGCATGAAAGGAGAGCACCTGCCCGGCGGCGAGGGTCCGGGCGCCTCCGAAGGCCACCACCGTGGACCCATCGAAGGACACGCCGCCACGGCCGCCGTTGTGCCAGCCATCCGGAAGGCGGAGCGGCTGCTCCAGGTAGAAGTTCGTGTTGAGGGGGCGGCGGTAAGTGTCGTCCTTGAGGGTGAGCTGCAGGCCCCCGTGGGGCGCCCCCACCCAAAGGGCATCCTGGTTGTGGTCGCGGTTCCACCGCCAGGTGAAGGGCTGTGGGGCCCGTCCTCCGCGATGGCCGAGCCCCATGAGGTGGGTGGCGAAGGCGGCCTGCATGGGCACCACCAGGCGGAGGTCCTCCACGGGGCGGGCCTGGAGCGCCTCCACCTGCAGCTGGGCCTCCAGCGTGCCATCCGGTTCGAGCTTTCCCCGGAGGGTGAGGCGGAGCCCTGCGCCCTGCCCCCGTGCGGTCCAGGTGGCCGCGCCGCCGCCGGAGGGACCCCAGCGGAGGGGCTCCCAGCGGAGGGGCATGGGGCCTTCGGGCCCCACCACCTCGAAGGCCATGGGCTTCCGAAGGAGGTCCACGGCGGGCCCCTCGGCGCTGGTGAGTGCCTGGTTGAACCGCGAGCGCACCTGCCGGGGCCAGCCTTCGTCCCCCAGCTCCACCTCGCGGCCGAGGAGGCTCAGGCGGCGGTCCCGACGCTGCACCGGCGTGTAGGGCGCAATGGGGGCATCGCCCTGGAAGCGGCGGCTGTCCAGCCACCGGAGGCGGGAGAGGCGCCAGGGCTCCGCATCCCCATGGTCCGCCAGGGGTGCCCCGCCCACGTCGAGGGTCAGGGGCACCCGCTGGGCCCCCCCGGCCCCATCGCGCAGGAGCAGGGTGCCCGAGTAGGCCCCCGGTGCCAGGTCCGGAGGCAGATCCACCCCGACCCAGAGGGCCTGCAGGCGGCCCCGGTCCACATGCACGGGCCGGGTGAAGGCGCGCCCCTCCCAGTCCACGCCCCCGAGGTTGTAGCAGCGGAGCGCGGCGGAGGGCACCTTCACCCCCGCGGGCCCCACCAGGTCCGGGAAGGTGATCTGAAGGTCCACCACCGGCCGCCGCGCGGCCCAGACCCCCACCTGGAAGGGGTAGTGCTCGCCGGGCTGCGCCGATCCGCGGAACCCCTGGGCGGTGGCCCGGGCCCAGACCGCCGGCAGCACCCGGGTCTGCCTCAGGGGCGTCCGGCGATCCGCGACGAAGGCCAGGAAGGGCTCGGGCCGACGCGCCCGCAGGGCCTCCTGCTCCTCCGAGGTGGCGCCCAGGTCCAGGGTGTGGAAGGCGTCCTCGGGCCGGCGGGCTTCGTAGCGGACCTCCCCGACCTGGGGAAGCCCCGCCGCCGAGGTCGGATCCCCGGCCCGGAGGCCCGTGCGGGCCAGCCAGGCCGCCGGGGGGGCCGCCTCCCGGGGCACGGGGATGGCCCGGGGGTAGTTGGGGCTGCCCTGGAGGGTGTGGAGGAAGGGGTGGAGGTGGTAGGCCCCGGCGGCGGGGGCCTCGAAGGCCAGGTCCGCAACCTCCGCATCCACCCTCAGGCGGAGCAGCGCGGGCACCTCCGCCCCGGCCTCGGTCAGCAGCCGCATCCCCCGGCCCGCGGGATCGGGGTCCGTGCGGCGCCAGGGGACCCGCACCCGCCAGATCCCCGGGGCCGTCACCTGGAAGGTCCAGCGGTGGTTCCCCAGGGTCTGAGGCCAGGCCCCCTGCACCTTCACCCCCTCCACCGGCTGGGCCAGGGCCCCGGAGAGCAGGAGCAGGCAGGAGAGCAGCAGGCGCATGGAGGCTCCGGAGGGGCGCTCCATGATGGCCTCCCCCCAGGCCATGAGAAAGGGCCCCGTCGCCGGGGCCCTGGTCGCGGAGCCGGGGTGGGTTACTTGCCGGCCTTGAGCCACTTGGCAAATTCAGGCCCCGTGCTGAACCGCCCGACATGCCGGCGGATCTCCTTGCCGTCCGCATCGATGAGGATGAGCGTCGGGAAGGCGTTCAGGCCGTACTGCTCCGCCAGCTTGGCGTTCTCGGGGATGTCCTTCTGGTCCTGGGTCTGCACCAGGGCGTCGAAGGGCACCACCGTGGCCAGGGCCGCCTGGGCCTCGGCCGTGGGGAAGACCTGCTTCTTCAAGTACTGGCAGGGGCCGCACCACTCCGCCCAGAGATCCATGAAGATCACCTTCTTCTCGGCCTTCGCGCGCTTCTTGGCGGCCTCGAGGGTGTGTTCCCACTTCACGCCCCCTTGGGCGAGCATGGGCAGGGTGGCGAGCAGGATGGCAAGGGCTTTCATCGATCCTCCTGGGGCTGGGATGCCGGGGGAGCCCCCAGCATGACAGAGGGGCTTGAAATCCCCCCTAATCCGCTGGGCCGGGGCGCCCGTAGGCATGGGCGAACCGGTTGCCACACACGTCCCACCCTTTCCTGCGCCCATCCCTCACGGAGGTTCCCATGCGCATCCTCACGCCCCTCGCCCTCGTCGCCGCCCTCGCCCTGCCCCTGGCCGCCGATCAGGCCCGGTTCATCAAGGTGGACATCGTCTCCAAGCACGGCCACGGCCACCACGGCACCAGCAAGAAGGGCGGCGAAGAAGGCCCCACCACGATCAAGATGCGGGTGCCCGTCTCCCTGGCCACCAGCGCCCTCGCCTGCGCCCAGGACAGCGAGATCAAGGTGAACGGCGAGAACAAGAAGGGCATCAAGACCGATGAGCTGGTCAAGATGCTCCAGACCGCCAAGCCCGGCGACCTCCTCCTCGAGATCGACACCAACGACGGCGATCACGTGAAGATCACCATCGAGTAGGTTCCTCCAGCTTCCTTCCCCGCGGGCGCTTCGGCGCCCGCGGTGCGTTCCGGGGCGGCGTCGGCGCTTTTCCCCCACAATGGGGCCATGGAAACCGTCTCCG
>CAZVKM010000057.1:5547-15910 GCA_964627685.1 uncultured Solibacteraceae bacterium | reverse complement strand
CCCGTGATCATGATCGTGATCGCGGCCCTCTACGCCCTGTTCGCGCTCCTCGGGGGCTCGGGCCACGCCCTCGCAGTGGACGCCGCCCTCGGCGCCCTGTTCATCCTCGTGGTCAGCGTCGGCTTCAAGCACTCCCTCTGGTGGGTGGTGGCGGCCCTGGCGGGCAACGGCCTCATGGACCTCGTCCACGGCACCCTGGTCGCCAACCCGGGCGTGCCGGCGTGGTGGCCCCCCTTCTGCGCTTCCTACGACCTCGTGGCCGCCGGCTACCTGGCGGTGCTGATCCGGAAGGGGCGCGTTTCCGCCCGAAGCTGAGGGCGCGTTCCGCCACTTGTCCCTCGCCTCGCGAGCCCGCTAGGATCCTACATCCCCCCAGGATCCCCATGCGCGCCCTCCCTATCGCCCTGGCCTGCACCCTGCCCGCCGTGACCCAGACGGTCGTCGACCCCGCCCAGGCCCTGGCCGCCGGCGCCACGGCCGAGAAGTCCGGCGCCTACGCCGAGGCCCTCCGCCAGTACACCCTCGGCGCCGAGGCGGGCGACGCCGCCTGCATGAACGCCCTGGGCGACCTGCACTACGACGGCCATGGGGTGCCCCAGAGCTTCCCCCAGGCCGTGGCCTGGTACCGGAAGGCCGCCGAAAAGGGCTTCGCCAAGGGCCAGTCCAACCTGGGCTACTGCTACGCCACGGGTCAGGGGGTGGCCAAGGATCCCGTCGAAGCGGTGAAGTGGCACCGCCTGGGTGCCGAGCAGGGCTACCCCAACGCGCAGAACAATCTCGCGGTGGCCCTCATCGAGGGAGCCGGCGTGGCCAAGGCCCCCCTCGAGGCCGAGGCGTGGTTCCTGAAGGCCGCACAGCAAGGGTATGTCCGGGCGCAGTACCACCTGGGGAATCACTACTGGAAGGGCAGCTTCGGCACCCGCGATCCCTTCAAGGCCTACACCTGGTTCAAGCAGGCGGCGGATCAAGAGGATCTTCCCGCCATGGATTTCCTGGCCAACCTCCTCAGCGGGCGCCTCGCTGACCTGCCCAAGGACGTGCCCTACGATCCCAAGGGCGCGTACCAGCTCTACCTCAAGGCGGCCACCAAGGGCTTCGCCCCGTCCCAAATGGTTCTGGGCCAGACCTGCATCTTGGGTCGCTTCCGCACCCGGGAGGGCTGGACCACGCTGGAAGGCCTCCTCAAGGTGGACCTCCCCCAGGCCCGGGACTGGTACCTCAAAGCTGCGGCCCAAGGCCAGGCGGGTGCCTACCTCCAGCTCGGGCACCTGATCGTGGACTACAAGTTTCCGACCGCTGATGGTGCGGAGGCGGCGCGCTACTACCAGGCGGCGGCCCAGGCGGGGGAACCTAAGAGCCACCACTACCTTGCCGAGCTCTATCGGAAGGGGGAGCTCCTCCCCCAGAACCCTTCCATCGCCGCGGACTGGGCGATGAAGGGGATGAAGAAGGGCGTTGACGAATGCTGGGGCGACTTGGAAAACCTTCTTTGCGATGGACCCCCTGATCGGAAGGTCCTTCAGGCCATCGAGACCCTGGCCCAGGAGGGGCATCCCAAAGCGGCATTCTGGGTGGGAATCGCCTACTTGACTGCGGAAAATCCGGAAAATGCCTGGTGCATCAAGCACCACCCTTGGGCCGTCCGACTGGTGAAGACCCTCGGGATTCAGGGCGATTTGGACCGGGGCTATGCCTTGCTCGTTCAGGCGGCCAAGGGTCGGGTGGAAGTCGCCTATGAATTTGCGGTCCAAGCCTACGAAGAGGGATTGGGTGGCGTGACGAAGGACCCGGCTGAAGCGGCGCGCTGGAGGGCGCGCCGCGATGCGTTTGAAGCGTGGGTGCATCGGGTTCGTTAGCCCTATCGGAGCGGGAGGGGTTGGCCAACCCCGGCCTCATGTGAGGTAGGGATCCCGCCTTCCTCAGGCAGATGGAGCCCCCAACCTTCGCGACGGTCACCTGGGGGATCGGCCTTCTTCTCTGCATGAAGACCATGGAGCTGAATGCAGGCCTCCACCCAGGATCAAAGAGGCGAGGTCATGCGCCGCCAGGAAGGTCCCCAGACCTCGGCCACCCCCGCTTGCCCCTCGCCTTACGAGCCCGCTAGGATCCTTCATCGTTCAAAGGACTCCATGCGCGCCGCCCCCCTCGCCCTGGCCTGCTCCCTGGCCGCCCTGCCCGCCGTGACCCAGTCAGCCGTCGACCCCGCCCGGGCGCTTGCAGCCGGCGCCGCAGCGGAGAAATCGGGTTCCTACGCCGAAGCCCTTCGCCAGTACACCCTCGGCGCCGAGGCGGGCGACCCCGCCTGCATGAACGCCCTGGGGGACCTGCACTACGACGGCCACGGGGTGCCCCAGAGCTTCCCCCAGGCCCTGGCCTGGTACCGGAAGGCCGCGGCGAAGGGGCTCCGCGACGCCCAGCACAACCTCGGGTTCTGCCATGCCAACGGCCAGGGCGTGTCCAAGGACATGGCCGAGGCCGTGAGGTGGTACCGCCTGGCCGCCGATCAGGGCTTCGCCAAGTCCCAGGCCAACCTCGCCACGGCCCTGATCGAGGGGAGCGGCGTGGCCAAGGATCCCGTCGAGGGCAGGCGCTGGCTGGAGAAGGCCGCCCAGCAGGGGCTGGTCCGGGCGCAGCGCCTCCTCGGCTACCACCACTGGTCGCGCACCTTCGGCGCGCGGGATGCGGAGAAGGCCTACACCTGGTTCAAGCAGGCCGCGGACCAGGAGGACCCCTTCGCCATGGACTTCCTGGCCTACCTCCTGAGCCGGGCCAACGAGGTGCCCCGGAGCGTGCCCTACGATCCCAAGGCCGCGTACCGCCTCTACCTCAAGGCCGCCCTCAAGGGCTTCGTGGATTCCCAGCTGATGATGGGCGACCTCTGTCGCGAGGGGCGCATGAGCACCCGCGAGGGCCTCACCACCTTGGAGGGCCTCCTGAAGGAGGACCTGCCCCAAGCCCGCGACTGGTACGCCAAAGCCGCCGCCCAGGGCAGCGGGGCCGGGTATCTCTGGCTCGGGCACCTCGCGACGATCTACAAGGTGCCCGCCGACGGAGGCGCTGAGGCGCTGCGGGCCTACCCCGCGGCCATCCAGGCCGGCGACCTGCGTGGGTTCCACAACCTCACGATGCTCTACGACCAGGGCGGCCTCGTCCCCCGGGACCCTGCCAAGGCGCTGGAGTGGGCCCTGAAGGGCGCTCGGATGGGGGATGCCGACAGCTGGGAGGACCTCGAGACGCGCCTCTTCGAGCGCAAGGAGCCTGAGGTGCTCGCCAGCTTTGAGACCCTCGCCCAGGAAGGCCACGCCAAGGCCGCCTTCACCCTCGGGCTGATCAACCATGTCGCGGGTTCCCTGCCCGAGATGAAGACCCGTGGGACCTACCTCCGGGTGGTCGGGCTGGTGGAGGCCCTGGGGCTGCGCGGGGATCGGGACAGGGCCTACGCCCTCTTCATCCAGGCCGCGAAGGGCGGCGACCGGCGGGCCTACGAATGGGCCGCGGACGCCTACGCCTACGGCTGGGGCGGCGTGAAAGCGGACGCCCAGGAAGCCGAGCGCTGGAAATCGAAGCGCTGAGCCCCGCCCCGGGAGCCCTCAGGCCCCGTGGAGGTTGGACGCGGCGATCACCCCTCCCGCCAGGGCCAGGAAGGCTCCAAGGCCCAGGAGGGCCGCCCAGGTGAGCCGCCGCTGCAGGGCCGGTGCGAGGGTCTTCAGGCTGGCCCGCGCCCGGAAGGGCGCCAGCGCGCCCACACCGAGGCCGGCGATCCCCAGGAGAAGCCAGAGCGCGTAGAAGGCGTAGCCGAGGTGGTGGTACTCGCCCTGCACCATGCAGAAGGGGCAGAGGTGCGTGGGCAGCTCGTAGAGGTAGGGGCCCACCTTCACCACGAGGAAGGCCAGGGAGGCCAGCCAGGTGGCGCCGCCGGTGAGCGCCACCCACCCGCCCCGTCCATGGCCGCGGAGGAAGGCGGCGGCGGCGCCCGCGAAGGCCAGGGCGCTGAGGCCCAGGGCCAGGACCACGGGCCCTGGCGGCAGCGTCGCGAGTCCGGCCTCGGCGCCGGCCCCTTCAGGGCTGAACAGGCTGCCGCAGCAGGAGGTGATCACGTCCGCATGGAGGTTCAGGAAGAAGGCGCCCTGCACCGCCGCCTCGGCCAGGGCCAAGGGCAGCAGGAGCAGGGAGGCGGCGGCCTTCACCCGCACCAGGGGGAAGTCCGGGGCCTGACGATCCAGGTGGTGGAGGAGCAGCCAGAGGCCCGCCCCGAGGGCCAGGGCCACCTTGAGGCGCAGGGCCGGGCCGCCGAAGGCGTTGGCCGCCAGCACGCCTGCGGCGCACATGGCGCCGGAGAGGCGCCCATGCAGCTCGTCCGCCGTGTGGAGGAAGAGGAAGAGGCTCGCGAGCTGCAGCGGCAGGGCGAGGCCCAGCAGGGTGGAGGCGAGGGTGGCCCGCCGCTCCAGCTGCAGCTGGCGGGCCTCACCGCTGGCGAGGTCCCAGTGGCGCAGGATCGCCAGGCCCGTCCACGCCGCATGGAAGAGCAGGAAGACCGTGAGCAGGGACCCGAGCCCCAGGGCGAGGATGCCCGGGTGCTGGATCATGACCCGACGACCTCGGTGAGGCGCCCGTCGGTCAGGGTCACGCGCAGGTCGGCGAGGCCCGCGCCGAGCACCTGGGGGTCATGGCTCGTGAGCACCACGGTGCGCTCCTCGGCGCGGAAGGCGGCCAGCAGATCCAGGAAGTCCCAGGTCCGCGCACCATCCAGGTGGGCCGTGGGCTCGTCGGCGATGAGCACGGCGGGATCGTTGATGAGGGCCCGGGCGATGGCCACCCGCTGCTGCTCGCCGCCGGAGAGCCGCTCCACGGGGGTGCGGGCCCGGTGGGCCACGCCGAAGCGATCCAGCAGGGCCAGCCCCTTCTCATGGAGGGGCCGCGCCTTGAGGCCCAGGGGCCGGGCCGGAAGCGTGACGTTCTCCAGGGCGGAGATCCCGCGCACGAGGTTGTAGTGCTGGAAGATGAAGCCGAAGGTGCGGCGGCGCAGCTCCGTGAGGAAGCGCTCCGGCAGGCTCGTGAGCTCCGTGCGCACCCCTTCCCGCTCGAGGTGGATGCGCCCGGCCGTGGGCCGGGCCATGGCGCCCACCAGCGTGAGGAGGGTGGTCTTCCCGGAGCCGCTGGGGCCGCCCAGCAGCGTGACCTTCCCCGCGGGCACGTGGAGGCTCACGCCCGAGACCGCCGCCACCCGGGTGCCGTCGCCCTCCTCGAAGTGCTTGGTGACTTCCGCCAGGTGGATCATCTCAGCTCCGCAGGGCCGCGTCGGGATCGGCGGAGGCGGCGCGCCAGGCGGGCAGCACCGTGGCGGCGGCGTAGGGCGCCACCGTGAGGAAGCCGAGCACCCCCAGGGTGTAGGGATCCAGCTTCGGAGCCAGGTGGAGGGCGGGCTGCAGCACCGACCACCCCTTCAGCGCCTGCCCGAAGAGCCACGCGGAGCCCAGCGTCACGTGGGCATAGCCCAGGAGCGTGCCCAGGAGGAAGGCCACGAGGGAGAGGCTCACCCCCTCCCAGGCCCGGAGCAGGAGCACATCCTCCGTGGACCAGCCCAGGGCCTTGAGGATGCCCAGCTCCCGCCGCTCCTCGGCGCTGAGGCCCGAGGCCCGGTCCCAGGCCAGGATGGCGAAGGCCAGGAGCGCCACGCCGAGCACCAGGAGGCTGAGCCCGCCGCGCCCATCGAAGATCGCATCGTAGGTGCGCAGCAGCTCCGACTTCTGCACGGTGCGGCAGTCCGGCAGGCGGGCGGCCACCTTCGAAGCCACGGTGGCCACCTCCTGGGGGTTCGGCACCCGCAGGGCCAGGTCCGTGGCCTGGTCCATGGGGAAGTCGAAGAGGGCCTGGAAGTCCTCCGGGCCCACGAGGATCGTGTCCGCGGCCACCAGGTCCGTGGCCTCGGGCAGGATGGCCTGCACCGTGAGGAGCAGCGGCAGGCCCCGGCTCGTGCGCAGCGTGATCAGGTCGCCCTCGCCGGTCCGCAGCAGCTTGGCCACCGCCCCCCCGAGCCGGGCCGCGCCGGGCGCGAGGTCCCCGCCCTCATCGGCCACGATGGTGAAGTTGGCCTGGGTGAGGGCGTCGAAGTGGTAGCCCCAGCGCCGGGGCCGCACCGATTCCACGCCCCGGAGGTCGGCCAGCTTCGCGGCATGGGACACGGGGATCAGGTCGTGGCGGCCCGCCACGAGGCGCTGCACCACCAGGTCCGGCGCCGCCGTGAGCAGGTCCCGGGCCTCGGCCTTCAGGGCCTGGAGGAAGAAGACCAGGCTCGCGAGCAGGGCCACCACGAGGGTGTACACCCCCAGCAGGGCCAGGTGCTTGGCCTTGCGCCGGGCCATGCCGGCCAGCGCGAAGTCGAGGAGGGCGCGGTGCCGGTCAAGGGCGCCCATGCACCCTCGGCAGGATCAGCGAGCCCGTGGGGAAGTGCTCCCGGGCCCCGGGATGGTCCTGGAAGGCCCCATGGCGGTCCGCCATCGCCGGGTGGCGGGTGTAGCGGGCCTCCGTGGCCAGGCAGAGATCCGTGAGTCCCTGGGCCGCCACCAGGGCCCGGGCCTCCCGGCGATCCGCGGGGCGGGACGCCCCGGCGACGGCCACCCACGCCAGGCCCAGGCCCAGGAGGAGGGCGGCGAAGCCCAGGTCGCGGCGGGGCGGGAGGTTCATTCCAGGGCCTTCAGCACCGCGGGGGTGATGTCCGCGAGGCGCAGCACCAGGCGCCCATGGTGCTCCTTGCGGAAGGCCTGGGCCTCCGCCTCGGTGCGGAAGGGCACCAGCTCCCGCCCCATGGGCCCGCGCACATCGCTGTCCACCACGAACCAGGCCTCCCGGGCCTCCAGGGGCTTGAGGCCGTAGTAGTCCTTCAACTGCACCGAGAGCTCCCCGGGCCGGGCGCCCAGGCGCCCTGGATCCAGGAGCACCTTGAGGGCGTCCTTGGGGCCGTCCGCGAACCGCACGGCGCCCTCCTTGGTGCGGAGCACCGTCACCCAGGTGGGGAACTTGGCCACGAACATCCCGCAGACCGGGCACTTGTCCTTGGGGCCGGGAACCTGGGCCGCCGCCGTGAGGCCCAGCAGGGCCAGGATCGCCGCCCTCACTGGATCACCCAGGGGCTGCGCTTGAGCACCTCCGGATGCTCCCCCGCGCCCAGCTGCACCACGTAGCACCCCTTGGAGAGGTAGCGTTGGCCGGGCCCGAAGCTCAGCCGCTCGTAGTCGGGGAAGCTGAGGTCCCGCAGCATGGCCAGCCGGTCGAGGAAGTTGTCGCGGTAGAAGTTGCGGTCCATCTCCCCGAGGACCACCTTCAGCAGCTCGATCATCGTGTAGGTCCGGGTGGGGATGCGGGTGCGGAAGTGGCGGGCCTCCAGGCCCCCGGAGAGCGCATTGGCCCGGCGGGCCACGGCGGGCTCCTCCTTGGGATCGCGGTAGGGCCAGGTCAGCCACACCTTGGGGCGCAGGGCCTCCGGCAGCTTCCCCAGGTCCTCGCCGAGCTGGGAGCCCGAGACGAAGGTCCGCGCGGGCAGCCCCGCCAGGGGGAGCCGCGCGGGGTCGGCCCACCACAGCACCACGGCGGGGGCCTCGCTGCGGAGGAGGTCGGCCAGGGCCTCCTGGGACTCGGGGAGCGTGCGTGCCGTCACCTCCGAGTCCGGGCCACCCGCCTCCTTCCAGGCGGCATGGAACCCCTGGCGCAGGGCCGCTCCGGCGGGGGAGGCGTCGGTGAGCTCCAGCACCTTCCCGGAGAAGCCCCCCTCCCCGTGGCGGAGGAAGCGGGCCACGGCCTCCCCCTCCTGCTGGGGGCCCTTGGAGAAGTAGACCGTGTACCAGTCCTTCGCGGAGACCACGGGCAGCGGGGTGAGGGGGAGCAGGCAGGGCAGCTGCCGAGCCTCGCAGAAGGCGTGGATGGGGGCCCAGGAGCCGTGGGTGAGCCCGCCCACCAGCGCGAAGACCGGCGCCTTGGCCTCGTAGGCGGCCAGCTGGTCGGCCCAGGTGGCGGGAGGGCCCGAGAGGCGCCAGGTGTCCACCACCAGGCGGCGGTGGCTCAGGGCCATCTCCTGGCCCCCCAGGGACTGGTACATGCGGTTGCCGCCCCCCTCCCCGAGGCCGTTGTGGGCCGTGAGGAAGGTGCGGAGCGGGGTCTCGAAGGCCTCCCGCTCCTCCGCGGTCACCTCGTCCGTGATCACCGTGGCGAGGCGCAGCTCGGTGTCGGTGACCCCGGGGGAGAAGGCGCTGGAGAGGTGCCGGAGGTAGCCCACGAGGAGGGCCATGTCCGCCTTCGCGAGGCGGTAGCGCGGCATCACCGGGTGCAGGGTGCGGCCCGCGGGATCCACGCCCTCGCGGAGGGCCCGCGCCAGGGTGGCGTCCGTGTAGGCCGGTCGCCGCGGCGGGTCCGCGAGGTGCATGGCCACGCGGTCCGCCGGCGTGAGGTTGGGGTAGCGCTTGAAGGCCGGCTGGTAGAGCTTCGCGCCGTTGGTGGGGAGGGTCACGAGGCGCCCCTCGAAGGCGCCAAGGCCGCTCCGCTGGTGGCAGCTGGCGCAGGTGAGGGGGGTTCCGGACACGGCGATGTCGCCCTGGGTGACGGCCTTCATGGGGCGGCCCGAGGGCAAGATCCCCTCGCGGTACATGCGCTCGCCGAGGCGGAGGGCCTCCGCTTGGGAGCGGCCACCGGGGGCCGCCCAGGCCGCCACGCCCAGGAGGAGGATGAGGAGCCGGCGCTTCACAGCACCCCCGCCGCGCGGCACTGGGCCAGCAGCTCCGTGGAGCTCATGAGGCCATCCAGGCGCACCCACTTCGGCTCCTTCGGCGTGTGGATGAAGGTGAGGGGCTGGTGGTCCATCTTGTTGGGGGCGTAGGCCTGGAAGGCCCTCGTCACCCGGTCGATGTCGGCCTTGGGCCCCGTGAGGAAGTCCCAGCCCGGCTTGGCGCGGTACCGACGCAGGTACTCCGCCATCACGGCCGGCGTGTCGTTCTCGGGATCGATGGAGATGGAGATCATCCGCACCGAGCCCACCTTGGCGCCGAGCTTGGCCTGGAGGTTGGTGAACCCCGCGGACATCACCGGGCAGATGGTGGTGCAGTTGGCGAAGATGAACTCAATGAGGACCGGCCGGTCGCCCTTGAGGAGCTCCGGGAGCCGCACCCGCGTCCCGGTCTGGTCGAGCAGCACGACGTCCGGCAGGGTGTAGGCCTCGAGGGTGCGCTTCACCTTCGGAGGCTCGCCCGCGAGGAGGAGGGGGATCGCCAGGAGGCATGAAAGGAGACGGCGCATCAGGGCTCCTGCTGGGCGGCCCGGAGGGCCCGTTCGAAGGGGACGAGGCGGCCACCCCGGCGGCGGATGAAGGCCCGGGCGGCGGTGGGGGTGGCGAAGGCCCACTTGGCCACCGAAGTCATCACGCCCGCCTCCCGGCCGCCCAGCACCCAGGTGGCCCTCCGGGCGTCCATCAGCCCATGGGGCGAGTCGTGGTCCGCCACCTCGAGGCGGATGGCCCCGGGAGCCTCCCGGAGCTCCTCCGCCGCGCAGGCGAGGCTGAAGGTGCCCCTGGTGCGGCCGTCGGCCCAGGTGAGGCGCATCCGACTGGAGGCGAAGCGCGTGCGGTCCATGCCGCAGCGGTCGCAGGCCTCGGGGGCTTCGGGGGTGGGCGCCTGCACCAGGGCGGGCGGCATGAGGAGGGGGATCACTGGTAGAGCTCCGCCGTGTCCAGGGCCGACACGAGGCCGCTGCTGCCGCCCACCAGGAGCACCTTCCCATCGGGGAGCTTGGTGGCGGTGTGGGAGATGCGCGGGGTGAGGAGGCTGCCGGAGCTGCCGAAGGTGCCACCCGCCGGGGCGAAGACCTCGGTGGTGCCCAGGTAGGGGGTCGGGCTGCCCGCCCCTTCGCCACCCGCCACCAGCACGTTGCCGTTGGCGAGGAGGGTGGCCGTGTGGGCCCGGACCCGGGCCTGCGCCAGGGGGCCGGAGGGGGCGGTGAAGGTGCCGCCCCCCGCCACGGTGAACAGCTCCGCCGTGAGGACGGAAGTCCCTCCCACGAGCAGGACGCTGCCGTTCCCGAGGAGCACCGCCTCGTGCTCCGCCCGGGCCGTGGCCAGGGAGCCGGCGGAGGCGGTGAAGAGCCCGGAGGTCGGATCGTAGAGCTCCGCGCCCGTCAGGAAGGTCGAGGTGGCGCCGCTGGTGGTGGCCCCGCCCGCGATGAGCACCCGTCCATTCGCGAGGAGGGTGGCGGTGTGGGAGCCCCGGCTGGTGGCCGGAGCGCCCGTGGTGGGCGTGAAGGTGCCCGACCCGGGGAGGAAGCGCTCCGCCGAGGCCAGGGAGCTGCTGCTGTTCCGCCCCCCTACGAGGAGCACCGACCCATC
>CAZVKM010000057.1:0-5537 GCA_964627685.1 uncultured Solibacteraceae bacterium | reverse complement strand
GAGGACGTCTCGCTCCCGATCAACGAACAGCTCATCGTCGAGTTCTGCTCGCGTTAAGTCCTTCATAGGAGACCGGGTCTATGCGCATCAGATGGAAGGGCTTGGAGTTGCCCAGCAGGGTGGCCGTGTGGAAGGTCCGGGCCGTGCCCAGGTTCCCGGTGGCGGTGAAGGTGCCGGTGGCGGGGTCGTAGAGCTCCGCGGAGGTCGTGGCGGCGCCGAAGGACTGCCCCCCGGCGATGAGCACCCGGCCATCCTGCAGGAGGGTGGCCGTGTGCCCGCTCCGGGCGGTGGTGAGGCTCCCCGTGGCGGTGAAGGTGTAGGTGGCGGGATCGTAGAGCTCCGCCGTGGCCAGGGAGGTGTTGTCGAAGCCGCCCACCACGAGCACCTTGCCGTTGGCCAGGAGGGTGGCGGTGTGCGCCCGGCGTGCATGGAGGAGGGACCCGGTGGCCGAGGTGCGGCCCGGAGGTGTGGCACTCACCGTCAGCGTGGCCCCGGGGCTCGTGAGCTGGCTCCCGTAGGTGTCGGACACCGTCACCGTGTACACGGCGCCGTTGTCGCCGATCACCGTCGCGGGGGTCAGCAGGGTGGTGCCCGTGGCGCCCGGCAGGGCCGTGCCGTTCCGGGCCCACTGGTAGGTGAGCGTGCCGGTGCCCGCGGCGGCGACCGCGAAGCGGGCGGTCTGGCCCACCAGCACCGCCGTGGCGGCGGGCACCTCGGTGAAGGTGAGGGAGGGGGCCTCCACGGTGAGGGTCAGGGTGGCCTGGGTGGAGCCGCCGGAGTTCGCCGCGGTGATGGTGTAGTCCGCCTGGGCCGTCACCGCCGTGGGCGTGCCTGTGAGGATGCCCGTGGCGGGATCCAGCACCAGGCCCGCCGGCAGGGTGGGGACTGAGGTGTAGTTGGTGGGCGTGCCGCCCGTGGAGCTGGGGGCGTTGGAGGCGATGCCCTGCCCGGCGGTGTAGGTGGCGGGGTTCACGGCGTAGGTGAGGCCCGCGGGGGCCTCCTCCACCACGGCGAGGAGCAGGGCCACCGAGGTGCTGCCGGCGCTGTTCTTGGCGGTGATGGTGTAGGTGGCCTGGGCCGTCACCACCGTGGGGGTGCCGCTGAGGACGCCCGTGCCCGCATCCAGGGCCAGGCCCGCCGGCAGCGCGGGGGACACGCTGTAGGCGATCCCCCCTCCGACGGCCAGGGTCGGGGCGTTGTCCTTGATGGCCACCCCCACGGTGTAGGACGCGGGGTTCGTGGCGTAGCTGAGGCCCGAGGGGGCCTTCACGGGATCCACGCAGGCCACCAGCGACAGGAGCAGGACCAGGGCCAGGAGCACCCGATTGTGGAGGTCACGCATGCTTCACCTGTGGGGGTTCCCCCGAGTTTACCCCGGGGGTCCCGGGATAAGAACGGGGAGGGATCGCTCCCTCCCCGCTCCGGGTGGTGACTCCGTGGATCAGTTGGCCGTGAAGTTGGCCGTGGTGTCCGCGGAGAGGGTGGTGAGGGTGAGCACCCCGGGGGTGAACGCCAGGCCCGTGAGGGAGGGCGTCAGGGTCCCGGTGAAGCCGCTGGGAGCGAGGATGGTGTAGTTCCCAGTGGCGTTGGTGATCGCGGTGGTGCCGTTGCTCAGCGTGAGGGTCACGCCGGCCACACCGGTGCGGACGCGGTTGACGACCTGGGTGATCCGACCACTGATGCGGTAGGCCGTCTGGAAGTTCTGTCCGGCCAGGTTGGTCGAAAGGGCGCTGAACACCAGGTTGCCGGGGGTGAAGCGCCGACCCGTGAGGGAGGGCGTCGCGGTCCCGGAGTAGGGCGCGTTCAGGGTGATGGTGTAGCTGCCATCCGCAGCGGTGGTGACGGTGCCACCCCCGTTGTTGAAGGCCACGTTCACGCCGGCCAGGGGGGCGCCCAGGTCGGTGATCACGCCACTCACGGTGACCACGGCGCGGCCCGTGAAGTTCTGGCCGGCGGGGTTGGTGGTGAGGTTGGTGAAGCTGCGGCTGGCGGGCGTGAAGAGGTAGCCCGTCAGGCTGGGCGTGGCCGTGCCGGTGTAACCGGAGGGCACGTAGTGGGTGTAGAGCCCGTTGCCATCGGTGACGACGGAACCACCGCCATTGCTGAAGGTGACCGTGACGCCGGCGAGCGGCAGCGCGGGGACGGCGTTGGTGACGATGCGGCCGTAGATCGTGACGGCGTTCACCGCGGTGAAGTCCTGGTTCGCGGTGTCGGCCACCACACCCGTGAGGGAGAGGCTGCCGGGGCTCAGGAAGTAGCCGGGCTTGGAGGCGGTGATGCTGCCGGTCCACCCGGAGGTGAGCATCTGGCGGTAGCGCCCGGCGGCATCCGTGGTCGTGGCTTCACCGCTGCTGAACTGGACGGTGGCGCCCGCAAGCGGCGTGGCGGCGTTCCCGTTCAGGAGGACCTGACCGGAGACGTAGACCACGGGGGTGGTGCCGAAGTTCTGGTTGCTCTGGTCCGCGGTGACCGCGCTGTAGGTCCGCGCGGCGGGGGTGAACACATACCCGGCCAGGGAGGGCGTCATCGTGCCGGTCCAGGGGGCCGGGAGGGTGATGCTGTACTGACCGAGGGCGTTGGTGGTCGCGGTGATCCCACCGGTGAAGGTCAACGTGACCCCGGCCACGGGGGCGTTGCCGGCGGCGGCGTTGGTCACCTGTCCGGAGAAGGTGACGACGGCGCTGTCGACGTAGTCCTGGTTGGCCTGGTCGGTGACGACGTTGGCGTAGCTGCGGGACCCGGGGTTGAAGGAGTAGTTGGCCTTCGAGGGGGTCACGGTGCCGGACCAGCCGGCATCCAGGGTCATGCTGTAGGCGCCGCTGGCGTCGGTTGTGACGGTCCCGCCGGGGGCGAAGGTCATGAGGACCCCGGGGAGGGCGGCGTTGCCGGCGGCGACGCGGCCGGAGATCACGGCGATGGCACGGGCGGTGTAGTTCTGGCCCGGGGTGTCGACGGTGACGTTGGCGTAGTTGCGGAAGGCGGGCGCGAACTCATAGCCCGCGAGGGTGGCCTTGGCCGTGCCGGTCCAGTTGGCGGGCAGGGTCACGGTGTAGGCACCCGTCGCATCGGTGGTGGCGGAGCCGCCGCCGTTGCTGAAGCTCAGGACGGCACCCGCGACCGGCGTGCCGGCGGCGGTGGCCACCTGGCCGGAGAGCACCACCACGGGCGTGGCGGCGAAGTTCTGGTTGGCCAGGGGACCGGTCACGGCGGTGCCGATCACGAGGCTGGCAGGGGCGAAGAGGAACCCGGCCTTGGAGGGGGTGATGGTGCCGGTCCAGCCGGCGGTCACGGGGGCCAGGTAGGCGCCGGCGGCATCCGTCTGCACCGTGCCACCGCCGTTGCTGAGGGCGATGGTGACGCCGGCCAGCGGGGTGGAGGGCTGGGTGTTGGTGTAGACCGAGCCGGCGACCAGGGGGTTGGCCACGGCGCTGAAGTCCTGGTTCAGCTGATCGGTGGTGACATCGGTGTAGAAGCGCTGGTTCGGCGAGAAGGTGTAGCCGAAGGCGCTGGCGGTGACCGTGCCGCCCCAGTGCGCGGAGTGCGTGGCCGTGTAGTAGCCGTTGGCGTCCGTGGTGGTCGAGCCGCCGCCGCTGAAGGTCAGGGTGGCGTTGGGCACGGGCGTCACACCGTCGGTGGTGACGCGGCCGGAGAAGACGATCTGGGGCACCTTGAACTGGATGGTGCGCATGAAGTCGTTCTCTTCATGGCCCAGGATGTGGCAGTGCCACACGTATTCCCAGCCGAGGTTCACGGGATCGTTGTTCACGGTGATGGGATTGCCATCCACGGGGCTGATGACCGTGAGCGGGCCCGCGGGCTTCGTGGGATCCAGGGGACGGATGCTCTCGGGGGTGTCGAAGGGCAGCTGCATGGCCACCGGACGCATCGCGACGATGATGTCCTCCAGCGGGTTCATGCGGACCGTCTCCTTCCAGCCGATCTCGTTGGCATCGGGCAGGCGCACGGCGCCGTCCCAGCCCACGCGGTTGATCACCTGGACGTCGAAGAGGTGGAAGTGCACGGGGTGGGTGTCCACGCCGTTGTGGGTGATCTTCCAGATCTGGACTTCCCCGTCCTTCATCTTCTCGGTGTGGGGATCGGAGTAGCCGAGGGGGATGGTGGTCTGGATGTTGAAGTTGGTGAAGGGCAGTTCCACGCCGAGGGTGGCGTTCATGCGGCCGTACTCGAGCTCGAAGAGCTCCTGGATGGCCTTGGGTTCCAGGGGCAGGGTGGCGCCCTTGGTGCCGTCGGCGAGCTTCGGCGTGATGGTGTTGTCCTGGATGCGCACCCAGTTGTCCGGCAGCGTGGCGCCGAGGCCGGCGTTGTAGGCGGACTGGGCCAGGATGGGGGCATGCTGGGTGGTGGCGAAGGCGCTGGTGGGACCGCTGAAGGCGGTGGTCAGGGCCGTCTCATCGAAGGACGTGGCGGGCGTGGCGTCGGCCGCGGCCACCTTGATCTGCATGATGGTGCGGGTGTTGGGACCATAGCCCTCGACCGTGGTGGGGGCGCCACCGGTCTCGGTCTGGTCGGGATCGCCCGTGTAGTAGTCGTAGCGGGTGTCGAAGGCCGGGGCCGGAGCCGGGGCGTCGTTGTAGAGGATCAGGGTCTTGCCGGCGTAGGCCGAGAAGTCCACCACCACGTCCGCGCGCTCCGCGGGGCCGAGCAGCAGGCCCTTGGTGGCGATGTTGAGCACCACGATGTCACGGCGGTTGTAGTTGTAGACCACGGGCTGGGGATCGATCTTCACGGGGGAGGGCAGGAAGCCGCTCTCGTTGCCGATCTGCAGCATGGCGGGGCCCAGGAGCGTGGGATCCGGCACGCCGCCATCGCGGCCGTCGGTGGGCCAGTTGGCCGGCAGGCCCATGCCCGGCGCGGCGGTGACCATCTTCACTTCCGTGGGATGGGCGGGGTCCGCCTGGAAGAAGGACAGGTTCCACATGCGGTCGTTGGCCGCGTTGAGGATGCGGAAGCGGTAGGCCTTCGGCTTCACCTCGAGCACGGGATAGGGCGTGCCGTTGACGAGGGGGGTGTCCATGAAGGCTTCGGGAACCAGCGAGGGGTTCGGGAAGGCGGGGGTCTCCGGGTCGCCGGGGTTGGCACCGGGGATGGGCAGGTTCTTCAGGCCGGCCGCCGCGGTGAGCGGGGGCCAGAACCACGGACCGTAGTCCCAGCGGCCCATGCCGTTGGCCCCGGTGATGTCCGCGGGGTTCTGGTTGGGCATGTAGACGTGGGGGTACCACAGGCCGCCGGGGCCGCTCCAGGTGGAGAGGTCCCAGGTGGGATCCTGCGCGGCCAGGCTGGCGGGATCCGGGACGAAGGTCTTGTCCTGGATGATGAGGGGGATGCCGTAGCGGTTCACGCCCTCGTCCTTGCCGGGCAGGACGCCGGAGTCGATGAGGCTGTCCTCCACGGGATCCTTGATGAGGTAGCCCGCCGCCTCACCGGCGTAGACGTTGAGGCGCGTCATGCCGAAGGTGTGGTCGTGGTAGAACATCAGGCGCCCGGACTGCTGGTTGGTCCAGTAGTAGGTGGCGGCG
>CAZVKM010000056.1:0-16021 GCA_964627685.1 uncultured Solibacteraceae bacterium | reverse complement strand
GGCGGTGAAGCCACCGCCCTGGATCATGAAGTCGCTCATCACCCGGTGGAACACGGTGCCTTTGTAGAACCCGTTGTTCACGTACCCCAGGAAGTTCTCGACGGTCTTGGGGGCCGCTTCGGGCTCCAACTCCACCGTGAAGGCGCCGGCCGTGGTCCGGAACACCACCCGGGGTTTCGCGCCGGCCAGGGCCGGGATGGCGGTGAGCAGGAGGGCCAGGGAGGACCGGAGGAGGGCGCGCATGGCCTCAGCATAGGGCAATCGGGATGGGCCGGGCATCGCAGGGGCCGATCAGATTCCCAGTCGACGCTCCATGGCCTCCCGTTGGCCCCGGAATCCATCGGCTCCCTTGGCGGCCTGGAGCGTGGCCTTGGCGGCTTCGGTCTGGCCCAGCTGGACCTGGGCCTGGGCCCTCATCAGGCTCACCCAGCCCAGCTGGCCGGGGCTGGGCTTGGCGGGATAGAGCGCCAGGGCCCCGCGGGCATCTCCACCCTGGAGGCGGAGGTCCGCGGCGCGGATGAGGAAGGGCTCCTTCACGTCGGGCTTCTCCGGCAGGCGTGCGAGCCAGCTCTCGGCCTCCGTCCGGCGCTGCGAGGCCGTCTCGCCCTGCAGGTGCGGTCGCTCCAGGAGGGCCACGAGGCAGCGGATCCGCTCGGGTCCGGGCTGCGCGCGGGCGGCCACCAGGCGGACGGCCTTCCAGTCGCGCAGGGCCGTCAGTGCCCGGAGGCGGGTGAGCTCCTGCGCCGGTGTGCCCCGGGCGGGCAGGAGGGCCAGCGCCCCCTGAGGCTGGGCTTCGGGCTCGAGGAGCCCGAGGGCGGCCGCGGTCAGGGCCCCCCGCTCGGCCGCAGGGGCCTCCTTCAGCAGCTTGGGGACCTCCACGGCGAGGCCCTGGCGGGTGATCAGTTCCACCACGCCCTTCCGGAGAGGCGCATCCAGGGCTGCGAAGGCCCCGGGCCTGAGCCGCTCGAGCAGGTGTCCCGCGTACCCCTTCTCCAGACGGCTCGCGACCCAGAGACCCCAGGCGTCCTTCCAGACGCGCTGGACCTCGGCGAGGTGGCTGGGCTCCGCATCGTGCAGGTGGGCCTTCTCCCAGGCCTCGGCGCCATTGAGGATCTCCTCCCAGAGCTCCTTCCGGTAGAGGATGCGGAGCTCCACCACGCCTGCGAGGGCCTCATCCTTGGGGCTCCCGCTCTTTCGGAGCTCCGCCAGGAGATTCTCCGCGTCCGGCATGCCCTTCAGGTCCTTGGCCTTCAGGGACCCGTCGGTGAGCAGGGTGGCGAGGGCGAGGCGGGCCTCATCGGCCTCGGCGCTCTTCGGGTGGTCGGTGATGAGCTTCCGGAAGGCCTGGGCGCTGCCCCGCACATCCTGGGTGCGACCGAGCATCCGGGCCCAGGCGAGGTCCACGCGGGGCAGGAGGGGACCCTGGGCGAAGAGGTTGCGGAAGCTCTTGCGGTTGGCCTCCGCCTGCTCCCGGCGGTCCGCCTGGCAGAGGATGAGCACCATGGCGGCCAGCCCACGCTCGGTGGGTTTCTCCCCCTTGCTCAAGGGCCGGAGGGTGTCCAGCACCGGCAGGCCCTCGGCGGGACGGTCCGTCTCCACCAGCAGCCAGAGGAGGAGCTCCTGGGCCCGACGCTTGCGCTCGCCTGGGATGTCGCTGTCGAGGCAGGCCCGGAGCCGTGTCTCCGTCTCCTTGAGGCGCTTGCGCTCCAGGGCCTCCTCCGCGAGGGGCAGTTGCGCCTCTCCGAGGTAGGGGGACTTGGGGAAGGTGGACTCGAGCTTCTTGAGGGGCTCGGAGGCCTCCAGCGGTCCGTGGAGCTTCCAGAGGGCCATGCCCTGGGCGAAAAGCACGCTCTCCCGCTCCGGGGCCCGGCTGCTCCTGAACACGTGCGCCTTGAGCCGCTTAAGCCCGTCGGCCAGCACCTTGGGATCCTCGGTGCGGAGCAGGGCCTCCGCCAGGGAGGCGGCCTGGGCGTCGGTCATGCGCCCGGAGCTGGACTGGGGCTTCTCGGAGGCCGAGGCGGCGGGGCCCAGGAGCAGCAGGGCGGCGGGCCAGGCCCCCGCGTGCCGGAGTCCCCTCAAGGCAGCCACCGGGCGAGGAGGCTCCGCTTCGCGGCATCGAACTCCTCTTCGGAGAGCAGGCCGCGCGTCCGCAGGGAAGCCAGGCGCTCGAGATCCCCGAGCTGGCTGCCCCCATCCACGGGCCCCGCGGGGGTGATCCGGGTCGCCAGCATCTCCATGCGCCCCATGGTGGCCTCCTGGCGGCTGAGGCGCTTCTCCAGGTCCGCCACCTTCAGCCTGAGCTCATCCCGCTCGTGGGTGAGCGCCTGGTGCTCCACCAGCCGGCGGAGGGTGTTGCGGAAGGCGTCGATCTGGAGGGGCTTGGTGACGAAGTCGAAGGCGCCCAGGTCCATGGCCTCCGTGGCTTCGCGCACGCTGCCGAAGCCGGTGAGGACGAGGGCCGTGCAGCTGGGGTTCACCTCTAGGGCGGTGCGGAGCACCTCCATGCCGCCCTTCCCGGGCATGACCAGGTCGGTGATCAGGAGGTCGAAGAAGGGCCTCAGGCGGAGCAGCTTGGATTCGGCCTCCTCCCCGCTGGCGGCGGTGGTGACCTGGAACCCCTCCTGATCCAGGAGGGAGGAGAGGGTCTCCAGGAGGATCGGATCGTCGTCCACCACCAGGAGGCGGGGCGCGGGGAGGTGGGGGTGGATGATCGGGCGGCTCAAGGATGCACCGGGGATTCGCATACCCCATCGGCAAATGGGGGACGGGTCTGGAGGGTTTCCCGGAGCCTAGCATCCCGAAGGGTGGGAAAAGCCGGCATGCTCCAGGCCTGGTGCACCCACGGCCCCATCACGCGGCCCCCTTGAGCCGGTAGACGAAGGCGATCACCTGGGCCACCGCCTGGTAGAGGTCGGCGGGGATGGGCCGATCCACCTCCACCTGCCGGTACAGGGCCCTGGCCAGTTCGGGCCGCTCAAGGATGGTGATGCCGTACTCCTTCGCCCGTTCGCGGATCTTCAGGGCCAGGTGATCGAGGCCCTTGGCGACGCACACGGGGGCGGCCGTCTCCGCGTCATAGCGGAGGGCCACGGCCACGTGGGTGGGGTTCGTGACGATGACGGTCGCCTTGGGCACCGCGGCCAGCATGCGCCGCCGGGCGGCCGCGATCATGAGGCCCCGCTGGTGGCTCTTCACCTCCATGTTGCCCTCGGCGTCCTTGGCCTCATCCTTCACTTCCTGCTTCGTCATCTTGATGGACTCCTCCCAGGTGTGGCGCTGGTAGAAGTAGTCGGCGATGGCGATGGCGAGCATGGCGAGCATGGTGTTGCGGTAGAGGACGTACAGGGTCGCCCGGAGGAGCCCCATGGCCTGAGGGAGCGGCATGTGGGAGGTGTTCAGGAGCTCAGGCAGGTGGGGCGCCACGGCACGCCAGGCGACGAAGGCGAGGATGAGCAGCTTCAGGATGCTCTTGAGCAGCTCCACCAGGGAACGGGCGGAGAAGATCCGCTGCAGGCCATTGGCCGGATTCAGGCGGTCGAACTTGGGCCCCAGGGGTTTGGTGCTGGGGCTCCATCCCCGCTGGAAGAGGCCCGCCGCCAGGGCGAACACGAAGTTGAACGCGAGGAAGGGGCCCAGGACCCGGAGCAGGGTGGCCGCCACATCCCAGAGGAGCCGGTGGTTCGTCCCGGAGGTGATGATCCCCGGCCGGGCGAGGGACAGGAAGTGCGCGAGCTGCGTGCCCAGGGCGGCCACCGTGGCGCCCCCCAGGAAGAGGATGAGGAAGAAGTTGGCCCAGAGCAGGAGGGCGGCGTCGAAGTCCGCGGAGCGGGCGACAGATCCTTCATCCCGGGCCTGCTGCCGGCGTTTCGGGGTTGCGCGTTCCGTCCGCGCCGGATCCTTGGCCATGGATCAGACTCCGGCCATGCGCGGGAAGAGGCGCAGGGCCTCCTCCATCAGGGGGCGCAGCCAGACCATGAGCTCCCGGAGGGTGAAGGTGAGCAGCATGAAGCCCAGCACGATCTTGGCGGGGAAGCTGAGCTGGAGCAGCTGGAGCTGGGGCATGAACTTCCCGGCGATGGCGAGCCCGAGGTCCAGGAGGAAGAGGATGGCGAGGATGGGGAAGGCCAGCATGAACCCCCGCACCAGCAACTGCCCCAGGAAGGTGATCATCAGCATGGGCTGGAGGGCCGGCAGGTGGCCCGGCGGCACGAGGCGCCAGCTGTCATGGAGGGCCTGGAGGGCGAGGTGGTGGAGCCCCGAGGCGAAGAAGATGAGGAGGGCGGCCTGACCGAGCAGGGCCCCGGAGACGGAAGTGGGGTTGGCATTCACCGGATCGATGATCTGTACGAAGGAGAAGCCCATCTGGGTGTCCATCAGGGAGCCCGCGAAGGCGACCCCTTCGAGGATCCAGGCCACTAGGGTTCCGAGGAGGAGTCCCACCGCGAGCTCCGCGGCCATGGCGAGGATGAGGTCCAGCAGGCCCCAGCCCTGGGCCTGCACGGGAGGCAGGACGGGGGCGAGCAGGGTGGCGAGGGAGACCCCCAGGACGACGCGCAGCTCATTGGGCATGCGCTCGGGTCCGAAGCCGGGGAGGGCGCTCAGGAGCCCGCTCACCCGCGTGAGGGCCAGCATCCAGGCCAGCGCCCGCTCCTGGGTGAACAGCCAGACGGCGGGGTTGGTGAGGGTCGGCGGAAGGGTGGGCTGCTGGAACATGGACCCGGCCTAGCCCAGCCCGCGGGAGAACGTGCTCCACTCCGTGAACATCCGGGTGGTGAAGGCGAGCATGATGCGGACCATCCAGGGGAAGGTGGCCACCACCACCACCATCACGGCCAGCATCTTCGGCACGAAGGCGACGGTCTGGTCCTGCAGGCTCGTGACCACCTGGAAGATGGAGACGGCCAGCCCCACCACCAGGGACACGAGCAGGGCCGGTCCCGCCACCATCAAGGCGGTCTTGAGGGATTCCTGGGCCAGGCGGGCGATGACGAGCTCGTTCATCCGGTGTACCCCCGAACGAGGGAACTCACGATGAGGTACCAACCGTCCACCTCCCGCGCTCCGCGAGCGGAGGCGAGCGGGAGCACCGTGCGGGGCACGGTGCGATAGGAGGGAGAGATGGTGGGGCGTGTCATCCGGTGTACCCCCTCACGAGGGAACTCACGATGAGGTACCAACCGTCCACCATCACGAAGAGCAGCACCTTGAAGGGAAGGCTGATGACCACCGGGGGCAGCATCATCATGCCCATGCTCAGCAGGATGCTGGCCACGACCATGTCCACCACCAGGAAGGGCAGGAAGATCATGAAGCCGATCTCGAAGGCGGTCTTCAGCTCGCTGATCATGAAGGCCGGGACCAGGGCGGTGAGCGGGACGTCGGCCTTGGTCTGGGGAGGGGGGGTCTTGGAGAGGCGCAGGAAGAGGGCGAGGTCCTTCTTGCGGGTCTGCTTCAGCATGAAGACCTTCAGGGGGGCCGAGGTGCGATCGAGGGCCTGATCCACCGTCAGCTCATTGCGGTTCAGGGGCTGGATCACCTGGGTGTTGATGTCCTGGATGGTGGGGCCCATGACGAAGAAGGTGAGCACCAGTGCGAGGCTGATCAGCACCTGATTGCTGGGGGTGTTCTGGGTCCCAAGCCCCTGGCGGAGGAAGTGCATGACCACCACCATGCGGGTGAAGCTCGTCATGGTCATGAGGATGGCGGGGGCCAGGGTGAGGACCGTCAGCACCATCACCGTCTGGAGGGCTGTGCTGAGCCCGGGGCCGGTGGGGGTCTTCCCGAAGGAGACGCTCACGGAGGGCAGGGGCGTGGCCTGGAGGGAGAGGGCGGCGCCCACGAGGGCGAGGGCCAGGCCCCATCGGACGGACCTGCGGATCCAGCCCCGCGTCATGGCCGTTCCCCTTGGCGGAGGCGGGCCTCCATGTCCCGCAGGGAGATGGGCTCGGTGCGGGCCACCTCGGCTTCCAGCCGATCGCCGAAGGGGGCGGGCTCCCCACCGAGGCCATCCAGACGGGAGAGCAGGGTGATGCCCGTGGGATGGAGGGCGATGAGGAACCGCTCCCCTTCCGCCTCGAGGATGCTGACGTAGCGCCGATCGCCCAGGGCGAGGGTCTCGGCCACCTTCAGGCGGCCCCCACCAGAGCCGGGAAGGTGTTTCCGTCCGTACTTCTTCAGCGCCCAGAGGCTCCCGAAGGCCAGTCCCAGCACCACGACCAGGGACCCGAGGGCCTGGAAGCCGCTGGGACCCGGGTCCGGAGCGGGGGAAGCCCCCGGGGCGCCAGGTGTCGCTTTTCCGTCCTCGAGTTGGATGGGCTTGGCCAATTCCTGCTGGGCGGGGGTCGGGGCAGGCTGGGCCCCCAGGGCCGAACCCAGCAGACACAAGCAGAAAAGGGCGGAACGGAGCACGACGGACTCCCGACAGGGACCCCTTCCAGCGCGAGAGGGATGCCAAGGCGGGAATGCAGTTCCCCAGGGGAGGGCGAGGGGGTAGGATGGGCACCTTCCACGCCCTTCCTTCCCAGCGAGGTGAGCCATGCCGGTCTTCAACCTCTCCATCAACGGCCGCTCCCGGGCGGTGAACGTCGAAGGGGACACCCCCCTCCTCTGGGTCCTGCGGGACCACCTGGGCCTCACGGGCACCAAATTCGGCTGCGGCCTGGGCCAGTGCGGCGCCTGCACCGTGCACGTGGATGGCAAGGCCGAGCGGGCCTGCCAGATGCCCGTGGAGCAGGTGAAGGGGCAGGTCACCACCATCGAAGGGCTCAGCGCCAAGGGGGACCACCCCGTGCAGAAGGCCTGGCTCACCTGCGACGTGGCCCAGTGCGGCTACTGCCAGCCCGGGCAGATCATGGCCGCCTCGGCCCTGCTGAAGCGGAAGCCCCAGCCCACGGACGCCGACATCGACGCCGGCATGGCCGACAACATCTGCCGCTGCGGCACCTACCTCCGGATCCGCGAGGCCATCCACACCGCCGCGAAGGGAGGTGCCAAGTGACCTCCCGCCGCGACTTCCTCAAGAACGCCTCCGCCCTCACCTTGGCCTTCCATGTGCCCCTGAGCCTCAAGGCCTTCGAGGCCAAGGCCGCGCCGAAGGCCGCGACCTTCGAACCCAACGCCTGGCTGGCCATCGGGGCCGATGGCACCGTGACGGTGTGGGCCACCCGCAGCGAGATGGGGCAGGGCGTGCGCACCAGCATGGCCATGGCCGTGGCCGAGGAGCTGGAGGCCGACTGGTCGAAGGTGAAGGTGAAGCAGGCCAGCACCGCCAAGAAGTTCGGCGACCTGGGCGTCACCGGCGGTAGCCAGACCACCCGCAGCACCACGGAGGCTTTCCGCACCGTGGGGGCCCAGGCCCGGGAGATGCTCCTGCAGGCCGCCGCGGACACCTGGAAGGTGGCCAAGACCGACTGCCGGGCCGAGCAGGGCGTCATCCACGGCCCCGGCGGCAAGAAGGCCGGCTTCGGCGAACTGGTGGCCGCGGCCTCCAAGGTCCCGGCCCCGGCCAAACCCGCGCTGAAGGCCCGCAAGGACTTCAAGATCCTCGGCAAGGACGCCCGCCGCCTGGATGGCCCTGACATCGTCACCGGCCGCGCCCAGTTCGGCACCGATGTGAAGGTGCCCGGCATGCTCGTGGCCAGCATCGAGCGCTGCCCGGTGTTCGGCGGGAAGGTGAAGTCCTTCGACGCCTCCCGGGCCCTGAAGCAACCGGGCGTGAAGCAGGTGGTGCAGGTGCCCAGCGGCGTGGCCGTGGTGGCCACGGACACCTGGAGCGCCTTCTCCGGGCGCGACTTCCTGAAAGTGGAGTGGGACCTGGGCCCCGCCGCCAACCTGGACAGCGCTGCGATCCGCGCCCAATTCGAGGAAAGGCTCAAGGGCCCGGGCAAGGCCGTGCGCGCCGAGGGCGACGCCGCCAAGGGCCTGGAAGGTGCGGCCAAGAAACTGGAAGCGACCTACGAGGCACCCTTCCTGGCCCACGCCACCATGGAGCCCATGGTGGCCGTGGCTGATGTGAAGGCGGACCGCTGCACCATCTGGGCCCCCAGCCAGGGCCCCGGCTGGTCGATGGCGGGCATCACGGCCATCACGGGGCTCAAGCCCGAGCAGGTGGAGGTGAACGTGCCCCTCCTCGGCGGTGGCTTCGGACGCCGGGCCATGGGCGACTTCATGCTGGATGCCGTGGCCTGCTCCAAGGCCGTGGGCGCCCCCGTGAAAGTGCAGTGGACCCGCCCCGACGACATGCGCCACGACGGCTACCGCCCCGCCACCCTCCACCACCTGGAGGGCGGTCTGGATGCCTCCGGCAAGGCCGTGGCCTGGCGTCACCGCTTCGCGGGGCCCTCCATCGCCCAGGCCAACAAGTTCCCCTGGCCCCCGGAAGCTGCGGAAACCTCTGGCGCCGCCGATCTGGCCTACGCCATTCCCAACCTGGAGGTGCAGTGGGCCCAGGCGGACACGCCGGTCCCCCTCTGGTTCTGGCGCGCCGTGGCGGCCAGCTTCAACCCCTTCGCCACCGAGTGCTTCCTCGATGAGCTGGCCCAGGCCGCCGGCAAGGATCCCCTGGCCTTCCGGCTGGAGCTCATGCACGCGGGGCCCACGAAGGTGGGCCACGACACCGTGGATCCGAAGCGCCTCCGGGGCGTGTTGGAGCTGGCCGCGGCCAAGGCCGACTGGGGCAAGCCCCTGCCCAAGGGCTGGGGGCGCGGCATCGCCGCCCATCCCTACCTGGAGTGCGGCACCTACGCGGCGGAGGTGGCCGAGGTGGAGGTGAAGCCCGATGGCACCATCAAGGTGCACCGGGTCGTCTGCGCCGTGGACTGCGGCCTGGTGCTCAACCCCCTGAACGTGAAGGCCCAGTTCGAAGGCGCCGTGGCCTACGGCCTCTCCGCGGCCCTCACCGGGGAGATCACCATCGACAAGGGACGGGTGGTGCAGCAGGCCTTCAAGGACTACCCGGTGCTGCGGATCCCAGACATGCCCAAGGTGGAGGTCCACATGGTGCCCAGCGACCTGCCTCCCGGCGGGGTGGGCGAGCCGGGCCTGCCGCCCTTGGCCCCGGCGGTGGCCAACGCCGTGTTCGCGGCCACCGGGAAGCGGCTCCGCAGCCTGCCCTTCACCCCGGAGAAGGTCCTCAAGGCGTGAAGGAACTCCAGGACATCCACCGGCTCCTCCAGGCCGGTCCCGAGCCCCTCGCCCTCGCCACCCTGGTGCGGGTCGAGGGCTCCTCTTACCGTCGGCCCGGGGCGCGCCTGCTCACGGACGGCCACCGCGTGCTCCGGGGCAGCCTCAGCGGAGGCTGCCTGGAAGGTGAGGTGCTGGGCCGGGCCCGGGAGGTGCTCGCGGATGGCCAACCCCGCCTCCTCACCTACGACCTGCGCGGCGACGCCGACCTCGTGTGGGGCAGCGGCATGGGCTGCGAGGGGGTGCTCACCGTGCGGGTGGAGTGGCTCCGTGGTGTGCCGGACTGGATGGCGACGGTGGCCTCCGAGTGGGAGGCCCGGCGCCCCGTCCGTCTGGGGCTCTCCGCGCGGGCCGAGGTCGCGCCGCGGGTCCTGGCGGAGGGCGAGGAGGCCCTGGAAGTCGTGGAGGTCCTCCCCCCTCCTCTCGCCCTGTGGCTCTGGGGAGGGGATGAAGACTCGCGCCTGCTGGTGGACCTCGCCAAGGGCCTGGGCTGGTCCGTGGGCGTGGTGGATCACCGTCCCGCCTTCGTGACCCGGGACCGCTTCCCCGGGGCTGATGCGTTGAAGGCGGGCCATCCGGCTCAGGTGATCCCCGGATTGCCCCTCGATGCCCGCAGCGCGGCGGTGCTGCTCACCCACAACTACCTCAAGGACCAGGAGGCCCTGCGGGGCCTCCTGGCGACGCCGGTGGGCTATGTGGGCCTCATGGGCTCCCGCGCCCGCTGCGCGCGGATGCTTGCGGAGCTGGGCACCCCGGACCGGCGGCTGCATGCCCCTGTGGGCCTGGACCTGGGCTCCCGTGCGCCGGAAGCGGTGGCCCTCGCCATCCTCGCCGAGGTGCAGGGGGCGCTGATGGGCGGCACGGGCCGGCCCCTCTCGGAGGCCCGTTGATCGCGGCCGTGGTCCTCGCGGCGGGCGCCTCGCGGCGCCTGGGGCAGCCCAAGCAGCTGGTGGAGCTGGCCGGCGAGGCCCTGCTGCGGCGGGCCGTGCGCATGGCCCTGGAGGCGGGATGTCGGCCTGTGGTGGCGGTGGTGCCTCCGGAGCATGCCCGGCTCGATGCGGTCCTGGAGGGCCTGGAGGTGCAGCGCTGTGTGAACCCGGACGCCGCGGAAGGCATGGGCGCCTCCATCCGCGTCGGCGTGGGGGCCTTGCCGGATCCGGTGGAGGCGGTGCTGCTCCTCACCGTGGATCAGGTGGCCGTGGACCCCGGCCTGCTCGGGCGGCTCCTGACCGCCTACCGGTCGGGGACGGGCACCCTCGCCTGCGCCTATGAAGGGCAGGTGGGGATCCCGGCGATCTTCCCCCGGTCGGCCTTTCCGGACCTGCGCCGCTGCAGGGGCGACCGGGGCGCCCGGGACCTGTTGAAGGGCGCGCGGGCCCTCGCTTTTCCCCGGGGGGGGGAGGACCTGGACACCCCGGAGGACCTGGCCCGCCTCAGGCGCTGAGGCTCTCGGGCCCCTTCTTCCGGGCGTGGGCCTTGCGGGCCTTCTCCACCTCGGGGAGGTGCTCGATGGCCCACTTGGCGAGCCCGCCCAGGGGTTCCTTCAGCGACTCGCCCAGGGGCGTGAGGCTGTACTCGGTGCGGGGCGGCACCTCGGGGTAGATGGTGCGTTTCACGAGCCCATCCTCCTCCAGCTTGCGGAGGGTCTGGGTGAGCATCTTCTGGCTGATGCCGCCCACCTCGCGCTGCAGCTCCCCGTAGCGCTTCGTGCCGCTGCCCAGCAGGTAGATGATCAGGGTCGTCCACTTGTCCGCCACGAGGTCCAGCACCATGCGCGTGGGGCACGCGGCGTGGAGCAGGTTGGTGGGGCAGACCTTGCCTTCGGAGCCTTTGGTTACCATGGGGTGCCTACCTTCCGAAATAGTGCCTACTTTCCAAAAGAGAGTAAGCACCTAAAGTTTCCCTCACGGCCCCATCGAATGCAAGGGTCGCAAGGAGAAACATCATGTCCGCCCTCGTTTCCGCCATCACCGACGCCGAGTTCAAGGCCACCGTGGCCCAGGGCGTCACCCTCGTCGACTTCTGGGCCCCCTGGTGCGGCCCCTGCAAGATGATCGCCCCCACCCTCGATGAGCTGGCCGGCGAGCTGCAGGGCCGGGCCCGCATCGCGAAGGTGAACGTCGATGACAACCCGGAGGTGGCCGGGTCCTTCGGGATCATGTCCATTCCCACCCTCCTGCTCTTCAAGGACGGCCAGCCCGTGGGCAAGCTCGTGGGCGCCCAGCCCAAGGCCAGCCTGAAGGCCTTCGTCGAGCAGGCCCTCTGAGCCATGATCCACCACCTCTCGATCCCCGCCCGGCAGCCGCTGCACGTGGCCCAGGTGCTGGTGGAGCTCTTCGGGGGGTCCCTGTCGGCCTTCGGGCCCCATGGGGATTCCTACATCGCCTGGATGGGGGATGGCCACGGCAGTGCCCTCGAGGTCTTCCCCGAGGGCACCGAGATGGGGCCGGACCCGGGCCAGGGGCAGGCGATCTTCCGTCACAATCCCCACGCCACGGGCTACACGGCCACCCATGCCGCGGTCTCCGTGCCCCGCTCGACGGAGGAGATCTTGGCCCTGGCCGCCCGCGAAGGCTGGAGGGCCCTGGAGCTCTCCCGGGGCCGCTTCCGGGTGGTCGAGTTCTGGATCGAGAACCGGGTGCTGCTGGAGCTCCTCACCCCGGACATGACTGCTGAATACCTCTCCGCCACGCAGCCTCGCCGCCGCGCGGCCTCGCTTTCCCCATCCCCACTTCCACCCAAGGAGTTCCCATGATCCTCGTCACCGGCCCCACGGGCAAAGTCGGCCAGGCCCTCATCGATGCGCTGCTCGCCAAGGGCACGCCCTTCAAGGCCCTCGCCCGCAGCGAAGCCTCGGCGCAGGCCCTCGCCTCCAAGGGCGTGAGCGTCGTCCGCGGGGACCTCGCGAACCTCGGCCCCGCCCTGAAGGGCATCGACACCCTCTTCCTGCTCTCCTCCTCCGCGGACCCCTACGTGGCCGAAGCCCCCGCCGTGGCCGCCGCCCAGGCCGCGGGCGTGAAGAAGGTGGTGAAGCTCTCTGCCATCGGCGCCCAGGCGGACTCGACCAATCCCTTCCTCCGGGGTCACGCCCGGGTGGAGCGCCTGCTGGAGGCCGGTGGCCTGGCCTGGACCAGCGTGCGTCCCAGCTTCTTCATGCAGAACTGGGTGCTCTACAACGCCCCCGCCATCAAGGCCGGCCAGCCCGTGTACGCCAACGCCGGCAGCGCCAAGCTGGGCTGGGTGGACGTGCGCGACATCGCGGATGTGGCCGTGGCCGCCCTCACCGAGGCGGGCCATGAGGGGCGCGTGTACGACCTCACGGGGCCCGAGCCCCTCTCCTACGCCGAAGTCACGGCCAAGCTCTCCAGCCTCCTGGGCCGCGAGGTGAGCTACGTGCCGGTACCCGACGAGGCCGCCTACCAGGCCATGACCGGCATGGGCTTCCCCACGGACTACGCCTGGGCCCTCACCACCCTCAACCAGCTGGTGCGCCGCGGCCTCGCCGACCTCACCACGCAGACCGTGCCCCTCGTGGCGGGCCACCCCGCCCGCACCCTCGACGCCTTCCTCACCGAGTCCAAGGCCGCCTTCCAGGCCTGATCCCACCCCCAACCCGAAGCGAGGCCGGGCCCCGACCCGGGTCGGCCCCGCCTGTCTTGAAAGGTCCGCCATGACCCTGGCCACCCTCACCCCCGTCGCCTCGGAAACCCTCCTCGAGGCCCTCCAGTGGCGCTACGCCACGAAGGTCTTCGATCCCTCCAAGGCCATCTCCGAGTCGGACTGGAAGGTGCTCGAGGACTCCCTGATCCTCACGCCCTCCAGCTACGGCCTCCAGCCCTACCGCTTCATCGTGGTCACCGACCCAGAGCTGAAGGCCCAGCTCCGTCCCGAGTCCTGGGGCCAGTCCCAGATCACCGATGCATCCCACCTGGTGATCTTCCTCGCCCGGAACGACATGACGGAGTCCTACGTCGATGGTTACGTGGACCGCGTGTCCGAGGTGCGGGGCGTTGCCACCTCCGATCTCGCCGGGTACCGGAACCTCATGGTCGGCAACCTGGTTGAGAACAAGGTCGGTCTCAACATTCCGGAGTGGACGGCCCGGCAGGCCTACCTGGCCTTCGGACAGCTGATGCAGACCGCGGCCCTCATGGGCATCGACGCCTGCCCCATCGAGGGGCTGGATCCCAAGGCCTACGACCGGATCCTCGGCCTGGAGGGCGGCGACTACCGGACCGTGGCCTCCTGCGCCCTGGGCTACCGCAGCGGGACCGACAAGTACGCCACCCTCCCCAAGGTCCGGCTCCGTCGGGAGGCCCTGATCGAGCATCGCTGAGCGTTAGGATGGGAGCGGAGGCCCAGGCCATGACCGCACCCGCTCCCATCCTCGTCCTCGTGGGCATGGGCCCCGGAATGGGCCGCAGCCTGGCCGCCCACTGGGGTCGGGCCGGGTATCGGCTGGCCCTGGTGGCCCGCCGGCCCGAGGCCCTGGAGGGGGAGGTGGCCCGGCTCAGGGACCTTGGGTTCGAAGCCCGGGGCTACGCCACCGATGCCTCCGATCTGGGCGCCCTCACGGCGGTCATGGCCCGTGTCCAAGGGGAAATGGGGGCACCGGAGACCCTCATCTACAACGCCTCCGTCTTCCGTGAAGCGATGCCAAGCAACCTGGACCCTTCCGCGTTCGAGGAGGAGTTCCGCGCCATGGCGACGGGCTTCCTCGTGGCTTCCCAGGCGGTGCTCCCGGCGATGCGGACGGCCCGGAGGGGCTTCATCCTCCTGACGGGAGGTGGGAGCGGGCTGCATCCCTTCGCGGCCGGAGCCAGCCTCTCGGTGGGGAAGGCGGCGCAGCGCAGCCTTCTCTTCAGCCTGGCCCAGGAGCTCAAGGACACCGGCATCACCTGCGCCACCCTGACCATCTGCGGCTTCATCCAGCCCGGCACGGCCTTCGATCCCGACGACCTGGCGCAGGCGATGTGGGACCTTCGGACGAGCGGGGAGCTGGAGCGCGTGGTGAAGTGAGGCCCGGGCCTCAGGGGGTGGGGGGGAGGATCGATTCCCACTCGGCCTTGGCCACCTCCGTGCAGGTGGGGCAGAGGCTGTGGGTGAACTCGGCTTCCGAGTGGGCCCGCACATAGGTCTCCACCTGCTGCCAGTAGCCCTGGTCGTCCCGGATCTTCTTGCACTGGGCGCAGATGGGGACCAGGCCCCGCAGGGTCCGAATGCCCTCCAGGGCTTCCCGGAGCTGCAGCTCCCGGGCGCGATCCCGGGCGTGGAGGAGGCCGAACTCCTGCAGCACCCGGCGCCGGGACCGGTTGAGGAGCCAGCCCATGAGGCCCGCCAGGATCAGGGCCACCGCGAAGGTCCTCACGTCCGAGCGGCTGGCGGTCGGTAGCATGAGCGCCCCCCAGCCGGCACCTGTCAGGGCGCAGGTGAGGAGGTACCAGGCGCGGGAGTGAAGGAAGTAGCCGGCCCCCACCAGCACCAGCATGAGGTCGAGGGTGTGGTGGATGTCATGGCTGCCCCCGAGCAGCAGGAGCGACGTGGCCGAGGCCATGAGCGCGCAGGTCCCGGCGGCGCCGTTGATGGAAGCCAGGGAGCGGGGGACGGACAACCAGCGGGCCAGCACGAGCAGTCCCAGGGCCCCGGCCAGGCCGGCCAAGGTGATCCAGGGCAGGGCCCGGGTCACGACCATGGAGAGGTGCAGGAGACCCGCGATCGCCGTGAGCCCGGCCAAGGCCAAGGCCATGCGTCGGGTGGCGGCCTGGGCGAGTTGCCGGACTTCCAAGGGGGGGGGAACTCCATGAGGGAGGCGCCGGAGGCGGGGCACCTCCCTCAGGATCCGGGATCCGCGATCAGGACGCTGCTACGGGGATCACAGGTTCCCCACAGGTGGCGTCCGCGCCTCAGAGGGCGGCGAGGGCGGCTTCGTAGTCGGGCTCCTGGGCGATCTCGGGGACCAGCTCCGTGTGACGGACGGTGCCCTGCTCATCGACCACCACCACCGAGCGCGCCGCAAGCCCCTTGAGCCCGCTGCCTTCCAGACGCACCCCGAAGGTGGTCAGGAAGTCGGGGTTCCGGAAGGTGCTGACGGGGACCACCTGCTCCAGGCCCTCGGCGCCGCAGAACCGCTTCTGGGCGAAGGGCAGGTCGGCGCTCACGCACAGGATCACGGTGTTCGGCTTCTCCGAGGCCCGTTTGTTGAAGGTGCGGACGCTGGCGGCGCAGGTGGGGGTGTCGATGCTGGGGAAGATGTTGAGCACCACCCGCTTCCCCTTGAAGTCGGCGCTGGACACCTCGCTGAGGTCCGTGCGGGTCAGGGTGAAGGCGGGGCAGGGGGTGCCGGGCTTCGGCAGGTCCCCGCTGGTGGGGACGGGATTTCCCTTGAGGGTCACAGTGGCCATGGTCGCTCCGGAAGGGCCGGGCGGGGTGCCCGGGGGACTCCACCATGCCAGAAACCGGCCATCGTGGGAGAATCAGGGGTTCGACATGCCGGAGTCCCCATGAGCACCAGCACCGCCCCCGTCATCCGCGCCCCCCACGGAACGCACCTGCACTGCAAGGGCTGGGTCCAGGAAGCGGCGCTGCGGATGCTCATGAACAACCTGGATCCCGACGTGGCGGAGCGGCCGGAGGATCTGATCGTCTATGGCGGGCTCGGCAAGGCCGCCCGGAACTGGGATGCCTTCAACGCCATCGTGAAGGAGCTGAAGCACCTGGAGGACGACCAGACCCTGCTGGTCCAGAGCGGCAAACCCGTGGGCGTGGTGAAGACCCACCCCGATGCCCCCCGCGTCCTCATCGCCAATTCCAATCTCGTGCCGAAGTGGGCCACCTGGGAGCA
>CAZVKM010000055.1:0-16208 GCA_964627685.1 uncultured Solibacteraceae bacterium | reverse complement strand
AGGTGGGACGAGCCCACCGGATCAGGGCGCCGGGCGGCGCCTCGCCAGATTGAGACTCCAAGATTAGGCACGATTCCCGGGAATGGCAAGGAAAATCAAGGTGATTGAGGGCACCGGCGCGCCCTGCTGGAATGGGTTCCGAGGGGGATCCCATGGGCAGCATCCTGGACGGCAAGGCCTACGCGGACCGCATCCTGGGCGAGGTGAAGGCCGGGGTGGAGGCGCGCCTCGCCGGGGGGCGCCGGGCCCCGTGCCTGGCCGTGGTGCTCGTGGGGGAGGACCCCGCCAGTCAGGTCTACGTCCGGGGCAAGGTGAAGGCCTGTGCCGAAACGGGGATCACCAGCCTGGAGCATAAGCTGCCCGCCGCCACCCCCCAGGCGGAGCTGGAGGCCCTCATCGACCGCCTGAACGCGGACCCGGCCGTGGACGGCATCCTGGTGCAGCTCCCCCTCCCCCAGGGCCTGGACGCCAAGGCCGCCCTGCACCGCATCAGCCCGGCCAAGGACGTGGACGGCTTCCATCCCATGAACCAGGGCCTGCTCTTCCAGGGCCTGCCGGGTCTGCGCCCCTGCACCCCCAGCGCCGTGATGCGCATGCTGGAGCTCCACGGCGTGCCGCTCCAGGGGAAGCACGCCGTGGTGCTGGGCCGCAGCGAGATCGTGGGCAAGCCCATGGCCCTCATGCTCCTGGAGGCCCATGCCACCGTGACCATCGCCCACAGCCGCACCGTGGACCTGCCCGCCGTGTGCCGGAGCGCCGACCTGCTCGTGGCCGCTGTGGGCCGCCCGGGGATGGTGGAGGGGAGCTGGGTGAAGCCCGGCGCCGTCGTCATCGACGTGGGCATCAACCGGGTGGAGGACGTGGCCCTGGGCGAGCGCATCTTCTCGGCGGAGCCCCGCAAGCTGGAGTCCCTGCGGGCGAAGGGCGCCGTGCTCTGCGGGGATGTGCGGTTCGGTGAGGCCCTGGCCGTGGCCTCGGCCGTGACCCCCGTCCCCGGGGGCGTGGGACCCCTCACGATCGCCGGGCTGATGCGCAACACCCTCCAGGCCTCGGAAGCTCAGCGGTAGCCGGCGACCCCGCCTTCCGCCAGGGGCACGAGGAGGGCCTGGGGTCCCACCAGGAGGGCCCCGGGTCCCAGCCGATCCTGCAGGGGGACCAGGAGGGCCTCACCCCCATCCGTCACCCGGAAGCCCGAGATCCGGGCCTGCCCCTTGGCCCGATGGAGGGCCAGCACCAGGGCCCCCTGGGGCTGGAGCGGGGCGAGCAGGGCGCCACCCAGGGCCTTGCGCCAGCGCTCCCGGCCCGTGAGGAGGTCCAGGCTGAGCACGTCGTCCCCATCGTTCACGAGCACCATGCCCGACTGCACCCAGGGCAGGCGCGCGCCGGCGGCCTCCTTCTCCCAGATCACCCGGCCGCTGCGGGCGTCCAAGGCCATGGCGAAGGACTCCGGGTTGAAGGTGCCCCGCGTGGCGGTGAGCACCAGCACGTCCCCGCTTCCCAGGAGGAGGGAGCTCTCCGCCAGGGGGAGCGTCCACAGGGCCTGCCCGGTGGTGGCGTCGAGGGCGGTGATGTCCTGGGTCGTGCGGAGGAGGAGGCGCCCGCCGATCACCTGGGCGCTCTCGAGGGTGCTGCGGCGGGGGAGGCGGGTGGTCCAGGCGGGGGTGCCGTCGGCCAGCCGGAGGGCCGTGGCCTGCCCGCCGCCGGCCGTGAGCACGAGGTTCCAGTGGTAGAGGGGGTGGGTCTCGGACCCTGAGGGGAGGGGGGCCGACCAGCGGAGGTCACCCGTCTCGGCGTCGAAGGCGAAGAGGCTCCGCTCCGGGCGGGGCTCCGTGGACGGGCTGTGCCAGCCCGCCACCACCAGGCCCCCGGCCTTGAGGGGGTAGAGCATGCGGGGCCGGAGGGGCGCCCCCTCATCCCCCACGGGCTTCCAGGCGGGCAGGCGGAGCAACTGGCGCATGGCCCCGCTGGCGGGATCCAGGAGGGCGAGCCGGCCCCCGTCCAGGGGGCAGAGGATGCGATCCGATGCGAGCTGGGGGGGGCCCTCCAGCAGGCCCGTGAAGGGAGCCTCCCACTGGATCTGCCCGGTGGCGGGATCCAGGGACTGGAGCTTCTTGGGGGCAGCATGCAGCATGAGGACGCGGGTCCCATCCGTGAAGGGCGGGAGGTCCACCTGCCCGGAGGGGACGCGCCAGCTGGGGCTCGCCGTGGCCCCCCGGGCGAAGGGCTGGTCGGTCGCCCAACGGGACCTAAGCGCCCACTGGGCCTGCCAGGAGGGGCTCAGCCGCTGCATCGGCGCCGGGGACTGGGCGGAGACCCTCGGTACGGCGAGGGCCAGGGCGATGAGGGCGGGGCGAAGGCTCAAGGGACCTCCCAGGTCTCCAGGGTACGGGTAAGGTACCCCATCCCGGGGGAAGGGTGATCCCGGTCTCGCCGGGGATCAGGGGCAGAGGCCCCCGTCCACGTTCACGATCTGGCCGCTCATGTAGCTGGACCAGTCGCTGCAGAGGAAGGCCACCACCCGGGCCACCTCCTCGGGCTCCCCCAGCCGCTTGAGGATGGTGGGGGCCAGGAGCTCCTTCACCTGATCGGGCTTGAGGTCGGACGTGAGCTCCGTGTGGATGAGGCCCGGGTTCACCGCGTTGACGAGGACGCCGAAGGGGGCCAGCTCCCGGGCCAGGCTCTTGGTGAGGGCCATCACGGCCCCCTTGCTGGCGCCGTAGTTGGTCTGCCCGGACATCCCGATGACTCCGGTGGGGCTCACGATGTTCACCACCCGGCCCCAGCGCCGGCTCATCATGCCGCGGACCATGGCCTTCGTGGCCAGGACGGTGCCCTTGAGGTTCACCCCCATGACCTCCTCCCACTTGTCATCGCCCATGAGGATGAAGGCTCCGTCCTTCCGCGTGCCGGCGTTGTTCACGAGGATGTCGATGGGGCCGAGCGCGGCTTCCGCTTCCCGGGTGCAGGCCTCCATGGCGGCCTTGTCGCGCACGTCGCCGGTCACGGCGAGGGCCTTGCCTCCGGAGGCCTGGATGCCCTCCGCCACGGCCTCGGCGAGCTCGCGGTTCTTGAGCGCGTGCACGGCCACGGAGGCACCCCAGAGGGCCAGCTCCTGGGCGATGGCCTTGCCGATGCCCCGGCTCGAACCGGTGACGAAGGCGACCTTTCCGGCCAGAGGGGGATTGGCGAAGGGCATGGAGGATCCGCTTCCAGGGCCCGGCGCCGGGCCAACGGACTAGGATGCCCCAGAGGGTCGCCGCAAACAATCGATACCCTTGGTGAAGCCCCTGGCGTGGAGGACCCCACAGGCCTTAGCCTTTCCTCCCGGCCCCCGGGGCTCCATGGCGGGGCCACGGTGCCGGCCCACGAGGACTCGGATGCCCAAAGGCCTGCTGCCCCCGGAGACCCTGGAAGCCTTCCTGCTCGAGCACCCGGGGTGGGTGGCCCAGGGGGAGGCCCAGGGCCTCACCCTGCGGAAGCGGTTCGCCTTCACCGCCTACACCCGGGCCCTCGGCTTCGTGGTGGCTTCCGCCGAGCACGCGGAGCGGGTGAACCACCACCCGGACCTCACTTTGGGGTGGCGGTGGGTGGTGGCCCAGCTCACCACCCACGTGGAGCATGGGGTCACCCAGCGGGACCTGGACCTCGCCGCGACCCTGGACCGCCTCTACCTCGACTACCTCTGACCCGGGGCCTGGGCCGGGGGACGGTGGGGGCTCCAGTAGTCCACGAGCCGGCGCACCGTGCGGAACGAGAAGGCGCTGCCGCCCGTGGCGTTCTCCTGGATGAAATCCGAGAGGTCCATGGCGCCCAGGGAGGCGGGCGGGGCCTTGAAGGCCCGGGTGAGCCGGGCCCTCAGGTCCAGGCGGAGGGCCTGGGCTTCATCCTCGGGAACCGTGGCCTCCACCTCCACCACCGCCGTGTTGGGGGCCGGGCCCAGGCGGGGCCAGGGCACCCGCTTCAAGGCCTGGGGAGGCAGCTGGAGCCGCACCTCCCCAGGTCGGTAGGGGGGTGGCACGGGGAGGTCGAAGAGGATCCAGAGCACGAGGAAAGGATAGGTCCGGCCGCGGGGCCGGGCCATCCCCTCAGCCCTTGCGGCGGGGCCCCTTCCGGGCCGGGGTGCGGTTCCCCTTCGGGGCCCCGGAGCCTCCCTCGCGGGACTTGAAGCCGCCAGGGCGGGGTGACCGGGAGGATCGCTCGCCGCCCGCTTCACGGGGCTTGTATCCGCCGGCACGGGGACCACGGGCGGGACGCTCACCGCCCTCTTCGCGCGGCTTGTAGCCGCCGGCGCGGGGACCGCGGGCGGGACGCTCACCGCCCTCTTCGCGGGGCTTGTATCCACCGGTGCGGGGGCCGCGGGCGGGACGCTCACCGCCCTCCTCGCGGGGCTTGTAGCCGCCGGCGCGGGGGCCGCGGGCGGGACGCTCACCGCCCTCCTCGCGCGGCTTGTAGCCACCGGTGCGGGGACCACGGGCGGGACGCTCACCGCCCTCCTCGCGGGGCTTGAAGCCACCAGTGCGGGGGCCGCGGGCGGGCCGCTCGCCGCCCTCTTCGCGGGACTTGAAGCCGCCGGCCTTGGGCCGGGCAGGCTTCCCCGCACCCTCCTTCGGCTCGAACCGCAGGGAGCGCGCCACGCGCATGGTCTTGTGCTCGCGGCTCTCCTTGGGCTTGTAGATGCCCTCCTCCCCCTTCCGGCCCTCGGCGGCGCGGGTGACGCGGGCCTGGTTCCGCAGGGCCCGGAGGGCGGCATCCAGATCCTTGGGCAGGGGGGCGGTGACGGTCACCTGCTCCTCCGTGACCGGGTGCTTGAAGCCCAGGAGCTCGGCGTGGAGGGCCTGGCGATCCACCAGGGGGCTCTCCTCGCCATAAACCTGATCGCCGAGCAGGGGGTACCCCCGATCCGCGAACTGGACGCGGATCTGGTTGCGGCGGCCCGTCTCCAGCTTGACCTCCACCACGGTGTGCCCGGGGAGGCGCTCCAGCACGCGGTAGTGGGTGATGGCGCTCTGGGCGCCTTCGCTGGTCTTCTTCTTCGGATCGACCACGCGCATCCGCAGGGTCTTGGCCTGCTCGATGACATGGCCCTTCAGGGTGCCGCTGTTCTCGGGGAGCTCGCCCACGAGGATGGCCTTGTAGATGCGCTGGAGCTTGTGCAGCTCGAACATCTTCTTCAGCCCGGAGAGGGCCTCGGGGGTCTTGGCGAAGACGAGCACGCCGCTGGTCCAGCGGTCGATGCGATGCACGATGAAGAGCTGGAAGCGCTTGAAGCCCCGCCGCTGGTAGTGGTCGGTGATGGCGTCGGCCAGGCTGGGCTCATGGCCGGTCTCGGCGGGGACGGTCAGCAGCCCGGCGGGCTTGTTGACGAAGAGGAGGTGGGTGTCCTCCCAGAGCACCTCGTAGGGATCCAGGGCCGCCAGCCCCGGCCGGGGCTTGAGGTCGTACTTGAGGGCCGGGTCGAAGTTGGCGTGGATCTCATCGCCGGGTGCCACCCGGTGGCCGTGCTTGGTGACCACCGCGCCGTTCACCTTCACGCAGCCGCCATCGAGCAGCCCCTTGGCCTGTCGCACGCTGAGGTTCAGGTGGCTCTTCAGCTCCGCGGCGAGGGCTCCCTCGGCGTCCACCTTCCAGTCGTCGTTGATGCGGGCCATGGCCCCTCCTTTCTCGCTCGGCGTTCCGTTCAACGCAGGGCGGACCATCCAGAAGACCATGGAAGGCCCCCTCCGCCTAGGGAAATAAACAGAAGGGGCGGCCGGAGCCGCCCCTTTGCGGAAGCCCGGGGAGCCTACTTCTTGGCGCCCTTGGCGAAGTCGCCGGCCACGGAGTAGCTGATCTTGGCGGGATCCAGCCGCTTGCGGAGGGCGGCGAGGATCTCGTCATTGCCCAGGGCCTGGACCTTCTTCTCGAGGTCCGCCTGGAAGGCCATGGTCCGGCCGTTCAGCAGGTTGCCGGAGAGCCGGCCCGCCAGTTCGCGGTCCTGGGCCCGGCTCGAGGCCTGGGACTGCAGCCAGCTCGTCTTGGCGGCCTGGATCTCCTCGGCGGTGAAGCCGTCCTTCAGGGCCTTGGCCAGCTCCTCCTTGAAGGCGCTGACGAGGCGGTCGAGGTTCTCGGGCGCGTAGATGGCGAAGGCGGACCAGCCGCCCACGGCATCGAGGACGCCGGCCTGCAGGCGGGAACCGGCGCCGTAGGAGAGCCCCTCCTTCTGGCGGAGCCGGTTGGCGATGCGGCTGTTGATGGCGCCACCCCCCAGCATGTAGTTGCCGAGGAGGAGGGCGGGGTAGTCGGGATCCCCATCCTTCAGCTCCAGGGGCAGGGAGGCCATGAAGAAGGCCTGGGCCTTGTCGGGCGTCTCCTGCTTCAGCTCGGCGGGGGTGAGACCGGCCTTGAGGCGCTCGGGGATGCGCTGGTAGGGCTGGCTGGCCTTCCAGTCGCCGAGCAGCTGCTTGACCTGGGCCTCGAGGGCCTGGTCGTCGAAGTCACCGACCACGGCGAGCTCGCCGGTGGCGCCGTAGAAGGCCTGGTGAAGGGCCTTGGCGTCCTCGACCTTGAGGGTCTTGATCTGGGCGATGCTCTCCTCGAGGGTGCCCACGTAGCGGGGGTGCCCGGCGGGGTAGGGGCTCAGGTGCTTCTGGAGGGCGCGGCTGGCCTTGGCCTGGGGCTCGTTCTTGCTGCTCTCGAGACCGCTCACCTGCTCATTCACCAACTTGGAGAACTCCTCCGCATCGAAGGCGGGCGTGCGGAGCACCTCGGTGAGGAGGGTGACCACGGCGGGCAGGTTGGGGCGGGTGGTGGTGATGAAGGCGTTCAGGCGCTCCGAGGAGCCGAACAGGAACACCTGGGCCTTGAGCTTGTCGAGCTGGTCCTCGATCTGCTGGCGGGTGTGCTTCGTGGAGCCGCGCATGAGCATGGAGGCGGTGAGGCCCCCGATCTCATCCTTGCCCATCAGCGCGGCCTCGCTGCCGAAGTGCAGCGTGAGGGTGGCGTTCACGCTCTCGCCGCGGGTCTTCTTGGGCAGGAAGGAGACCTTGAGGCCCGAGGGGGTGGTGAAGGTGCGGGTCTTGGCGTCCACGTTGGCCGGGGAGGCGTCGAAGGCCTCGCCGGCGGCGACCTTCTCACCGCCCTTGTAGTCCTTCACCAGGGCGAGGGCGTCCACCATCGCGGGGATCTCGGCGCGATCGGGCTTCTCCGTGGGGATGAACTGGCCGAGGGTCCGGTTGCTCTGCTTGAAGTACTTGGCGGCGACCGCCTGCACCTGGGCCAGGGTCACGGCCTTGGTGCGGTCGCGCTGGAGGAAGAAGAGGCGCCAATCACCCTGGGCGATGTACTCGGAGAGGGCCACGCCCACCTGATCGGAGTTGTTGAGGGCGAGGTCCACCTGCTTGAGGAGCTGCTGCTTGCCGCGGTCCACCTCCTCCTGGGTGATGGGCTGCTCCGCGATCTGCTCGAGGGTCTTGAGGAGCAGGGCCTTGGCCTCCTCGAGGTTCCCGTCCTTGGGCAGCTGGGTGCCGAAGATGGCGAGGCCGGGCTCCTTGGTGGCGTTCACGAAGGGGAACACGAAGGCGGCCTTCTTGGTGTCCACCAGGGCCTTGTGCAGGCGCCCGGAGGGGGTGTCCCCGAGGATCTGGCCCAGCACGTCGAGTGCGGCGAAGTCGCCATCGGTGCCGGCGGGGATGTGGTAGGCGGCCATGAGCATCTGCACGTCGCCCACGCGGCGGACGGTGACCTGGCGCTCGCCATCCTGGGTGGGGTCCAGGGTCCAGGTGGGCTCGAGCACCCGGCTGGGCTTCTCGATGCGGCCGAAGCGCTCGTTGATGAGCTCGAGGGTCTTGGCCTCGTCGATCTTGCCGGCCACGGCCAGCACCGCGTTGTCCGGCTGGTAGTAGCGCTGGTAGAAGGCCTTCAGGCGGCCGATGTTGACGTTTTCCACGTCGGCGCGGGCGCCGATGGTGTCCTTGCCGTAGTTGTGCCAGTCGAAGGCCGCGCCCATGGTGCGCTGGAGGGTGATGCGGAAGGGGTTGTTCTCGCCGCCCTCCATCTCATTGCGGACGACGGTCATCTCGCCCTTCTTGGCGACGGGATCCCAGAGGTCCTTCCCGTCGATGTTGGCGTGGACCATGCGGTCCGCCTCGAGGTCGAGCATGAGCTTGAGGTTGTCCTCGCTGGCGGGGAAGGTGACGAAGTAGTTGGTGCGATCCAGCCATGTGGTGCCGTTGAAGCGGGCGCCCACCTTGTTCAGGGCCTGCACGGGGGTCATGGTCCCGTTCTCGCCGCTGAAATTCTTGGAAGGCTTGAAGACGAGGTGCTCCAGCAGGTGGGCCATGCCCGTCTCGCCGTAGTTCTCATGCCGGGAGCCCACGAGGTAGGTGATGTTCGTGGTGATGGCGGGCTTGGTGGCGTCGGGGAAGAGGAGGACGCGCAGGCCGTTGGCGAGCCGGTATTCCGTGATGCCTTCCACGCTGGTGACCTTCACCGGGGCCGGGAGGGGGGCGGGGGCCGGGGCGGCCTTGGCGGCACGGGCCTTGGGCTTGGCGGGCGCCTGGGCGGCCAGGGAGGCCGCAGGGGCGATGAGGCTGGTCCCCAGGACCAGGGCAGTGAAGACGCGCACGATTCCTCCTTCAGGTGGGGCTCAATGAACGGATACCTGACAGGATGCCCCGGGGGTGAGGTCCGGTTCTATGAAGTTTTGTTAAGCGAGCAGGCGCTTCAGCTCTGCCTCCCAGGCGGCCTGGAGGTCGGAGAGCCTCAGTCCGCGCCCTTTCCCAGGGGCGGCCTGAAGGAGCCCCTGCGCCGAGGGGTGGGGCAGGGCGTGCCATTCCAGGGGCAGGTCCCCCAATGCCTGTTGCAACACCAGCGCCCGCTTGCCAAAGGTCACGAGGCGGATCGGCCCCTGCCGGGTGGCCCGCGTCAGGTCCTCCCGCAGGCGGGTCACGTTCCCCTCGGCCCGCAGTTCCCGATCCTTCGGGGCCCGGAAGGCATGGCCGTCGTCCGTGGGGCAGCGGGGGTAGGCGTTCCCGAGGGCCACGCCCTTCAGCACCGGAGCGAGGCCCTCGGCGCGGAAGCGGGCCCCATCCCAGGGATCCCAGGCGGCCTCGGGGACCAAGGCGAGCCCACAGGCGGCGAGGGCGCGGTACACGGGCAGGCCGGCGCGGTCCCCCCAGAAGGGGATGCCGCTCTGGTCCGCACCCCGGGGCCCGGGGGCCTCGCCCATGAGGAACACCTTCACGCCGCCGGATTCCGGAAAGCGGGAGTGGACGTGGGTGCCGAGGATCCGGCCGCTCACACCTGCACCACTCCGCCATCGAGGTTGAGGCACTGGCCCACCTGCATGGTGTTGGCTGGATCCAGCAGCCAGGCGATCCCCGCCGCGATCTCCTCGGGTTGGAAGAAGCGCCCGACGGGCACCACGGCCTCGGCCTTGCGGCGGGCCTGTTCGGGAGTGAGGCCCATGGCCTGGGCCATGCCCTCGATGCCCTCCGCCGCCATGGCGGTGTCCACCCAGCCCGGAGCCACGGCGTTCACGAAGATCCCCTTGGGCATGAGCTCCAGGGCCAGGGCCTTGGTGAGCCCCAGGAGGCCGTGCTTCGCGGCGCAGTAGGCGCCGTACCCGGGAACCCCGAAGCGACCCAGCACCGAGGAGACGAGCACGATGCGACCGCCCTTCCCCAGGTTGGGGAGGAAGGCCCGGACGGTGTTCCAGGGCCCCACCAGGTCCACGTCGAGGATCTCCCGGAAGCGTTCGTCGGCTTCAGGTGCGCCCTCCACGGGGGTGACCCCGCCGATGCCCGCCGCGGCCACGAGCCCGTCCAGGGGCGGCAGCTTGGGCGCCAGGGCGCGGAGGTCGCTCAGATCCCGGACATCACAGACATGGGGCACGGGTTGCCCGCCCGCCTGTCGGACGCCGGCCACGGTCTCGGCCAGGGCCTCCGCATCCCGTCCCAGCAGGATCACCTGGGCCTGCTCGGTGCGGGCGTGATGGAGGGCCACGGCGCGGCCGATCCCGCGGGAAGCTCCTGTGACGAGAATCGTGCGGCCCATGGTCCCCCCTGGCGAAAGGTTCGGCGCGGCCTAGATTACCTCGCACAGGTGAGGTCATGGTCTGGGATGGCAGGACCGAGCGGCGTCGGCGTGTGCGCGTGGTGAACATCGAGCGCCGGGGGGCCCTCTGGTCCACCCTCGGTGGGCTCCGCATGGGGGCCTGGGAGGGCCTCGTGGACCCCGAGCCCCACCCCGCCCGGCTCACCCCCCAGGATCTGGAAAATCCGCACGGCTGGCGCGAGCGGCTGGCCGCCTGGCTCCTGAAGCAGCACTGATCCCGGAACGCCAAGGCCCGGAGCCTGCAAGGGGCGCAGGCTCCGGGTGGGGTTCAGCCTGGGGGTGGATCCGAAACATCCACCCGGGGGCCTCCCCTTGGGTGCCCCGTGGGGCGGGGAGGTTTCAGGCCCGGATCCAGCCTTCCTGAACCGCCAGCTCGGCGTTGAGGATGGAACCCGCCGCGGCTCCGCGCTCGGTGTTGTGGCCGAGGATCGCGAGCTTCACGCCCAGCACGGGGCAGGGGCGGATGCGGCCCACATGCACGCTGAGCCCGCCATCCTCCTCCACGTCCAGCCGGGGCTGGGGGCGATCCTCCGCCTGGTGCAGGCGGAGGGCCACGGGGGGGGCGCTGGGCAGGCTCAGGGCCTTGGGGCGCCAGGCCGACAGGACCTCCCGCACCGCCTCGGGGGTGGGCCTCCCCCGGAGGGACACGCTGACGGCCTCGCTGTGGCCATCCACCACCGGCACCCGGTGGCAGAGGGCGGAGAGGGGGAACCGCGTGCCGAGGAGCTTGGGGATCTCCTCCTCGACCTTGCCCTCCTCCTCGCGGATGAAGGGCACCACGTTGCCCAGGAGGTCCAGGCTGGGGACGCCGGGATACCCGGCCCCGCTGGCGGCCTGGAGGCTGGTCATCAGCACCGCCTCGAGGCCGAAGGCCTCCTGGAGCGGCGCCAGGGCGAGGGCCAGCACCGTGGCGGTGCAGTTGGCGTTGCAGAGGATGCCTCCAGACCAGCCCCGCTTCGCCTGCTGTTCCTTGAGGAGGGCGAGGCTCCCGGGGTTCACCTCGGGGATGAGCAGCGGCACGTCGGCCACCATGCGGAAGGCGCTGGCGTTGCTGAAGACGAAGGCCCCCCGGGCCGCGAAGAGGGGCTCCAGTTGCGCCGCGGGCCCCTTGTCCAGGGCGCTGAAGACCACCGGGGCGAAGGCGGCTTCCGGGGTGGCCTCCACCAGCGGGAGGTCCCCGAGCCCGGCGTAGGCCTCGCCGGGAAGGCGCCAGGCGCAGGCCTCCCGGTAGGGCTTCCCCGCGCTGCGTTCGGAGGCGGCCAGGGCCCGGATCTCGAACAGGGGGTGGCGGGCCAGCCGGCGCACGAAGCGCTGGCCCACCACGCCCGTGGCGCCGAGGACGGTGACGGGGATCCTAGCCACAGAGCACCGTCCCGCCGTTGACGTTCACGATCTCGCCGTGGATGGCCTTGGCCCAGTCGGAGAGGAGGAAGGCGATGGGACCGGCCAAGTGCTCCGCCTCGGGGATGAAGCCCAGGGGGAAGATGCCCTCCACCCGCTTGCGCTCGGCGGGATTCTTGCGGAGGGCCGGGGCGCTGAGGTCGGTGTCCACCCAGCCCGGCGCCACCGCGTTCACCTGGATGCCCTGGCGGCCCAGCTCGGGGGCCAGGGACTTCACCAGGGAGATCACGGCCCCCTTGGTGGCGGCGTAGGCGCCATAGCCCGCCTCGCCCCGCTGGCCCGCGGTGGAGCTCAGGAGGACGATGGATCCCCCCCCGGCCCGGCGCAGGGCCGGCACCACCTCCGCGTGCCAGCGGAAGAGGCCCGTGAGGTTCACTTCCAGGACCTCCTGCAGGGTGCCCTCGTCATAGCCCTCTGCGGGCGTGGGCAGCCACACGCCGGCGTTCCCGATGAAGGCATCCAGGCCACCCCAGGCCGCCTCCACGGCGGCGACCGAGGCCCGGGCGTCCTCCCGTGAGCGCTGGTCGGCCCGCAGCGCGAGGGCCTCGCCTCCGGCCGCGCGGATCTCGGAGACCAGGGCCTCGGCCGCCTCGGCGCGATCCCGGTAGGTGAAGGCCACCCGTGCGCCGAGGGTGGCGAGGAGGCGGGCGGTGGCGGCGCCGATGCCGCGGCTGCCGCCGGTGAGGAGGACGCGACGTCCGGAGAGGGAGGGGAGGGCGGGAAGGGTCATGGGGACGCTCGGAAAGGTTCGTGGGATCACTCGGCCGCGCTGAGCGTGGCCTGGGGTTCGAGACAGAGGCGGTGGAGGCTCGGGATGAGGTCCTTCAGCCGGGATTCGGGGAACAGGGCGGCGGCGCTCACGGAGTCGGTGCCCCGGAGCAGGGCGCCGGGCGCATGGGCGAGGAGGGCCCGAAGGGAGGGCTCAGGCGTCTCCCGGAGGGCCTCGCCCACCAGGGCCACCACGGCCCAGCCATCCTCCACCTGCACCCCCTGCTCCTCCAGGGCGTGCAGGGTGGCGGTGGCGGCTTCGGGTCGGATGGCGAGGAGGGTGCCTTCGGGCACGGAGAGCAGGCCGAAGCGCTGGGCGCCCGCCTCCTCCAGGGCCACGAGGGCTTCGAGGATGTCCTCCACCCGGGCCTCGGGGCCCCAGCGGAGGAGGGAGAGCCCCTCCTTGTAGGCCACCGAGAGCGGGCCGCTGGGATGGGCTTCGGGGTAGGGGCGGATCCAGGTGCGGCTCGCGTCCGGTCGCAGGGTGTTGGCGACGATGAGGCGGTACCCTGTGCGGGTGGCCGGGGCGAGGCAATCCGCGTGCAGCACCTTCGCGCCGAAGGCGGAGAGGGCGGAGGCCTCGGCCACGCTGAGCACCGGGAGGGGCCGGGCCTCGGGGACGAGGCCGGGGTCGGCACTGAGCACGCCGTCCACGTCGGTCCAGATCTGCACCTCGGTGGCCCCGAGCGCCTCGCCCAGCAGCGTGGCGGAGGTGTCGCTGCCCCCGCGGCCCAGGGTGGTGGCCGCCCCATCGGGGCCCTGGCCGATGAAGCCCTGGGTGACCCAGCAGGCCCCTTGACGCAGGGCCTCCCGCCAGGGGGCCGCGGCGCGCCGCAGGGTGGCCAGGCGGGGCCGGGCCCGCCCGTGGCGGCCGTCCGTTGCCATGATCGCCTTCACGTCTTGGAACTCGCCGGGCAGGCCCTCCTTGGCCAGCAGGGCCGCGAAGAGGTGGGCGCTCAGGGTCTCCCCCAGCACGAGGACGGCGTCCCGAGACCTCGGACTGCACTCCCCGAGGAGGGAGAGTCCCTCCAGCAGGTTGGACAGGCGCGTGAGCAGCGGCCCCCAAGGTCCCTCCACGAGACCCCCCAGGCCCAGCTCGAAGGCCACCTCCTGGTGGTGGTGACGGATCGCCTCCGACAGGGCGCGGGCGCGGTCGACCTCTCCGCGCCCGGCGGCTGCGGCGGCCTCCAGGAGGCGGTCCGTGGTGCCCTTGAGGGCGGAGACCACGACGAGGCCCCCCTGCGGGATCTCCTGCTTCACGATGGCCGCGGCCCGGCGGAGGGCGGCGGCGCTGCCGACGGAGGATCCGCCGAACTTCAGCACCTTGAGGGTCATGGATGTCCTTTCAGGACTCGGGAGTCCAGCCACTGGGAGACCTGGGCCCACTCGATGAGGAAGGCATCGTGCCCATGGGGGCTGTCGAGCCAGGTGAGGGAGCCCAGTCGGTCGGCCGCCTCGGCGGCCTGGGCGAGCTCGGTGCCGAGCTCGGGGAGGAAGAGGGTGTCGCTGGGGATGCCCAGCAGGTGCAGGGGGGCTTCCAGCCGGGCGAGGGCCCAGCGGAGGCCTCCGCGTCCACGGCCCAGGTCGAAGGCGGCCATGGCGCCCAGGAGCGTGTGGAGGCTGCGGCGGTCGAAGCGGAGGGAGAGGGCCTCGCCGTGGTGATCGAGCCAGGCCGCTTCCCCCCCCTCGGGGAAGCGGGCCTCGAGGCTGGCCCCGCTGCGGAAGCCCAGCATGGCCACCCGGCGGGTGGCCGCGAGGGCCTCGGCATCCGGGATCTCCAGCTCCAGGATGCGGCGCTGGACGTGGCAGCTGGCCCGCAGCCACGCATCCGCGCGCCCGCCGCAGCCGAGCACGCCCAAGGTGCCCACCCGCCCGGGGGCGAGGGCGGCGAGCTCCAGGGCCACCATGCCGCCGAGGGAGCCTCCGAGGGTGGCGTCGAAGGAGAGGTCCTCCGCCTCGATCCACTTGAGGAGGGCCGCCGCGAGGTCGCGGGGGGAGACGGCGGGGAAGGCGGGGAGGTTCGAGGGGCCCACGCTGCCGTAGCAGGAGCCGGGGAGGTTGGGGCACCACACGGTGGTGCGGGCCTCCGCCAGGGGCGCCCCCTCCGCGAAGAGGGGGCCCCACCAGCCCTTCACGCCGGGGCGATCCGCGGCATCGGGGCCCCCCGTGAGGGCGTGGAGGAGCAGCACCTTCACGGGGCCCTGGCCGATGCGGCGATGGGCGATGTGGACGGGCAGGACCCCCCCTCCCTCCAGGGGGACCTCGCCCAGGCCGAGGGTGGCGTGGGTCATGCCTTCACCTGGGCCAGGGCCGCGGCGAGGTCGGCCTTGAGGTCGTCGATGTGCTCCAGGCCGACGCTGAGGCGGATGAGCTCCTCGGTGACGCCCGTGGTGGCGCGTTCCTCGGGGGTGAGCTGGGAGTGGGTGGTGGAGGCGGGGTGGATGATGAGGCTCTTGGCGTCGCCCACGTTGGCGAGGCGGGAGAAGAGCTTCACGCCATTGATGAGGGCCTTGCCCGCCGCGAGGCCGCCCTTCACGCCGAAGGTGAGGATGCCGCCGAAGCCGGCGCCGGGCTTGAAGGTGAGGGAGGCCAGGGCGTGGTGCTCGCTGTCCTTCAGGCCGGGGTAGTTCACCCAGGCCACCTGGGGCTGTTCCTGCAGCCACTGGGCCAGGGCGAGGGCGTTCTCGCCGTGGCGCTGCAGCCGGAGGTGCAGGGTCTCGATGCCCTGGAGGATGAGGAAGGCGTTGAAGGGGCTGAGGGCGGCCCCCTGGTCCCGCAGGCCCTCGATGCGGGCCTTGGTGATGAAGGCGGCGGGGCCGGCGAGGTCCGCCAGCACGGCGCCGTGGTAGGCGGCGAAGGGCTCCGTGAACTCGGGGAAGTTGCCATTGGCCCAGTTGAAGGTGCCGCCATCCACGATGACGCCGGCGATGGAGGTGCCGTGGCCCCCCAGGAACTTGGTGGCGCTGTGCACCACGATGTTCGCGCCGTGCTGGAGGGGGTTCAGCAGGTAGGGGCTGGGCAGGGTGTTGTCCACGATGAGCGGGATGCCCGCCTCCCGGGCGATGGCGCCCAGCACCTCGAAGTCCGGCACGTCGAGCTTGGGGTTGCCCAGGGCCTCGATGTAGAGGGCGCGGGTGTTCGGCGTGATGGCCGCGCGGAAGGCCTCGGGATCCCGGCTGTTCACGAAGGTGGTGGTGATGCCCGTGCGGGGCAGGGTGTGGTGCAGCAGGTTGTAGGTGCCGCCGTAGAGGTTGTCGCCGGCCACCACGTGGTCGCCCTGGCGGAGGATGGTGGTGAGGGCGAGGGTGATGGCCGCCTGGCCCGAAGCCACGGCCAGGGCCGCGATCCCGCCCTCCAGCTCGGCCACGCGCTGCTCCAGCACGGCCTGGGTGGGGTTCATGATGCGGGTGTAGATGTTCCCGGGCACCTCCAGGTTGAAGAGCTGGGCGCCGTGCTCGGCGCTGTCGAAGACGTAGCTCGTGGTCTGGTAGATGGGCACGGCGCGGCTGCGGGTGTCGCCATCGGGCGTGTGGCCCCCGTGCAGGGCGATGGTTTCGAAGTGGAAGGCTTGCGTTGCGGTGGCGGTCATGTCGGCTCCGGGACAAACGTCTCCCGACCCCGTCGATGGGGGGGGAGTGGGGGATGCGCCCATGTCCCGTCTCGGTGAAGCTGAGACGCCTCCGGGCGCGTCGAGGACGTGCCTCGTCAGCGCGGATTCGAGTTCCAAAAAGCAGAGGGGCCCGAGTGCGGTTTTCACCGTTCGGGCCCCTCGTGCATCAGTCGCACAGTTTGTTATCTCTCCGCTGCGGATCCTTTTGGAATCTGCATCGGCAGGATTTGGCACCAACGCGCCGGATCGCTCCGGCCAGGTTGCCAAGGTTTCACAGGGCCCGTCCCTCCACCTTTCTGGATAGCTCGCTCTTCGACTGACAAAGATCTCGTGGAAG
>CAZVKM010000054.1:0-16437 GCA_964627685.1 uncultured Solibacteraceae bacterium | reverse complement strand
GGCCCGCAAGGCCCTCCTGGAGGACAAGAACCACCTCGACCAGCTGGTCTACCAGGTGGAGAAGCTCCTCAAGGAGAACGGCGACAAGCTCCCCGAGGCGGACAAGAAGCCCGTGGAGGAGGCCGTGGCCGAGGCCAAGGCCGCCCTGGGCAGCCAGGACGGCCCGCGCCTCAAGAAGGCCCTGGAGGACCTGACGCAGAAGAGCCACAAGCTCAGCGAGGCCCTCTACAAGCAGAACCCCCCCACCGATGGCCCGGGCGGCGCCCCCGGGGCTCCCCAGGGCGGCGAGGGGAAGAAGGACGACACGGTCATCGATGCCGAAGTGGTGAGCTGACCGGGCTCAGGAAAAGGGGGCCCTCGGGCCCCCTTTTCTGGAGTTTGGACATTTTGGATTCAAGGCAAAATACACATTTTGAATATCCATTGATTAAAGCGGCATTAATAACAGCAAGATGATAATAATTTTTTTAATCTATATTAATGGGGCGAGTCACCCACTGCCCTTTTGACCCGGAAGAAATCTCAATTGACATAGGCTTCCCGTTCAACAAAAAACGCACCACGTATCGACCAATGTAAAGGCCACGAATTGCATATCCCTTGGTAATTTGATTGGCTTCAAGATATCCAATGAATTGATTAGAAGGTAGTTGATACATCCTAAGTTCTCTCACCTGGTCGTATGGGAACTGCGGTAGACCATTCTTTAAAAAAATTACCGAGATCACGCACCCATCTCCGGAATCTAGTCCCTTTCTAGACACATTTGAACCGTTCGTTCCCGATTGGAGTGAACTCATCAAGGTTCGAATCCTCCCTTCTCCATTGCAATCAGGGCACTCTTCGCGGGCAGTCCCCTTGCAGCTTCCGCACGCGGATTTCCCTGCTCCCCCACACATCGTGCATTTGTTCGCGAACTGCCCGTACCCAACCTCACCCCGCCCCAGGCACATGGAGCATTCCTCAATTCCCCTACCACCACACTTGTCGCAACCGGAATATCCAGTTCCGCCACAAGAATTGCAACGGGTTAGGTTCCCCCCTTCCAGCCTCTTAAGGTTTTCCTTGATCTGCTTATCTTGCTCCCGCATCGCACGATCCGTGAACATCTGGTTCACCATCGCGCCCAAGGAGGCCAGGGCATCCCGCTGGGCCTTCGCTCGCTGCTGACTTAGCTCCCATTGCCGGCGGTTCTCTTCAAGCGCAGCTCGGGCGCGAGCTGCGTTGTCGTCCTGCTGCTTCTGGGCATTGCGGGTCCATTCGTCCTTCTTGGCCTTTTCCTCGGCCTCGCGAGCACGCTGGGCCTCTTGAGCCTGCTTGGCCTGGGCGGCCGCCTGTTCCTCCTGCTGCTTGCGGAGGGCCGCGGCCGGATCGGGCTTCGCGCCTCCGGTGCCGGGTGCTGTGGTTGGGGTTCCAGAGCAGCCATAAACATCTGACTTCGACGCACCGACACACATCTCCGTCCACTGAATGCCGATGCGGTTTTTCGAACTCCCAACCGTGGTCATGGCCCAGGACTCATCCAATGAGCCTGGCCCCAGTGTGAACCTGCCACCCGAGGTATCCGTTCCCTCGAACTGCCAGTTCACGCCGATCCAGCGGTCCTTGTACCGGTTCCGGACCTGGATCTTCCAGACATGGAGTTTGGAGTCCTTGTTGAAATAGTCGTACTTCACACGGGACTGAAGCCCCTGGTCCACAGTGGAGGTTGTCCATTGGCCCCATTCATTTGCCCGGAGGGCCGGAGCACAGAGCAGGATCAGGATGGCGAGGGTCTTCCCCAGGAACGACAGGATGGATCGCATACGACCTCCTCTGCGCCAGGGCGCAATGAACGAAATCAAGGATGTTGGCTTCCCCATTGGCGAGTTCCAGGCCAATTGCAGCCTGGAGGTGCGGCAAGTTGGGCGTGGGCCTTCCCAGGCGCATAAACCCCGGGCCTGCCAGCGCATGTGGGTGCGCAACCACGGAATGGGCTGACCGAGCGGATGGCATTTCGCAACATGGGACCCTGGGGTTGGCGACATTCTTCCACATACGAGGGTCAAGCGAACCTGACAACCGGGGGCGATTGCCCATGCTAGGTCGCTCCAATTCCCATTGATGGCTTCCACCAAAGGTTTGCTCAGGGAATTCTGGGAGCCAAAATGTCCAAACTCCAGAAAAGGGGGCCCTCGGGCCCCCTTTTTCTGCCCACCCATAATCTGAGTCGAGTACACGCAAGTCGTGCTAGCGTGAACCCATGTCCCATCCGGATTACTACAAGGTCCTCGGGGTGTCCCGGAACGCCTCGGACGAGGACATCAAGAAGGCCTACCGGAAGCTGGCCCGGAAGTACCACCCCGACCTGAACCCGGGCAACGCCACGGCGGAGGCCCGCTTCAAGGAGGTGAGCGTCGCCAATGACGTGCTCGCCGACCCCGAGAAGCGGAAGAACTACGACACCTATGGTGATCCCGCGGGCCTCGGTGCCCAGGGCGGAGGCCCGGGGTACCAGGGGGGCTTCCCGGGCGGCTTCGGGCAGGGCCAGGGCGGCTTCGCCTTCGACTTCGGGGACCTCTTCGGCGGGGGGCGCCACGCCCGCACGGGGCCCGAGAAGGGTGAGGACCTCTACCACACCGTGCGCCTCGCCTTCCGGGATGCCTTCGAGGGGAAGCGGCTCGCCCTCACCATCCAGCGCAGTGAACCCTGCATGGGGTGTCGGGGAACCGGGGAGCAGGACCGGAAGAAGGAGACCTGCCGGGCCTGTGGCGGCAAGGGGAAGACGGGTGGGGGGATCCTAGGCTTCGCCCGGCCCTGTCCCGACTGCGGCGGGCGGGGCCAAGTCGCGCCCGCCTGCCCCGACTGCCGGGGCACCGGTCGCCACGGGAAGTCGGAATCCGTCACCGTCCAGATCCCTCCCGGCGTGGAGGATGGCGCGAAGCTCCGCGTGGGCGGCAAGGGGGAGGCGGGTCGCCGGGGGGGCGGACCGGGGGACCTCTACCTCCAGGTGATGGTGGAGGCGGATCCGCGCTTCGAGCGCAAGGGGCCCAACCTCCACCTCAAGATGCCCATCTCCTTCAGCGAGGCGGCCCTCGGCGCCAAGGTGGAGGTCCCCACACCCGAGGGGCAGGCCACCCTGAAGGTCCCCCCCGGGGTGCAGGCGGGCACGAAGCTGCGCATCAAGGGGCAGGGCATGCCCGTGCCCCGCAGCGAGCAGCGGGGGGACCTCTATGCGGAGGTGGTGATCGTCACCCCCCAGATCCAGGATGAGCGGAGCAAGGAGCTGCTCCGGGAGCTGGGGGAGCTCAACGATGCGGCCCTCCGGCAGCAGCGAGGGAACCATGGCTAAAGACCCCCGCATGGGCGCCTACATGATCGGTGTGGTGAGCACGCGCTACGGCGTCCACCCCCAGACCCTCCGGATGTACGAGCGGGAGGGCCTGCTCACGCCCTCGCGCACCGAGGGGAAGACCCGCCTCTACAGCGATGAGGACCTGGAGCGGCTGGAGTTCATCCTCAACCTCACCCGCGACCTGGGCGTGAACCTGGCGGGGGTGGAGGTGGTGCTGACCCTCCGCGAGCGCCTTCACCAGATGCAGCAGGACCTGGACCGCCTTCTGGGCGTCATGGAAGCGGCGGGGCTCACCCACCTGCCCCGGCCCTCGAGCACCGGCCTCGTGAAGCTGCCCCCCACGGGGCTTCGCAAGCGCTGAGGCCCGGACCCTCGGGGGGGTGGCCCACCCCCTTTCCGGAAAGCGGGCCTGCCCGGGGACCTTCCGGCGCCCGAAGCTCTCCCTGCCCCATCCCGTGGGCGGAGGAGACACCATGAAGAAGCGACTCGAGTTGAACCGGGAGACCCTGCACCGCCTCCAGGAGGCGGAGACCCGCCAGGCCCAGGGCGGCATGCTCCCCGGTGGCGGCGGGGCCGGCCAGTTCAGCGCCACGCCCCAGAACCCCTGCTACACGATCTACACCTGCGCCCGCGGTGGCTGCAAGACCGTCGCCTGAGGAGGCCCCATGAAGAAGCTCCAGCTCCACCGCGAAACCCTCGTCCGGCTCTCGGATGAGGACCAGCTCCTGGTCCAGGGCGGCCTCCGGGCCAACGAGAGCAACGGCCTCTGCCCCATCTCCAACAACACCAAGTGCCCCACGGAGCAACCGTGGTGCATGAAGACCAGCGCCGGGTGCAACACCACCAAGTGAGGTCGCCGCCGCCCGGGGCTCCGGAGGGCCCCGGGTACCGGTCCGACCCCGGATTGGACAGATTCTTGGAACAGGCCCGGGCCCCCCAGGGGCCCCTTTGCTATGCTGGCCTTCCTCCCTGGTGACCCCTTGCCCCTCCGGCATCTCGAAGAGCGTGCGCTCGACAAGTACTTCGACTCGATCCGCCACCTGCCCCTCCTGACGGCGGCGGAGGAGCGGATCTACGGGCACATGTGGCAGGACGACCGCAATCCGGAGGGCCTCCGCAAGCTGGTGGAGGGCAACCTCCGGTTCGTGGTGAAGGAGGCCCGCAAATTCGAGGGCATGGGCCTGGACCTCCTGGACCTCATCTCGGAGGGGAACCTCGGCCTCATCGAGGCGGCGAAGCGCTTCGACCCCACCCGGGAGAACAAGTTCCTCACCTACGCCTCCTGGTGGGTGCGCCAGAGCATCTTCCACGCCCTGGCCGAGCATGGCTCCAAGATCCGCCTGCCCCAGAAGGTGGCGGGGCACTTGGTGCAGCTCAACCGCCTCACCCAGAAGCTCACCCAGGAGATGGGGCGTCCCCCCCACCTGCTGGAGATAGCCCTGGCCTCCAACCTCAGCGAGGAGGAGGTGGAGCGGCTCCAGCTACTCCAGCAGACCACCACCACCGTCTCCACCGAGCAGGGCCTCGGCGACACGGACCTCACCGTGGGCGACAGCCTCGAGCAGGAGGTGGAACCGAGCGCCATGGCGGCCCTGGATCAGGAGGCCTTCCACACCCAGATCGAGGCCTCCCTGGACAGCCTCTCGGAGAAGGAGCGGCTGATCATCTGCAAGCACTTCGGGCTCCATGACTTCGAGCCCATGACCCTCGAGCAGATCGGCCGCAGCTTCGACCCGCCCATCTCCCGGGAGCGCGTGCGGCAGCTGGAGGAGCGGGCCTTCGCCCGCATCCGCGAGCGGCGTCGCGAGGTGCTCGGCCAGTTCCTCAAGAGCTCGCGGGAATGAGGGGGCGGCCCGACTGCCCCCACTGCGCCGGCGCGGGTGTGATCCTGGATCCCGATCCCATGCGCCCAGCCCGGGTCTGCCCCTGCACCCGGGACCTGCGGGCGGAGGCCCTCACCCCCGAGCTTCCGGGCCGCTACCGGGAAGCCTCCTTCGCCACCTTCTGGAAGTGGTGGAGCAAGGAGTACGCGACGGGTCAGATCTCCCGCATCGTCGGGGGCATGGAGGACCTCAAGGCCGCCCTGGCCGGGCCCGCCGACGACGTGGTGGCCGAGCTGCCCCAGCGGGATCGCCTGGAGAAGCTGCTGGCCGCGGCGGAGAAGAACCTGGAGCACGGCGTGCGCCCCCTCGGGGCGGAGGACCTCCACACCTGGGCCACGAAGGGCCGGCATCGCTTCCGCGGCGGTTGGGAGCTCTGGTGGATCCACGGTGCCGTGCAGAGCGGCAAGACCACCCTCGCGGCCGCGGCGCTTCGGGCCTGGAGTGAGCGCACGGGCCAGGCGGGGCGGTTCGTCTCGGTCCGAACCCTCTCCCAGCAGGTGAAGAACACCTATTTCGACACCCGCTCCTGGCAGAACCAGGACTTCATGAGCGTCCGGGACCTGCTGGATCCCCTGAAGAACCAGCCCCTCCTCCTTCTGGACGAGTGGGACCTCCTGGATCCGGACTCCCGGGTGGCCGCGGCCTTCGGGGAGCTGCTCACCCATCGTTACCACGAGGGCCTCCCCACCCTCCTCACCTCGGTGCTGCCGCCCGAGGGGCTGTCCCAGCGCGAGAACTACGCCCCCGCCCGACTCGGCGATGCGAGCCTGCTCCGCCGACTGGAAGGGGCTGAGCGGGTGGTGATGACCCCGGCCCTGGCCTGGTGGCTGGACCGCCTCTGATCCGCCCATGAACGCCCTGCTCCGCGGGCTCCTCCGCTTCCACCTCCGCCGTTCCGGTGGCCTCTGGGTGCTGGTGGCGCTCCTCAGCGTGGGCCTGGGGCTCGGGGTCCTGAAGGTGGAGCGGCGCCTCGACCTGCTGAGCGTCCTTCCCACGGAGCACCCGGCCGTGCGGGCCAACCTCGAGGCGGGTGTGGGCCAGCAGGAGCTGCTCTGGCTGGTGGCGGAAGGCACCGACCAGGACCTGCAGGCCCGGCGTGAGTGGGCCGAGGGCCTGGTGGAGAAGCTGCTGGAGCGCAGCGGCATGCCCCTGGATGGCCTCGCCGCCGAGGGCCGCCTGGCGGAGCCGGAGGCCCGGCCCGGGGAACCGGGCCTGTCCCCCTGGCCCGCCCTGCTGGCCGTGGGGGCGATCCCCGATGGCGATCCCGCCGTGAGCCGGGCGACCACCGAGACCCTCTACGCCCTGGCCCCCGCCTGGCTGGGCGATCGCCTCGAGCCCCTGAAGGATCCCCGGGAGGTGCGCCGCCGCCTGGAGGCCACGGCCCGGGCCCTGGGCTCCCCCAACCCGGTGGAGGCGACCCTCGCCCGCCTGGACCCCCTCGGCCTGCGCACCCTCGCGCCCGAGGGAGGTGAGGGCATGGCCAAAGCCACCCAGCTGGCCCGGGCCTTCAGCTTCCGCCTGCGCACCGGCTTCCTGGAGAGCAAGGACGGGCACCTGGTCATCCTCCCGGTGGTGGCGGACTTCCCCACCTCGGACACGGCGGCCACCCAGCGGGCCCTGCGCTGGCTGGGCGAGGGGGCCCCGGAGGCGATGCCCGGGCGGACCTCCCTCGCCCAGGCCGAAGCGGCCCTCCGTGCGGGGCCGTCGCGCGCTTTCGTGGTGCAGGTGACCGGAGCCCATGCCATCACCGCCTTCGAGAGCCACCGGCTGACCCACGAGGTGCTGCTCTCCCTCGGCCTCTCCTTCGTGCTCGTGGGCCTCGTGTACTGGCTCGGCTTCCGCACCTTGGCGGGCTATGGATTCGTCATGGCCCCGCTGCTGGTGGGCCTCCTCTGGGCCCTGGGCCTCACCGGGTGGGTGCTGGGCCGGCTCAACCTCATGGCGGCTGGGTTCGGGGCGGTCCTCCTCGGGGTGGGGGATGACGTGGGAATCCTCCTCTTCAGCCGGTATGTGGAGTCCCGCCGGGCGGGCCGGGACAAGGTGCGGGCCCTCACGGACACCCTCCTGGGCACGGGCCCCGGCGTGGTGGCCGGGGCCCTGGCGGTGGTGGCGGCCTTCCTCTCCCTGGCCTTCACACCCTTCCCGGGGCTCCGGGACCTCGGGCTCCTGACGGGCTTGGGCCTCCTGGCCTGCCTCGTCGCGACCTTCCTCATCCTCCCCGCCCTCCTGCTCTGGCTGGATCGGGGCCGTGGGACCTTCGCCCCCGCTTCGGCCCCTCCCATCCCCCGGCCGCTGCGCCCGTGGAAGCCCAAGGTGGCGCTGGCGGTGCTGGCCCTGGGCCTGCTGTTCCTCCCCCGGGTGCGCTGGGAGGAGGACCTGCGGCGGTTCCGGGCCACGGGGAACCCGGCCCTCTCCCTCCAGGAGCGCCTGAGCCGCATGCTCGGGGCCAGCCTCCAGCCCCTGGCTCTCCAGGTCCCCCTCGACCGCCCGGACCAGCTGCCCACCCGGTGGAACCGCCTCGCGCCGCTGCTGCGGGCCGAAGGCCTCCCTGTGCCCGATTGGCAGCAGCCGTCGCCGGACCTGCGCCTCCAGCTCTCCAGCGAGACGTGGCGGAGGCAGGCCCTCGGGGCCGCCGCTGAAGCCGGCCTGGATCCCGCCGCTCTGGAGCGGCCCCTGGCCGCCCTGGGGGCGGCGGCCTCCGATCCGGCCCAGCCGGTGATCGCCCTCCAGGCCCTCATGCCCCGGCCGGAGCCGACGCCCGGGGGGCGGCGGGCCCAGGCCCCCGCGGTCCTGAACCTTCCCCTCCGCCTGGAGGAAGGGGCCCAGGATCGGCTGGCCCCGGTGGTGGAAGGCGCCGGGGGTCGGCTCGTGGGCACGCGCCCCCTCTTCAAGGCGGTGAAGGCCATCGCCTGGCGGAGCGTCCAGTCCGCGGTGCTGCTGACCTTGGCGGGCATCCTCCTCGTCGTGGGGATCTTCGGGCGATCCTGGCGCTTCGCCGCGGTGGCGCTCCTGCCCCTGGGAGCCAGCCAGGTCGGCGCCCTGGGCATCCTCGGGGCTTCCGGGGAACCCCTCACCTTCCTCAGCCTCATGGCTGTGCCCATCGCCCTCGGGGTGAGCGTCGACACCGCCTTCAACCTGCTCCACCGGGCCCGGCGGGAAGCGGATGCGGCCGCCAAGGTGGCCCGGGTCAACGCCGTCTGCGCCGGCACCACCCTCGCCGGCTTCGGTGGCCTGGTCTTCAGCGGCTACCGGGGCCTGCGCGGCCTCGGCCTGGCCTGCCTCGGCGGGGTGGCGCTGGCGCTGCTGCTGACCCAGTGGCTGCTCCCTGCGATCCTGGAGCGATGGCCGCTGAAGAGAAGAACCTAGGCAACGGTCTCCGAGCTGGATCAAACTGGCATCGCCCTGTCCTGCAACCTTGACGTTATCCATCCTGGATGCCAACCTTGACCCAACAACACCCGCCACGCCTCGGCCTTCGGGCATGCGCACCCCGGCGGGTTGCTCATTTCAGGGGCGGCTGGTGAAGTTCACCAAGCCGCCCCTATCCCTTGAGGCCCAGCTAGACCTGCTGGAGTCCAGGGGGCTCGGGATCCGGGACCGTGCGCGGGCCTTGGAGGTGCTCCGGCATTTCAACTACTACCGTCTCCGCGCCTATTGGATGGGGCTGGAAGAACCTGCGGGGCAGGGAACCCACCGATTCAAACCCGGAGCCCAGTTGGATCAGGCCGTGGCCCTGTACGTGTTCGACCGGCGGCTTCGCCTGCTCCTCATGGATGCCATCGAGCGGATCGAGGTCTCGGTGCGCACCCAATGGGCCCACCAGCTCTCCCTGGCCCATGGCGCCCATGCCTACCTAAACCCGGATCTGTTCAAGGACCGGACCACGCACGAGCGACTCCTGCAAAGCCTCCAGGAGGAAGTGGGCCGCAGCCACGAAACCTTCATCCAGCACTACCAAGCCACCTACTCCGATCCCGCCTTGCCGCCCATGTGGGCCGCCTGTGAGGTCATGAGCTTCGGTCAGCTTTCCCGGTGGTTCAGCGCCCTGAAACATCGCAAGGATCGGCAGCGCATCGCGGCGGTGTACGACTTCGATGAACAGGTATTGAAATCCTTCCTGCACCACCTCACCCATGTGCGAAACCTCTGCGCCCATCACGCCCGGGTGTGGAACCGGCGCTTCACCATCACCCTGCAGCTCCCCAAGGACCGGCCCTCGAAGGCGTTTACCTGGTTCAATCCCAAGGCGGATCGCAACCTCTACAACACCCTGGCCATGCTGGGGGCCATGCTGGCGGTGGTGAGCCCCGAGTCCACCTGGCCCTCCCGGGTGCGCCGCCTTGTGGAATCCGAACCCCTGGTGGATCCCGCTTGGATGGGCTTTCCGGCGAAGTGGCAAACCTTCACCCTATGGAAGGCGCTTCCGGCGCCACCCACGCCTTGAACTGAATCCGAGGTCCCATGCCCACCCTGCACTGGCGCGGCAAAGATGCCGTTCTGAACCACCATCTGGAGGTGCCCTATCGCCTACTCAAGTGCGACGGCGCCCTCAGCGCTGGAGCGCCCGGAACGGGAAACCTCATCGTCGAGGGCGACAACTTGCAGGCCCTCAAGGCTCTGTTGCCCTACTACAAGGGGCAGGTGAAGTGCATCTACATCGATCCGCCGTACAACACGGGGGAAGAGGGATGGGTCTACAACGACAACGTAAACAGCCCCGAGATCAAAGCCTGGTTGCACGAGGTTGTGGGAAAGGAAGGCGAAGACCTCAATCGCCACGATAAATGGCTGTGCATGATGTGGCCACGGCTTCAGCTTCTAAAACAGTTCCTGCACCCTACCGAAGGAAGTCTCTGGATCTCAATAGATGACAATGAAGTCCAAGCGCTTCGGATGCTGCTGGATGAGGTTTTTGGCAGGAAGCGATTCATTGCATGCAATGTCTGGCAGAAACGCTATTCCCGAGAAAATCGAGAAGCGATCGGCGATGTCCACGAGTACATCGTTACTTATGCGATGGATCCAGATGCGTTCAAGGAGCGTAGAAATCGAATCCGGCTCAATGAGGATCAGGCCAAAATTTATAGAAATCCAAACAATGATCCAAACGGTCGGTGGCGTGCGATTCCTATGACGGCGCAAGGTTTTCGACCAAATCAAATGTATGAAATCAAGGCGCCTGGGGGCGCGGTGCATCGACCTCCAAAGGGGCGCTGCTGGGGAATGATCGAATCAGAATTTCGCAAGCTTGAGTCAGAAGGGCGCATTTATTGGGGCTTGGACAATAATTCTCAACCGAATGTGATTCGCTATCTTTCCGAGGTTGAAGGTCTCGTTCCATGGACTTGGTGGCCTCACGAGGAAGTCGGGCATACGGACGAGGCCAAGAAGGAGATCCTAGATCTCTTTCCTGATGAAGGGTCGTTTCCTACACCCAAACCCGTCCGCCTCCTCGACAGGATTCTCCAAGTTGCGACAAATCCTGAAGACCTCATCCTCGACTCATTTGCCGGTTCCGGCACCACCGCCCACGCGGCAATAAAGCTCAATGCCGAAGACGGTGGCAACCGCCGCTTCATCCTCGTGGAGATGGATCCTGCGATTGCCCGCCCCATTACCGCGGAGCGCGTGCGCCGCGTGGCCGAGGGCTACACCAATGCCAAGGGCGAACAGATTGAAGGCCTCGGCGGGGGCTTCCGATTCTGCGCCCTGGGTTCACCTCTCTTCGATGGCGAAGGGCAGCTCAACGGTGAGCTGACACGGGAGGCTCTAGCCCACCACCTCTACTTCACGGAGTTCGGGGAGCCCCTGCCCCATGCGATGCCCGCGGAAGGGTCCTTCATCGGCGCCTTCGGGGATCGGGCGCTGCACCTCTTCTTCCAGCCCGGGGGTGCCGCCCTCTTCGATCGGGCCGCTTTGCAGGCGCTGCCTCCCTTTGCAGGGGAGCGGGTGGTGTTCGCCGATGGTTGCGCGGTGCCCGCCCAGACCTTGGCGGAGGCGGGCGTGCGGTTCCGCCAGATTCCCTACGATGTGAGGGGCTGATGCAGCTCAAGGACTTTCAGCTCCGCACCCTGGATGCCTTGTCCGCCTTCCTCCGCGAGGCTCGGAAGGTGGGCCCCAAAGCCGCTTTCGAGGCCATGGCCCCGGGCGCCTACCGGGTGCCCCTGAAGGGCAAGGCCTCGATCCTGCCTGGCGATCCCCCCTATGTCTGCCTGCGCATCCCCACGGGCGGGGGGAAAACCCTGGTGGCGACCCACGCGGTGGGGCGGGCCTTCGTGGATTACCTCGACCGCTCCCACGGCCTCGTGCTCTGGCTCGTGCCCAGCAAGGAGATCGCGGAGCAGACCCTGAGGGCCCTCCGCTGGCCCCGCCACGCTTATCGGCTGGCCCTGCAGGAGGCCCTGGGCAGCGAGGCCATCCAGATCAAGAGCCTGCCGGAGGCCTTGGCCCTGCCGCTCTCCGAGGCCCTGGCGGAAACCGTGGTGATCGTCTCCACGCTGCAGGCCTTCCGGGTGACCGCCACGGAGGGCCGCAAGGTCTACGAGGACAACGGTCAGCTCTATGCGCACCGCGACCTGCTCAAAGCCGCGCACGCGAAGGGCGCCGGGTTGGATTGCTTCGAAGGCACTGACCAGCCGCTCTGCAGTCTGCGCAATGTGTTGGCCATGCACCGGCCGCTGGTGATCCTTGACGAGGCCCACAACGCCCGCACCCACCTGAGCTTCGAGACCTTGGCCCGCCTGAATCCAGGCTGCTTGGTGGAGTTCACGGCCACGCCGGATCGGGAGGACAATCCCAGCAACGTGCTGGTGGCCGTGCCCGTGTCCGAATTGAAGGCCGAAGGGCTGGTGAAACTGCCCATTGAACTGGAAGCCGCCAGCGATCCCCAATCCGCCCTGGGCAAGGCCTTGGCCCTGCGGGACACCCTGGAGGTGGCGGCCATGGCCGCCCGCGCCCAGGAGGACCGGTACCTGCGCCCCATCCTGCTGGTGCAGGCCCAGGCCGATACGGCCCCCGAGGCGCTGACCCCAGAGAAAGTGCGCAAGCTCCTGATCGAGGAATTCAAGGTGTCCGAGGCCCATGTGGCCATCGCCACCGGCACGACCCGGGATCTCAAGGGGAAGAACCTCTTCAGTCCTGCCGAACACACCCGCATCGTCATCACCCAGAAGGCCTTGGTCGAGGGCTGGGATTGCTCCTTCGCCTATGTGCTTTGTGCGCTGACGGAGAGCCACAGTGCCAAGGATGTGGAACAGCTCCTGGGGCGCATCCTCCGCATGCCCGACGCTCGGCCCTTCAAGCACAGCTTGCTGAACCGGGCCCATGGCGTGCTTGCCACAACGAGCTTCCAGGCCACTGTGCTCGCGCTCCGGGAGAAGTTCGTGGAGGCCCATGGATTCACCGCCGTGGAGGCCAACCAGGCCCTGCAACCGGTGGGGGAGCCGATCTTCCCCGTGAACGACCATGGCGCGGCCCACATGGCAGGCCTGGTGACCTTGCCCCCCCTGGATTTCACCCTGCTTCCCGAACCCATGCACGCCCATGTCCAGGCTGATGCGAAGGGCCAACCCCAGGTGTCCCGTGCCTATCTGGCGCGACACCTGGATGCCTTTGCCCAGGCCACGAAGGATCCCACCGCGCTGAACCGGCTGGCTCAGAAGGAGCTCACGCCGGCCCAGGCGGGGATTCCGTTGCGCGTACCCCTGCTGCTGTTCCATGGCGAGCCCTTCCGCGATGAGCACTTTGCGGCCTGGCCCCTGCCCATGGACGAGATCCCTCTGGAGCTCGACTTCGACCCTTTGGAATACCGGGCCACCGCCGAACTGGATGCCAAGGGACACGAATTGGATCTGAAGTTGGGCATCGGCAAGGAAGACGCGCTCCCCTATGGGGTTGATGGCGGTGAGGATCGTACGCACCTGGCCCAGCGCCTGGATCTGCTTCTGCATCGCCAAGGCGCCAACCCCGATGTACCGATGCATTTGGGCCGTCGATGGTGCGAAGCCCTCTTGAAGGCCTTGGAAGGGAAGGGCCAGACCCTTGGGAACCTGAGCCGGGCCCGGTTCCGCCTTGCGGCCGCGGTGGATCAGCATTGGAAACAGCATCGGGAGCGCCTGCGCGCCCATGGCTTTTCAGCCGCCTTGCTGGACACTTCGGCATTCTCCATCGCGCCCAGCCAGGGATTCGACTTCGGTCCCGAGGATGAGTACACCCCGACTGCAGTCAGCCACGAGACCTTCAAGAAGCACCGCTACTTGAGGGTCGGCACGATGAACACTGAGGAGACCAAGGTGGCGCAGGTGCTGGACGCCCTCCCGGGTGTCGCCCAGTGGGTTCGCAACCTGGAGCACAGCCGGAAGATCTGCTTCTGGCTCCAGGCCTCACAAGGCGCGTTCTTCCCCGATTTTGTCGCGCTCCTCAAGGATGGGCGGACGCTTGTGGTGGAGTTCAAAGGCGACCACCTCAAGGATGGCCAGCAAGACAAAAAGGCCGTGGGCGAGCGATGGGCGGCGGCTTCCGGGCATGCCTTTGAGTGGGTGACGAAGGATCAGCTTCCGTCCCTCCTTGAGACGTGGGCCAAGAGGTACGCCGCGTCATGAATTGGCTGAAGTCGTTCCTCGACGCCCGCCTCGCCACCGGCCCCGTGCCCGCCGCCGAGGTCATGGCCCTGGCCCTCTACCACCCGGTGCACGGCTACTACCGCCGGGCCGAGGGCCCCTGGGGCTTCGAGGGGAAGGACTACTACACGGCCCTGGACCTGGGACCCCTGCTGGGTCAGGCCCTGGCCCACCGCTTCCGGGAGGCCTGGCGGAAGCTGGACCGGCCGCCGACGTTCACCGTGCTGGAGCCCGGGGCCGGTCGCGGCTGGCTGGGGAGGGATCTGCTGGGATCGGCCGCCGAGCTGGACAGGGACTTCGCCACGGCCCTCCGTTACCTCCATCGGGACGACAACCCCGCCGCCCGCGGCGCCGCGGAGGCCGCCCTGGCCCCCTGGCTGTCCTCTGGGCAGGCGCGCTTCGTGGCTGAGGGTGAAGCCCTCGCGCCCTTCTGCGGTGCGGTGCTGAGCAACGAGCTCTTCGATGCGCTGCCCGCTCAGCCCTGGCGCTGGGATGGCGGTCGCTGGGTCCGGGAGGTCCTCACCGCCCAAGGCCCCGAGTGGCACGCCGCGGAGCCCAGCGAGGCCACCGCCTGGTTCGAGGCCCACACCGATGGCCTGGAGCCTGGCGACGGCAGCATCTGGGCCGAGGGGCTCCCCGCCCTCGTGACCGCCTGCGCTATGCCCCTTCAGCGGGGCCTCTTCCTAGCCGTCGACTACGGCGAGCGCGCCGACCGCCTCCTGGCCAAGGGCGCCGACCTCCGCCGCTACAAGGGCCACACCGTGGACGGGACGTGGTGGGAGGACCTGGGCACCACGGACCTCACCGCCGACGTGGACTTCTCCCGCCTGGAGCAGCTGCTCGGCGAGGCGGGGCTGGAGAACCTCGGCCACCTGGAGCTTTCCCGCTGGATCCGCACCCACGCCCCCCTCATGGAATGGGAGCAGGCCTGGCTCGCCCTCCCCGCCGCCGACCGCATGAAGCGCATGGAGAACCTCCTGCAGCTCACCCTCCCCGGCATGATGGGCAGCCGCTTCCGGGTGCTGGAGGGGTGGCGGGACAAAGGGTAGGGGCCAACGGCGGCATGGGGAACCTGACATCTCGTAGGCTGATCCCGGAGCTCCTTCCCATGCGAATCCCCCTCCGAACCCTCCTCCTGGGGTCGATGAGCCTGTGCCTCGTGGCCCAGGAGAAGCCCATCGCCTTCACCCACGCGCGCCTCCTCACCATGGAAGGCGCGGAGATCCCGGACGGCACCCTGGTGGTGCAGGGCGGCAAGGTGGTGGCCGCGGGGAGGGTGGCGGTCCCAGCCGGCGCTGAGGTGCGGGATGTGAAGGGCAAGTGGGTGATGCCGGGCCTGGTGGACAGCCACAGCCACGTCTCCCAGTCCGGTGGGGCCGATGGCAGCGCGCCCATCCAGCCGGAAGTTCGGATCTCCGATGCGCTCAACGTGCGCAGTTCCGAGGTGATGAAGGCCCGCAGCGGCGGCATCACCACCGTGAACGTGATGCCCGGCAGCGGCCACCTGCTGAGTGGGCAGACCATCTACCTGAAGCTGCGCAACGGCCTCACGGTGGACGACCTGGCCCTGGGCCGCCTGGGGGCGGGCTACCTCGGCGGCCTCAAGATGGCCAACGGCACCAACCCCCGGCGCCTGGGACCCACGGCCGGAACCTTCCCGGGCACCCGGGCCAAGAGCGCGGCCCTGGTGCGGGAGCAGTTCGTGAAGGCCCAGGAGTACCAGCGGAAGATCCAGGCCGCGGGCGGCGATCCCAGGAAGCTGCCGGAGCGGAACCTGGGCCTGGAGATCCTGGTGGAGGTGCTGGAGGGCAAGCGGGTGGTGCATCACCACACCCACCGGCACGACGACATCCTCACCGTGCTCCGCCTGCAGAAGGAGTTCGGCTTCAAGGTGGTGCTCCACCACCTGAGCGACGGCTGGATGGTGGCCGATGAGATCGCCAAGAGCGGGAACCCCTGCAGCGTGATCGTCATCGATAGCCCCGGCGGGAAGCTGGAAGCCAAGGACGCGCGTCTGAGCACGGGCGGCGCCCTGGAGCGGGCCGGAGCCCTGGTGGGCTTCCACACGGATGATGGGGTCACCGACAGCCGTTGGTTCCTGCGCTCGGGTGCCCTGGCCGTGCGTGCGGGCATGACCCGCGAGGGAGCCTTGAAGGCCATGACGATCAACAACGCCAAGATCCTCGGCGTGGAGGATCGGGTGGGCAGCCTGAAGGCGGGCAAGGACGCGGACTTCCTCGTGCTTTCTGGGGACCCCTTCAGCGTTTACACCCACGTGGAGGAGACCTGGGTGGAGGGCAAGCGGGTCTTCGACCGCGCCAACCCCGAGCACCGCAAGTACGCCACGGGCGGCCTCGGCGCCACCCACGACAGCGCGGACCCCACCTGGATCCTGGCCCTGGAAGCGGAGGAGCTGTGATGACCCCCAAGACCCCCCTCCTGTGCCTGCTCGTGGCCGGGGCCCTATCCGGGCAAAGCTTGGCCGTGCGCGCTGAAAAGCTCTACACGGGCCAGGGCGCCCTCATCGCCGATGGCGTCGTCCTCATCGAGGGCGGCAAGGTGAAGGCGGTGGGATCCGCCGCCTCCGTGAAGCTCCCCTCCG